>JAKSNQ010000009.1 GCA_024399615.1 Paludibacteraceae bacterium | reverse complement strand
CTATGACACCTTGACCCGTGATACCTACGTTTTCCAGATTCTTGCCGGAAATGCACGGGTTGGCCTTGCTGGGCACTCTACCTTTACTATCCGGTTGCATATACAGCGATTTATCCTCCGAAAACAGCATTACGGCTCCTTTATTCAAGTGCAGGTCGATATTGCTACGCAGAGTCAATGGACCTGTTTTCCATGTGCCACGAGGCACCACCACATGACCACCTCCGGCTGCTGACAGTTCATCGATGGCCTTCTGAAAAGCCTCCGTTGCCAATACGTCAGCATTGGTTATGCCATATTGGCGGAAATAGACCTTCATATTGACAGTTGTGTCAGGAAAGGTGACAGGCTGCACATGCTCGATGTCAATTGGCAAATCCTGATAGTAAGCGTCATAAGGGTTCTCGGCCTGCAAACAAAGGGCGCCGCATACCAACGCTACGAGGGTGAAGAAAGATTTTTTCATGATGAAGTGAATTAAAATTTGCGACAAAGGTACAATTATTTTGCCAAATATGCAAGAGTTGGCCTTGTTTTTGTACAAAAATTTGCATAATTGAGTTTTTTTTCGTACCTTTGCACCGCATTTAATGTGTGCAGGCGCCTTGGACTTTACGAGATATTCTTTTCTATATCAGCTGAGGCAAGCGATAATCAAGATAAATATATTACACAGATATGAACTTTATTGAAATTGTAACCAAACTGTTTGGCAATAAGTCACAGAAAGACATGAAGGCGGTAAAGCCTTATGTGGATAAGATTAATGCCATTTACCCAAGTATCTCAGCGCTGAGCAACGACCAGTTGCGTGCGCGAACAGAGGAGATTAAGGCTAAAATTGCCGAGGCAGTTCGTCCTCAAAAGGAGGAGATTGAACAACTGAAAGCCGGCATTGAGGATTTGCCTATCGATAAGCGTGAATCAACGTTTAACCACATCGACGACCTGAAGGAGCAGATCAAAAAGAACTACGAGGAGGTCCTCGACGAGGTGATGCCCGAAGTGTTCGCTATTGTCAAAGATACGGCACGCCGTTTTGCACAAAACGAGATTATCGAGGTTACTGCCAACGATTTTGACCGTAACCTGGCGGCCGACCCTCGCTTCGATTTTGTGACCATCGAGGGTGAGAAGGCGCTCTATCGAAACCATTGGCAGGCCGGTGGTAACGAGGTGACCTGGGACATGGTGCACTATGACGTACAGCTCATCGGTGGCGTCGTGCTGCACAAAGGTAAGATTGCCGAGATGGCGACTGGTGAAGGTAAGACGCTCGTGGCTACATTGCCTGTCTTCCTGAATGCACTTACTCACGAGGGCGTACACGTTGTGACGGTGAACGATTACCTTGCTAAGCGTGACTCGGAGTGGAATGGCCCTATTTATATGTTCCATGGATTGAGCGTGGATTGTATCGATAAGCATCGCCCTAACTCCGACGAGCGACGCAAAGCATATCAATGCGATATCACGTTTGGTACCAATAACGAGTTTGGTTTTGACTACCTTCGTGATAACATGGCCACGTCGCCGGCCGATTTGGTACAACGCCCACACAACTATGCCATCGTCGATGAGGTCGATTCGGTGTTGATCGACGACGCACGTACACCTCTGATTATCTCTGGTCCTATCCCTAAGGGCGAGGATCAGATGTTTGATGAGTACAAGCATCGTGTGGAACTGCTGGTTCGCAGTCAGCAGACCCTTACGACCAAATATCTGACTGAAGCAAAAACCAAACTGGCAAGTGAGGACAAGAGCGTACAGGAAGAAGGCGAGTTGGCCCTGTTCCGCGCCTATAAGGGTATGCCTAAGTCAAAGGCGTTGATCAAGTTCCTCTCCGAACCGGGTATCAAAGTGCGCCTGCAGAAAACCGAAGAGTTCTACATGCAGGAGCAAAACAAGAATATGCACATTGCTACCGATCCGCTCTATTTCGTGATCGAGGAGAAAAACCGACAGATCGAACTGACCGATTTGGGTGCAGAGACATTGGCTGGTCAGACCGAGGATCCGGATTTCTTCGTGTTGCCGGATGTGGGTAGCGAGATTGCTGAACTGAGCAAGCAGAGTCTGTCGAAAGACGAAATGCAGGAGAAAAAAGATGCGTTGTTGGCCGACTATGCGGTGAAGTCTGAGCGTGTTCATACGGTTAATCAGTTGCTTAAGGCCTATACTATCTTTGAGAAAGACGTTGATTATGTGGTGCTCGACAATGAGGTGAAAATCGTGGACGAACAGACGGGTCGTATCATGGAGGGACGCCGCTGGTCGGATGGTTTGCATCAGGCTGTCGAGGCGAAAGAGAACGTTAAGGTGGAGGGCGCAACCCAAACCTTCGCAACCATTACCTTGCAGAACTACTTCCGTATGTACAACAAGCTGGCCGGTATGACCGGTACGGCTGAGACCGAGGCCGGTGAGTTCTGGAATATCTATAAGCTGGACGTTGTTGTCATTCCTACCAACAAGCCTATTGCGCGTATCGATATGAACGACCGCATCTATCGCACCAAGCGCGAGAAATACAATGCGGTAATCGAGGAAATCGTTCGTCTCGTGGAGGAGGGAAGACCTGTTTTGGTTGGTACTACCTCGGTGGATGTGAGCGAATTGCTCTCGCGTATGTTGCGCATGCGCGGAATACAACATAATGTGTTGAATGCCAAGTTGCACCAGAAAGAGGCTGAGATTGTGGCCGAGGCTGGTCGCAAGGGTGTCGTAACCATCGCTACCAACATGGCCGGTCGTGGTACCGATATCAAGCTGACTCCGGAAGTAAAGGACGCCGGAGGTCTGGCTATTTTGGGTACCGAGCGCCACGAGTCACGTCGTGTGGACCGTCAGTTGCGTGGTCGTGCCGGTCGTCAGGGTGACCCGGGATCGTCTGTTTTCTTTGTTTCGCTTGAGGACGAACTCATGCGTTTGTTCGGCTCAGAGCGCATCGCCGGTTTGATGGATAAGATGGGCTTTGAGGAGGGCGAAATGATTGAGCATAACATGATCAGCAACTCCATCGAGCGCGCGCAGAAGAAAGTTGAAGAGAACAACTTCGGTATCCGTAAGCACCTGTTGGAGTATGATGATGTGATGAATCAGCAACGTAACGTCATCTATGCAAAGCGTCACCATGCGCTGATGGGAGAACGCTTGGGTGTGGATATTACCAATATGATCTATGATGCTGCAGAGGCTATCGTTGAAGATGCAAAGGGTGCGAGCGATTTCGAAGCGTTGACCCTGGATGTGCTGCAGGTATTCGCAATGGAAGTACCATTTGACGAGGATGAGTTCCGCCGTGGAAAAGAGACCGAACTCTCCAATCGTTTGGCCGAAGCGGCAATCGAAACATTCAAGCGCAAGATGGATGCGCTCATGCACATTGCTGCACCTGTCATCAAGCGTGTATATGAGGACCGTGGCGACCAGTTCAAGAATATTCTTATCCCTGTGACCGATGGTAAGAAAACCTATAGCGTCATTACGCCGCTCAAGGAGGCTTATGAAAACGAAGCACGTGAGGTGGTGAAAAGCTTTGAGAAGCAGACCATTCTGTACATCATCGACGATGAGTGGAAAGAGCACCTCCGTCAGTTGGACGAACTGCGCCACTCGGTACAGACTGCATCCTACGAGCAGAAAGACCCACTCTTGATTTATAAATTGGAGTCGTTCAATCTCTTTAAGCAGATGCTCAACAACTTCAACCGTCGCACCATCGCTGTATTGCTTCGTGGTCAGATTCCTGTTCAGCAACCGGAAGAAGTGCGTCAGGCACAAGAACCGCAACGTCAGGATATGAGCCGCTATCAGACTCAGAAAGCGCAACTCAATGGCGCGGGCACATCCAGCATGAGCAGTACCGGCGGTCCTATGCCGGGACAGATGAGCATGTCGTCAAGTTCTAATATACAGACGGCTATGTCGGCTGCAAATGGTCAGGATACACGACGTCAACAGGTAACTCAGCCTATTCACGTCGAGAAGAAATGTCGTCCAAACGACCCATGTCCATGCGGTAGCGGCAAGAAGTATAAACAATGCCATGGGCGAATGTTGTAATGCTCAAACACCCCTAACGAAATGATGAATTTGTTATCCATAGTTTGGAATGTTGACCCGGTGGCATTCTCGATTGGGCCTCGCGAAGTACGCTGGTATGGCATCCTGTGGGCATTGGGTATCTACCTGTGCTACATGGTACAAGAGCGTATCTATAAGCGCGAGAAAAACCCCGAGGAGTGGCTCGATAAATTGTTTTGGTTTGTCGTTTTGGGTGCCATCTTGGGTGCACGACTTGGCCATTGTCTCTTTTACGAATGGCACGAGGCTGCACGCATGGGAAAAGAACCGCTGCACCTGCTGGGACTCACGTTCAACTATCGCAATCCATACATCGAAAACCCGCTTCGTATTCTGCGAATATGGGAGGGCGGATTGGCGAGCCATGGTGGTGCTATAGGTATCATTTTGGCTATCGTCTGGGTCAACTATAAGTATATCCACAAGGGTATCGCCTGGATTTTTGACCGACTCGTCATCGGAGTGGCCTTTACCGCTTTTTGTATCCGTCTGGGTAACCTGATGAACTCCGAAATCTATGGTGGACCTACCTCCTTGCCTTGGGGATTCATTTTCGTGCGTGATGGCATGGACGTGCCTTGTCATCCTACGCAGATCTACGAGATGCTCTATTGTGTTTTGGCCGGTGTGGTCAGCGGATGGATGTTCTTTAAGACGGATGCTGCCAAGCGTCCCGGACTCATTTTCGGAGTGTGGTTGCTTATTATTTTTGGCGTCCGTTTCTTGCTGGAGTTTATCAAGTTCGATCAGGAGGCTTTCGAGGCTAATTTCTTCCTGAATATGGGGCAGTTGCTCTCGCTTCCGTTCATCGCCTGGGCTATTTATTTGATGCTTATGGCCTATAAGCGTCCACCTTTGAAATAAATGCGAAAATATGTGTTGACGATATGGCTGATTTTATCTTGTGTGGTTTTGGCCGCTCAGGATAGTTTGCATGTGTCAGTCGATACACTATATGCTAAGGTTTCGACCCCTTCTGACCCGCTGGACTCGGCTTCCTTCCCGATAGATTCGTTGTCCTTACCTTCTCGGCCTTTGGACTCGGCTCTCTTTGTCGCTTCGTCGGTAATGCATCGTGACACGATGGATGCGCGCGAACTGACGATGGCGGCTTCTGTTGATGATGACATGTTGCTCGAACTGCTTCGTCAGCAAGCACTATCCATAGCCGCACGTGAGGATTCGGCTCATCAGGCGCGTCTCCTATACGACACCACCACTTTAGTTCCTTTGCATTTGGGCTATGCCGATTCGTTGAAGATTGCGCAGACATTGGCTGAAAGGGGCACTTGGTCTCCCTTTTGTGTGCCGGTTTTGTATTTGTTGCCCGAGCGACAACATTTTCCGTCACTTGACTATACTTTTCCTATTACCAAACCGGATCCTCTCATGCCGGACTATGGAGTATCGGAGGTATATGCCAATACGTGGAAACAGGTGCGCAAATACCTGACCACGTGCCATGCTGACCTCTACACGGGCATGCAAAAACGCAATGTTTTACCGGATCGTCAATTTGCCTCCAGTCAGCAACAGGACGTCGAAATGTTGGAAGTCAAGGCGCTGGTGCAGGATAGCGAAGAGGATCGAAGAGACCTGCTTCGACGATTGAAACAGGAGCGCAGTCCATGGTATAAAGAGGCAACGATACTGCTACAGTTTACGCAAAACTACGTATCGCCCACATGGTATGAGGGAGGTAACTCGGCCTTATCCTTGTATTCGCATGCTACTGGGCTGCTCAAATATGACGACAAGAAACGTATCAATTGGGAGTCACAGGCTGAATGGAGAGCCGGTCTTACCACAGTCTCCGGCGACTCGTTGCGAAAAATCAATTGTAGTGAAGACCTCTTGCGTTTGTACTCAAAATTGGGTGTAAAGATTGTAGAGAAGTTGTATGGTTCACTCTCTGCCGAATTTCGAGCTCAATTGCTGCCTACCTACAAGGCCAACTCGTATGAGTTCAAAACCTTCACGTTTACACCTATTCGATTCAATCTGGCGCTCGGTGTGGACGTGAAACCGGCCAAGGGCTTATCTTTGGTCATCTCGCCTGTGACCTACAAACTGGTTTATGCCTACGATACCATTCGCACTACGCCTTCCAACTATGGCATCGAACATGGAAATATGCTCAATGATATCGGTTCGTCCCTTCGCTTGGAGTGGAAATGGAAACCTATTCGCGAGTTCCAACTTGAGGCTAAATTGTATGCGTACACCAACTACAAAACGTTTGAAGCCGACTTGGAGGTTACATCCGATTTTATCATCAATCGTTTCTTCTCGATTCGTGCCGTGGTGCATCCACGATATGACTCTGCCTTGATTGCAGAGGGCGATGATAAAGCTCGATTCCAATTCAAAGAATTGTTATCTATCGGCTTCGCACACAAGTTTCATTAGACCACAGTATGAAAGCACGGTTTGGCCTCAATTGGCCAATGCTTTAATGACTTTGTTTTCTTATTATTTATCGTATGACAGTTGCAGTTTTCGGAAATACATACAAACTCGCTACAATCGAAGAGGTGAATCGGGTACTTAAAGTCCTGGAAGGTAAGGATGTAAGAGTGCTGCTGTCGCAGGAATTGCGGCACGAACTGAACCTGATGGCGCAGTATGAACCATTTACCGCAGAGACGGCGGAGTGTGTAGATGTGGCCTTGTCAATGGGTGGCGATGGTACCGTCTTGACTACGGCTTCTGAGATTGCTGACAAGCAGATTCCTATTTTGGGAATCAATTGTGGACACTTGGGATTCCTCGCAGAAGGCGCTAAAGATAATTTGGATGAGATTTTGCAGCAACTCATCGATGGTAACTATACTATCGAAGAGCGTGCTCTCCTGCAGGTAACGACCGTGGGGGGCGGACATGTCATTCACCCGTACGCACTCAACGAGGTGGCTGTGATGAAGCAGGAACTGAGTTCGATGATTGCTGTCGAAACACGCGTGGACGGAGAACTGCTGCATACCTATAGAGCCGATGGTCTGGTGGTGTCAACACCTACTGGATCGACGGCATACAACCTCTCGGTTGGAGGACCGCTGGTGTCACCCAGTCTGGATGCTGTCATTCTTTCGCCTATTGCTACACACAGTCTGAACGTACGACCTTTTCTGTTGCCGGATAAGGTGGCGATTGACCTGCATATTCATTCGCGGTCGGGAAGTTATCTGATCTCTATTGATGGTCGTTCGCAGACCCTTAACGACGATATCAGTCTGCATATCGATTGCGCTCCTTTCCGAATTAAACTCGTGCAGTTGGGCGAACGTACATTCATTCAAACCCTCAGGGAAAAACTGATGTGGGGTGGTAAACTTGATTAATTATTGGCAAGATGACGAAAAACGATTTACGAATTATATACATGGGTACGCCGGATTTTGCTGTGGCATCTTTGGCGGCCTTGGTGGAAGGAGGATACCATGTGGTGGCTTGTGTGACGATGCCCGACAAACCGGCAGGGCGTGGTCATCATGTTCAATTTTCGCCGGTTAAGCAGTATGCAATCGAGCACGATATTCCCGTCTTGCAACCCGAGCGGCTCAAGGATGAGTCGTTCGTGGCTGACTTGCGTTCCTATAATGCTGATCTGCAGATTGTTGTGGCTTTCCGTATGTTGCCGGAAATAGTGTGGAATATGCCCAGATTGGGCACCTTCAATCTGCACGCCTCGCTTTTGCCACAGTATCGAGGAGCTGCACCTATCAACTGGGCCGTCATAAATGGCGATAAAGAGACTGGAAACACCACTTTTTTCCTCAAGCATGCCATCGATACGGGTAACATTATCCTGCAACAACGGATATCGATTGGTGATGACGAAAATGTGGGCTCGGTGCACGACCGACTGATGGCATTGGGTGCTGAACTTGTCTGCCAAACGGTGGACTTGATTATCGATAGCGAAACCACAGGACAGCCTGTTCCGCAGTTCCCGCAAGACGAGTTGGTGGAACTTCGTCCGGCTCCCAAAATTTTCAAGGAAACCTGCCAGATTGATTGCTCACAGACATCTGCTCAGGTACACAACTTTGTACGTGGGCTTTCTCCTTATCCTGCCGCATGGTGTAACCTGACTGTGGGGGAAAAGGTGCTCGAGAATGTTAAGGTGTATGCCGTCAAACCTACCGAACGCCCATCTGCTCTTGCGATTAAAACAGCTGATGGCTATGTAGATGTGCTGGAACTGCAGGTGCCGGGTAAGAAACGTATGCTTGCTAAGGATTTTCTGAATGGATTGAAATAGTACGATGACGCCACTCGATATTATTAATAAATATTATGGTCAGTTGCCGGAATTGCGTAATGTGCTGATGACGCACAGCATGCAGGTGCGTGACCGTGCACTTCGGATCGTTGATGCTCATCCTGAATGGGAGGTGGATCGCAACTTTGTGGCTGAAGCAGCCATGTTACACGATATTGGTATTATCTTCTGCAATGCTCCCCGTATCTATTGTGAGGGCACGCATCATTACATCGAACACGGCTATCTGGGGGCTGAATTGCTCCGACAGGAAGGCTTCTCGCGACATGCTGATGTGGCTGAACGACATACCGGCACCGGTCTGACCTTGGACGAGGTGCTGCAAAACGGATGGCCTATTCCCGCTATGGACTACTCCCCTCGATCGCTCGAAGAGGAAATCATCTGCTATGCAGATAAGTTCTATTCCAAGACACATTTGGGAGAGGAACTTCCTCTGCAAAAAGTTAGGCAAAGCATATGGAAATATGGCGCGGATTCGGTCGCTCGATTCGATAAATGGCACGATAAATTTGAGCAGAATGCATAAATTTGTATTTTGTGGCTAAAAAATGCACCTCAAGTTTGCGTATTTCAAATTTTTTTAGTAACTTTGCACACGAAAATGGTCATAAACTTTTTATGACCTTGTTTTGCTATTGGTGCTGAGGCGCTTTTATAGGATTTTATTTGGTATTGAACTAACAAAACGTAACGAATATGCTTTTTCTTCAGGACGTAACTTTGGCAGCACAAGAATATGCTGAGGTGGTGAATTCCGAGGCAGTAGAGACTGCACAAGAGTCTATTAATTTATGGAACATGGCCCAGTATGGCGGTTGGATTATGGTTGTTCTGGCTGTTCTTCTGGCTATGGCGATTTATTTGTTTTTTGAACGCCTGGTTGTGCTGCATAAGGCGCTGAAAGAGGATAAATCCTTTATGGACCGCATCAAGGATTATGTGCACGAGGGTAAGATTGATTCAGCGATGAACCTTTGTCGTCAAACCAATACATCTTCGTCACGTATGATTGAGAAAGGTTTGACGCGTATAGGACGCCCTTTGAATGATGTGCTCGTAGCCATCGAAAACGTGGGTAACCTCGAGGTGGCTAAGCTTGAAAAGAACCTGGTTATTTTGGCTACTATCGCATCTGGCGCTCCAATGATCGGTTTCTTGGGTACCGTCATCGGTATGGTGAATGTGTTCTACAATATGGCGGCTACCAATTCGGGTGTAATCGAGTTGTCGCAACTCTCTGAGGGTATGTATCAGGCAATGGTTACTACTATCGGTGGTTTGATTGTAGGTATCATTTGTGTGTTTGCATACAATTTCCTTGTTTCTCGCGTTGATCGCGTGGTTCGACAATTGGAGGCTCGTACGATGGATTTCCTGGATTTGCTCAATGAACCTGCATAATCGCAACCTTAATACGCTGTGTATTTTTGAGCAATTGTTTTGATTGGGTCTTGATTTATCTTGATAGGACCTTGCTTGGATGCTCATTTTAAATTAGAAATCTCGTTATTTTATGGCTTTAAAACGTCGAAATAGGGTTGAAGCTACTTTCTCAATGTCTTCCATGACCGACCTCATCTTCTTGCTGCTTATCTTCTTTGTGATGGCAAGTACGATGTCGGCTCCCAATGATATAAAAATAAACCTTCCTCAGTCAAAAGCATCTACCAATACTCGTCAAGTGGTGGCGAAAGTGTTTATTGATAATCTGGGGCAGTATTCGGTTGCGCTTGGCAAAGAAAAAGCGCAGTCTATTGATGCCGAGTTGTTGGAAGCGTATTTGACGGGTGTCCAGGCGCAGGATAGCACGATGTATATTGCCCTTCATGCTGATCAGGATATCGCCTACAAAGAGGTGGTACGCGTATTGGATATTGCCAATCAGAATCATATGAAATTGGTGATTGCTACCAAGAAGTAATGTTATTTTTTGAATTCTGAAAATTTAGATTTGAAATATTCTAATCACATAATAGCTTTTTTTGCCACGCTCGCTTGCATGTCGTTGCTTTTTCTGCTTTTGTGGTTCGTGTATGTCGATGCACCACAATTGAATGAAGAGGCTGGTATAGAAGTGGTGTTTGGTGATGCCGTAGATGGTGGAGGAGAATTGGCCCCTCAGGCAGAGGAGGTCGAGGCTTCTGCTCAAACGCAGGTGCTGCAAAATGTACCGGCGCCAAATACGCCGTCTGCAAATGAGTTCTTGACGCAAGAGGATGACGAGTCGTTAGTCTTGCAGCGTGAACAGGAGAAGGTAAAAAAAGAAGAGCGACTCCGTGCTGAGCAGGAGCGTCAGCGCCAGTTGGCCTTGCAGCAGGAGGCGCGTAAAGCAGAGGAGGCTCGTCGTGCGGCCGAAGAGGCGGCTGCTAAAAAGGCGGCTGAAGAAAAAGCAAAGCGCGATAAGGCTGCCAACGCCATGGCTGGTATGTTTGGTAATGCGGGCACATCTACTGTAGGCGGTGCTGAGGATAAAGGAATGGGAACGACCAGTAACTCAACTGTTCAAGGGTCGGAGCTTGGAACCAAGGGAAATCCTGTGGGATCAGGTTCTTCGGGTGGAAACTCGTGGGCGCTGACGGGACGTATGCTTAAGGGCGGATTATCGCAACCCAATATTGCATCTTTGTCGCAAGAGGGTGTGGTTGTGGTGAATATTCGCGTAAATGCTGCCGGACAGGTCATAGGTGCTACACGCGGTCAGGGAACAACAATCTCGGACGAGGCGACAATTCAGGCTGCATGTGCAGCTGCCAAACTGGCACAATTCTCTGAAGGAGATGGGGATGTAGTGGGAAAGATTACCTATGTCTTCAAGCAGAAATAACTGCGACTCTTGATTTTTGCAATGGGGCTTTGCCTTATTGGTGAAATGGTCTTTTGACCAATTTATAATTTTGATCTTCAAACTTAGGCGATAGATAGCATTTTGCATACGACGCCCTAAGACTAAATATAATTCTGTTAAATTCAATAGTGATGAATTATCTGTTCTTATCTACAGGCTTTGAAGAAATTGAAGCGTTGACTACGGTGGATCTCCTCCGTCGCGCAGGTGTTAAATTGCAAACCGTATCGTGTGAGGAAGCGATATTGGTAGAGGGTAGTCATGGTATTCGTGTAGAAGCCGATATCCTGTTTGCTGATGCCGATTTTTCCGATGCAGAGATGCTTATTCTCCCGGGTGGTAGCCGCCGTCTGGGCGAGTTCCCTGCTCTTTGTCAACTGCTTTTGAAGCACAACGATGCCAACAAAGATATAGCTGCTATATGTGCTGCACCTTCTATCCTTGGTGATTTGGGTATTTTGGAGGGCAAGCAGGCGACGTGTTATCCGGGATTCGAGGAATATCTGGGTGATTCGTATCTGGGCGGCTTGGTGGTTGAGTCAAAAAATATCATTACCGCCAAGGGACCTGGTCTTTCTTCCGACTTTGCGTTCTGTATTATCGAGCACTTGGTTGGACAAGAGGTGGCTGACGAAGTGTACGACAAGGCACAATATTAGTGTGTCCTATATCCTCTCTATTGTGATAGGGGAGGGGAACCTCATTCTTTTGAGGGCTGTTCTTATAATTGCCGTCTGTATTATAATGGTAATTTAGAACATTCGTTGAGTATTCCTTATTATTAATATAAACTGTGAGTTATGGTTCTGCCATAGACGTGACCGATTGCGCATGCTATGGTGAATGATTATAACTCTTTTAATCAATGAAACGAAACATAATGAAGAAATTTGTCCTCTCTATTTGCATGGCAGTTGCTGTTTTGGCTGCTAATGCTCAAGAAGTCGATAAGACAACGGTACAAAAACAAGCGGAAGCAGCACAGTCTGCTGGTGCTGATTTGAAAGGTGCTGACACCGGTGAGAAAGATTGGAAATTCTCGGGAGTTTTAGGCCTTAATGCTGCGGCAACAGGCCTTGTGAACTGGGCCGCCGGTGGTAACAACAATGTCAATGGCGTTGTTTATGGCCGTTTTCGTTTGTTGTATCACAAAAATAATATCGCTTGGGATACCAACCTCGATACTGAGTATGGTTTGACTTGGATTGATCAGCAATATGACCCATTCCAGAAATCCAGCGATAAACTCAATTTGACTACCAAGTTCGGTTGGGAGTTCAAACCAACATGGTATCTTACCGCTTTGGCAGGTTTCCAATCGCAGTTTGCTTATGGTCGTGCATACGATGGAACGGAGGCTTTTGATCCTATTATTTCCAAGTTCATGGCGCCTTCTTATACCGATATCTCAGTCGGTATCGATTGGAAACCTAACGACATTTTCTCTGTTTATCTGTCTCCTATTGCCGGACGTATCACAACCGTTTGCGTAGGAAATAAACTCAATAATTCATATAAAGCAGAGCATGGTGTTGATTTGGAGCAAGAACTCAAAGATAAATATGCCGTATTCCATTATGCAAAGGAAGCTGATGCACTTGGAAACTTTGATAAACTGTATGATCGAAATGTTCGTGCAGAGTTGGGTCTTTCTTTCAAAGGCTCCATTAATTACTCGATCAAGGACTTGAAAATCAGCACTTCTCTCGGCCTCTTTACTCCATACGCTTGGGATAAGCAAGAGGTGGGAACAGTTGAAGTGGCTCCTAACAAGACGAAAAAGCTTTATCGCGACAACAACCGTCGTTTCGGTAATTTTGATGTCGATTGGGATTGTGCATTGTCGTACCAGTTCTTCAACTGCCTGCAGGTCACTCTCTCGACTTCACTCAAATACTATAATGGCGTGATGATTGACAAGGTATACAACAAAAATATGCCTGATGAAGCCGTTTATGCTGATGAGCGCGTTCAATTCAAGGGAGTTCTTGGTATTGGCGTAGGTTATTCATTCTAATCGCCGGTAAGACATTTTATCTAATCACGCGCGCGTAAGGGAGGATTAATTGTGCTACCACAGGAGGAAATAGCATTGTTGCAACAGCAAGTTGAATTGCTTGTGCAGAAATATATTGCTTTGCAACAACAGTTGGTCTTTCTTGAGGAAGCTAATCAGCGACAGTACGATGAGTTACTGCGGGCACATGCCGAATTGGATGAGTTGCGTAACAAGCATAAGCAGTTGATGGTTGCCCATGCATTGTCAGCGCAGTCAGAAGACAGGGCACAGGCTAAGCGTTTGATTACTGCTCTCATTAGTAAGATCGATCAAACCTTATGTTTGATGGAATGACTTTGGAATTGATTGACAAATGGCTGATAAACAACATATTAATCTGCAAATAGGTACGCATCGAATATCGTTGAATATTCCTCCTGCTCATGAGCCTTTCTATCGTGATGCCGCGGTTCGTCTCAATGAGCGATTCAAGTTATACCAATCTGCCTCGCCCAACAAAACAATGGAAGAGTTGTGGATTTATGTGGCGCTTGATATGGCTGTCAATCTGCAGTCAGACGTGAGAGATAAGAATATCGAACCCATTTTGCAAAAAGTACGTGAATTAAACGATTTGATAACACAAACACTTAATAATACATAATCACATTTATCAACACACTCAAAATTTGAAATTATGTTATTGACTATTTTAATAGCAATAGTATGTTTGGCAGCTGGTGTAGGGGGAACCTACCTCTATTTTCGTAAGTCAGCTGATAGCATCTTGAAAAAAGCTGAAGAAGAGGCTGAGATAATCAAGAAAAACAAGATTATCGAAGCGAAAGAGAAATTTATTGCACTCAAATCTGAGCATGAAAATCAGGTAAATGCTGCTAATAAGAAAGTACAGGAGCATGAAGAGCGCGTTCGCCAGCGCGAACAGCAAGTCAACCAAAAGCATAGTGACGTGCAACGCGGTCTGAATGAGATCAACCAAAAACAGCAAAAGATTGAACAGCAGCAACAATCGCTTGAATATAAATCGCGAGAAATTGAAAAGATGCACAAGCAGGCGCAGCAGCAGTTGGAGACGCTCTCTGGTATGTCTGCTGAGGAGGCAAAAAAGCAACTGATTGAGGCATTGAAGGATGAGGCGAAAACACAAGCGATGTCCTACGTGAATGATATCATGGAGGATGCGCGTATGACGGCCAATAAGGAAGCAAAGAAGATTATTATCCAGACTATCCAACGTACTGCTTCTGAGACTGCTGTAGAGAATGCCGTTTCTGTTTTCCACATTGAGAACGATGAGGTTAAAGGTCGTATTATTGGACGTGAAGGCCGTAATATTCGTGCTTTGGAGGCTGCTACTGGTGTGGAAATCATCGTAGATGATACACCTGAAGCGATTACTCTCTCTGCATTCGATCCTGTTCGTCGAGAGATTGCTCGTTTGGCACTTCATCAGTTGGTTACCGATGGACGTATTCACCCTGCTCGTATCGAGGAGGTGGTCGCTAAAGTGAAAAAACAGGTAGAGGAAGAGATTGTCGAGACAGGTAAGCGTACCACTATTGATTTGGGTGTGCATGGACTCCATCCTGAATTGATCCGTATGATTGGTAAGATGAAATATCGTTCGTCATATGGTCAAAACTTGCTCCAGCATGCACGCGAAACAGCCAATCTTTCTGCAGCTATGGCTGCTGAATTGGGCTTGAATCCAAAGAAAGCTCGTCGAGCTGGTTTGCTTCATGATATCGGAAAGGTGCCCGATGAAGATCCTGAGACACCACATGCTCTTTATGGTATGCGCTTGGCTCAGCAGTTTGGCGAGAAACCTGATATCTGTAATGCTATTGGTGCTCACCACGATGAGGTGGAGATGGAAACCTTGTTGGCGCCTATCGTGCAGGCTTGTGATGCTATCTCTGGTGCTCGTCCTGGTGCTCGTCGTGAGATTGTAGAGGCTTATATCAAACGTTTGAATGACCTTGAGAATTTGGCTCTTTCGTATCCGGGTGTTGTTAAAACCTATGCACTTCAGGCGGGTCGAGAACTGCGTGTAATCGTGGGTGCTGACAAGATGAGTGATAAAGATGTAGAGGTGCTTTCGTTCGACTTGGCTAAGCGTATTCAGGACGAAATGACTTACCCAGGCCAAGTGAAAATTACCGTCATTCGTGAGACGCGTGCTATTAGTTACGCGAAGTAAAAATCACAAAATTCGGTCTGGTTTTGTTGTAACTTCGCTATAAAATGCAGCATTGATATAGACTTTTTGGCTATTAGCTATGCTAAGCCTATTTTGTAATGTTTGGATAGCAAAATAAAAAAAAGTGCTCTTGGAACCTGCTAAGATGCACTTTTTTTTGGCTAAAGTTTGCTTATCTGAAAAAAAAAGCGTACTTTTGTACGATTTTATATGCCTTATAGTTCGTATTGTGCCGAGCTATGAGGTGTATGTTGTGTATTGTTATGCGCGCACATGCATATATATACGTGTATGATTTTGTGCAGCCGCTTGCTGTCGATAAAAGTAAAAATGTCAGACGACAAAACAAAAAATAAAATATTAACTAAATTATCAATCAAATGAAAAAAACGTTGTTTACGATGCTTTGCACAGCCATGCTGACCATGTTTGGCTCTGCAGCATTTGCACAGTCAGGTGATCAGCCTTTGGACGCGATTACCTTTGACTGGACATCTCCTATCGTACAAAACGGTAATACAGACGGTGTTACCAAGTGGTACAAGGTAGATCTGACCGCGTTGAGGTTGATGGACAAGCCATCTTTAAGATTGGTCATCAACAACCGTTCAACCAATGAAATTGTCCGCGTTGAAGTGGACGTGTTCGATGGCCCTGTTGCCAGCGATGCACACTTTATTTATGGTGCTCAACAGACTCTTGCTCCAGGTGCTTCACTTGACAAGTCTCGCGACATCTCTTTCATCAAAGCGCTTACGCTTACTACTCTCTACGTTCGTGTGACCCTGATTGGTTCAGGCACCGTAGTTGACGTGAATGCAGAGAAGTTTGAGACTCCAGTTGGAGATGATGATGAGAACTGCATGAACTCAACTGATTTTGCATATGGCTCAGTTGGATATGTTCAGACTGCAGGTAGTGATGTTTGGTACAAGGTAAATCTGACTTCTGCTCAAGGTAAAGAAGTGACTATCGGTGTAGAGAATCTCGTAGCTGAGGACAATGCAGTGGAAGCCAGCCTTTATATGGCTTGCAACGCTGCTGCCGCTCGTATCGTTACCCGTACTCTTGCGCCTAACCAACATTTGACCAAGCAGGTAGGTGCTGTAATCAGTTCTATCGCTACCGGCGAAGTCTATGTGCGCATTAAGACTCAAAAGAAAGCCCATTTGTATGCAACCATCGATGGCAATCTCGTTCCTACAGAGACCCTAACCGGTTGTGCTACCGCAACTCCTTTGGTGCTTAATTCGACGATGACTGCTGTTCAGGGCACAAACCTTTATTATGTCAACCTTTCCGAGTTGGCTAATACCACTACTGGTGACGTTCGTGTCACTGTTGCTCCTAAGACTGCAGGCAGCGCAACTGTTCAGGCTGATGCATTCTTCGTTTGTGGTGCTCCTACCAATCCTATTTCAATTTCTCGTACGCTTACTGGTACTTATTCACGCGTAGTTGCTCGTGATTACCTTGAGGCTATGAACCAGAACGAGATGTGGGTACGTGTACAAGCATCTAAGGAGGTAGAGTTTACTGTAACCACCGAATCAAACGAAGGTCACAGCTGTGCTGAGCCTATTGACTTGGTTTATGGTGCTGCTGGTCATAACCAGGATGGCAATACCGAGAAGTGGTACAAGATTGATTTGGCTCAAGTGCGTGGCCAAGAGGTGATTGCTGGTATCAAGAATATGGCAAGCGTATCTCAGAAAATAGAGGCTACCCTCTATATGAACTGTAACGCTCCTGCCACCAAGACTCTTACCCGCACTTTCGCTGCCAACGAAGATTTCTCTAAAGAAGTTGGTTCTATCATCAGCGCTATGGGTGCTGATGTCGTATATGTTCGTATTAAGTCAGAGCGTGCAGTCAATGTATATGGCAAGACCGATGGTCCTCTCTCTGGCACCGAGACCCTTACCGGTTGCGAAGACGCTATCACTTTTGTTCCTAACGTAACCATGCATGCTGAGGCAGGTTCTCAACTCTATTATGTAAACCTCGCCGATTTGGCTGCTACCACTGCAGGTGATGCCGTTTTGAAGATTACTCCAAAAACTTCCGGCCCTTGCACTATCATTGCTGACGCATTCTTCGCTTGCGGCGTGGCACAAAAGCCAATTCATCGCACGCAGACCTTCAATGGAGACTTTATCTACACCATCTCTCGCGATATCGTTGAGTCTTTCAACAAGAACGAGATGTATGTGCGCATCAATGCTTCAAAGGCTGTGGACTTTACTGTAGAAATGATTTCTACCGCAGGTAAGGATTGTGCAGATGCTATTGACTTCGATTGGCAACATGGCAATACTCAGGCTGCCGGTACCCATTGGTATCGCGTTGCGTTTGACTATCCTAAGACCATCAACAACGGTCTTATCCGCATCCACGTAGAGAACTTGGCAGCTGTGCCTGCTCATGTGGACGCTAAACTCTCTTTCACCTGCCCATTCTTTGAGTTGACTTCCCTTTCGTTTGCTATTCCGGCTCATGGGGTTCGTCCTTCACTCAATAGCAACCAAGGCGTCCTCACTTCTGCTTTGTATCGCGATAAGAATGAGGTATTCATTATGCTCAAGTCTGATCAGCCTGTCCGCATTTGGGCTGACGTTGAGGAGGATGTAACTGACGTTATCAATGCTTGTGTCGATGCTCAGGTTGCAGAACTTGACCACGTTTATACTTTCCCTGCCGGTGAGGTTTGGTATCAGGTTTCAACCGATGCTGTGCGCAATCACCCAAGCAAGTGGGCTGTACCTGAGGTTACCTTCGTTAATACCACCGACGAGCCTATTACTGCACAGTTCGCAATGGCATTCGAGTGCCCGGTTGTTGGCTCTATGCTTCATAAGTCAATCACCGTTCCTGCTCATGGGTCATACAGCAAGCACGTAGAGCGCTCACTCATCGACAACTATGTCAATGACTTCGAAACTCTTTACGTGCGCGTCATCGGAGGCGAGGGCCTTGAGGCTTCTGCTACGATGGTTGACAGCCACATGGGCGAAGAGTGCTTGAATGCTATCATGATCGATTTCGACTCGGTATATACTCATCCTGCTGGTGACCGTTGGTATGTTATCGACGTAGAGGCTGCTAAGGGAAAAGATATCCTTGCTGGCTTCAAGAACATGTCCGGTACTGCACAAACGGTAACTGCTGAGGTATGGTTGAGCTGCGACGCTGACGCTCCATTGCAAGTTGTTACCCGCACTCTCGGCGCTAATGCTACTTCTAATCGTTCCGTAGGTAATATCCTCAACGGCTTGTCAGTTCCTTACGTCTTCGTTCGCTTGTCTTCAGAGACAGAACTCGAGGTATGGGGCTTGGACAATGGTAATATCGAACAAGGTGATCCTATCGATATCTGCGACCAGACTGTTGTTGAGTTGATGCCTAATATTCATTATCAACTTGGCGCGGCTTCTGCTGCTGAAGGTGCTTGGTATTCAGTAAATCTCGAGTTGCTGAAAGAATATACTTCAGGTGACGTTACTCTTACGATTCAATCTGTTGAAACTGAGGAGCCTGTTGATGTTGCTGCTAAGCTCTATTGGGCTTGCGCTACTACCGAGAAGCCTTCTACTCGTACTCAAACTGTTGATGGTACCTATGTTCGTACTTTCACACGCGAGGCTATGAACATCCTTGACAAGAAAGTGGCATTCGTTAACATCGCTGCTCAAGACAGCATCGATTTCATCTTCGAGTGCGAAACCCACTTCCCTGACACTGAGGTGTTCGACACCATCGCTACGACCATCTGCTATGGCGATGACTTCGTGGATCCATTCGGTCTCCACAACCTCGTTGGCCTGACCGCTGATACCATTTTCGAGGACACTATCCATTTCGAAATCAACGAATGGCTCCATGGCGACTCTATCCGCTACTACCAAATCACCGTTTTGCCAGAGATTCTGCCTACTACCGTTAATGAAGTTCTTTGTGTAAACGAGACCTATATGGGCAAGTTCTACAACGAAGGTGGCGAGTATAATTTCTCTGAGATTTACGTTTCACAGATGACAGGTTGCGACTCACTGGTTAACTACAATGTGAAGGTGCTCGGTGTGAATATCTACCACACCAATGGTCGTGTCTGCCACGGCGAGACGGTTGTATGGGGTAAGAACCTCTGTACTACTGATGGCATTTATGTGGATACTATCGAGTATGCTAACTATGCTTGCGACTCTGTTATCCGTATCCTGAACCTCACCGTTCTGCCTGAGGCAACTACCTTCACTACAAACATGACCATCTGCGCTGGTGAGACCACCACTTGGGGTAACCAAACTTGCAGCACTACAGGCCAATACATCGATGCAATCAAGTTCGCTCAGTCTAACTGCGACTCTATCGTAAATATTCTTAATTTGGTTGTTCTGCCTGAGGCTGGTATTGAGTATGTGGACGCAACTATTTGCAACGGCGAAAGCTACAATTGGCATGGCACTACATATAATATTGCGGGCGATTACACGCGCGTAGTGAAGTACACCAACATGGATTGCGACTCTGTAGAGCAGGTGCTCCGTCTCCGCATTCTCCCTGTTGCTGAGACTATTACTACCGATGTGACTGTTTGTGCTGGTGAGACCTACAATTGGTTTGGTCAAAACTGCAACGCTACTGGCACTTACACCCATACCGTTAAGTTTGCTCAGTACGATTGCGATTCGCTTTACCAGGTACTGAACCTCACCGTTTTGCCTGCTGCTCAGACTGTTTATACCGATGTAACCATCTGTGATGGCGAGGTTTATAACTGGTTGGGTAATAACTACACCACGGCTGGCGAATACACCAACACTGTTTACTTCGCTCATCATAACTGTGATTCGCTCTATCAGGTTCTCCGTCTCAACGTACGCGATGCACTTGCTCTGCCTACCGGTTTGAAGGGTATGCCTCACGCTATCTGTGGTCAGCCTGTTGACTTCTCTGAGGTGAATGACGAACTGAATGCATACATCGCTAACCTCGGTGCAAATGCTGAGCAGGGAGTGGCTTATCACTGGCAGATGCTCGTTAATGGCTCTTGGGTTGACTTCAACGTGACAACACCTCTCTTCTATCAGGATCAGGACTGCGAGTTCCGCTTTGTCCTCACCTCTGAGTGCGGTACTGTTCTGGCAAGCCCTGCTTACGTTGTAACTGTAGCTGCAGTTTCCAACAATAACCTCTACGCTCCAATTCGTGTTTCTATCAATTCGAAGTTTGACAACCAACTTGTAATGGTGGATCTCAACGATTTGAACAGCCAGTTGACTGCAGCTGGTCTGCCTCATCCTACCGAAAATCAGGTTGTTTGGTACGTCAATGGTGTTCAGGTTGGTACCGGTTTCTACTATGCTGCTGACCACACTTTGACCGGTACTTGCGTTGCTGTTATTGAACTGACGAATCCATTCGGTTCACAGAACGAGTGCGGTATCGTACTCTATTCTGGTGAGTTGAGATTCGGTGCTGTGGCTGCTGCTCCTGCTATACAGCCTACTCTCCTGAATGCAGGCGAACCTATCACTATCAGCAATCTTGATCCTGAGCAGGTTACCAAAGTGGATGTTTACGACAACATGGGTAAACTGATTGAGACCTTCAACGTTATGGGTGAAGCTACTTATCAGTTTGTTACTCCTGTAGGTATGAAGGGCTACTTCATGATGAATATCTCATCTGAGGATAACAACACTTCACTCAAATATATTACTAAATAAGGTATAGGAGATTTAGAATTATGAAAAAGACTCTATTAGTTATACTCGCAGCTATCGCTTCTGTTGGTGTTTTCGCTCAAGAGAACACCAACGGAGGTGATCTCCGCATGGCAAATCACCACCGCTTTTCTGTAGGTCTGCGTGGTGGAGCTGCCCTCTCTATGATCAAAGCTGCTGATGCCCAGAAGCAAGTGGGCCACGACGAATTCCTTGACCTCCAGTACGCTTACTATTGGGGCGCAAAGGAGGGAAAGAAAGTGAACCTCGGTATCGTTACCGGACTTAGCGTTGGTCAGAACGTGACCTCATGGCGCGGTGCTTATTCCGATGCGTTCCAACTCAACGTCATGGGTGATGCCATTGATTATAAGTTGTCTTGCAATTTTAACGAGACCATGCAGGCTTGCGTAGCAGAGTTGCCGTTGATGTTCTCTCTTCAGACGCAGGGCGGTTTCTTCTTCAACGTTGGTCCTCGCTTTGTGTTGCCTTTCTTGGGCAAGACCCAGCAGATGCTGACCGATGGTAACGTGATTGCTACTTTCGTTAAGGAAGGTGTTAGCCTTGAGAACGAGCCTCTCACCGGTGTTATTCCATCTGCTAACTACTCTCAGAAAGGTGCCAGCACTATGTTGAACGTTCTTCTTGCTACTGACTTCGGTTACGAGTGGGGCTTCAAAAATGGACATGCACTCGGTTTGGGAGTGTACGCTGCTTATGGTATCGGTCTTACCAAGAAGGCTGAGCAGACAAGCGTAATCATGCTGGAGCCTAAGGCAAATGGTGCAAACCTCCACGTGAATTCACCTGCTAAGCTCGCTACTGGATTGCCAGGTTACTGTGATGCTGGTTTGAAATTGGTTTATCACTTCGGCTTCGCTGCTAAGAAGTAATATACCTTAATTATATTATTAGAGGGTGCGTCGTGAAGGCGCACCCTCTAATGTGTTTTTCGTTTACTTCTTTTCATTATGAATACTTCATTAGAAACATATATCCTGTCGACTGTTCTGCCGCTTTACGATGGCTTTGATGCTGCGCATCGACGTGACCACGCAGAGGCGGTTATTGAACAAAGCCGATATTTGGCGCAGTTTTATCCCGTCAATTTGGATATGGTCTATACGATTGCTGCCTATCATGACGTCGGTTTGCAGGTGGATCGTAAAACGCATCATTTGGAATCCGGTAAGGCAATGCGTGCGGATGCTGAGTTGAGGCAATGGTTTTCTGAAGAAGATATTGAGATCATGGCACAAGCTGTAGAAGACCATCGTGCATCTTCTGATCACGAACCGCGCAGCATCTATGGAAAAATCGTGGCTGAAGCAGACCGACTCATTGATGCGTCTACTATTCTTCGCCGTACGGTGCAGTATGGTCTTGAACATAGTCCTGAACTGGATAGGGAAGGGCAGATTCGTCGTGCGCTTGACCATCTGCAGGAGAAATATGCGGAAGGTGGATATCTCAAACTTTGGATTCCGGAGTCTCCAAATGCCGAGCGACTTCGTCAACTTTGGCAACTGATAGCCGACAAATCGACACTTACTCGGCTGGTCAACAATGTCTATGACGAGGAGAAGCGGCGTGAAGCTATTGTGCTTCGTTATTTGGATGACCACTCTATTCTTTACGAAGTTTATCATCATCCCGAAGGTAAGAGTATCGAGCAGGCCAAGCGCTGGTGGCATGACGATGGCAGTATTCATTGCAAGAATCTTTTTTTTCGTAATCATAAAGGAAATCAGCACTATTTGGTGTGTTTTCATTGCGATTATGACCTTGATATTCATGACTTGGAGCAGCGTCTGAAGACATCGTTACAAGCTGCGGGAAAACCATCGTGTGGCAAACTCAGTTTTGCGTCTGCTGAACGTATGAATCGCTATTTGGGACTTGAGCCTGGCAGTGTCTCTCCTTTTGGTTTGATTAACGATTCCGAGCATCACGTACATCTCTTCTTGGATGAAAATCTTCGTGATGTTGATTCTCTTTCATTCCACCCCAACGACTGTCGTGCTACGGTGGTCATCAGTCAGAATGCCTTTCAGCAATATCTTGCTTCTGTTGGTAATACGTTTGAATATATTTCTCTATACTAAAACCATTGTTTGTTGACAGAATTGCATGCCCTTAAGATGTACTTTCTTTTACTTATTTGAAAGAAATCCATTAAATGCAGAAGACGGGAACCTGTTTATAGGCTCCCGTCTTCTGTTAATTCATGGCCGATAGTGTCACTGGCAATTCGATACTTCTTTGTCCTCTTAGCAGTGTCAACCTGATTATATCTCCTGGATGATATCGCGATATTTGTTCTTGGAATTGAGCAACACTGTTTATGCGTGTGTTATTCACATGAGTGATGATGTCCCCTTGTTCTATGCCTGCTTGATCTGCAGCGCCACCTGTTAGTACTCCTGCAACCAGTGCTCCCTGCAAACTGGCCAATTGATATTGGGCTTGTAATTGAGATGTGATATCGGCAATTTGGATGCCTAATACCGCACGTTGCACGTAGCCGTATTCTTTCAAATCATCTGTTACTTTCTTTACAATTGAAGATGGAACGGCGAAGGCATATCCGGCATAACTTCCTGTCTCTGAAGCTATTGCGGTATTGATACCTATCAGTTCGCCTCTTGTGTTGACCAATGCTCCACCAGAGTTGCCAGGATTGACCGCTGCATCAGTCTGGATGAAACTTTCTATCTTCATGTTCGATGTGATAATGTTGATGTTTCGGGCTTTGGCACTTACGATGCCTGCAGTCACGGTCGATGTTAGATTGAATGGGTTACCTACTGCCAATACCCATTCTCCTATTCTCAGGCTGTCTGAATTGCCAAAGGAGAGGGTGGGTAGATCACTCGCTTCGATTTTTAGTAAGGCGATATCTGTTGTTGGATCTGTTCCTACTAGATGGGCTGGGAAAGTGCGTTTATCGTTGAGCGTTACTTCTATTTGGCTGGCCTTGTCTATTACGTGGTTATTTGTGACGATATAGCCATCCCCGCTCAAAATGACGCCGGAACCCGATGCCATCTTACTTGGCAGCTCTCGTTGATCAGGTATGCCAAAGAAAAATTGCAATAGTGGGTTTACTTGTTGATAACTGCTTTGATATAGTGTTCTGACATGCACAACTGCCTCCAGAGAGTGTTCAGATGCTTCTGTCAGATCTACCATTCCTCCTTGTCTTGTTATCATCACAGCAGGTGTGTTCTCTTGCCTCTGAACATCTTTTTCGTGCTTATAGACAATTTCACTTAGACTTAGAAAACCTGAATCATTTCCTTTGCTGTTCTCCATTTGTTTTATGCAAAACAGTGTTGTTCCGGCACTTACTGCACTTGTTAGTGCCACTAGTCCTAATGCTTTAATTATTCCTTTCATAAGTTTAGGGTATTTTGTTTATAGCTTTTGCTTCTATTTACGCAAAATATGTGCCAAAGTGTCAGAAACTATTGCATATTTCATTTTTTTTCAGTACCTTTGCACTCATTATGATTCTTTTGTCAGGGCCATGCGCCGCCGAATCGCGCGATCAGGTGCTTCTTACTGCACAACGGTTGTCCGAAGCATTATCTTCCATCCCTTCTCTTGGAGCTATGGACAATTTGGATTTTGTCTTTCGTGCAGGTGTTTGGAAACCTCGTTCTCAGCCTGGATATTTTGAGGGGGCTGGTATCCCTGCTTTATCATGGCTACAGGAGGTACAGGAAACGATGGGTATTCCTGTTGCTACCGAGGTGGCTTCGGCAGAACATGTTGAACTTGTTTTAAAGCATGGTATTCACCATCTTTGGTTGGGTGCGCGGACTACGACCAATCCTTTTCTTGTTTCTGAGATTGCTGGTGCGCTCACTTCTTATGCCGATCAGTTGACTGTTTATGTCAAAAATCCAATGTCGCCCGACCTCAATCTGTGGAAAGGGGCTATACAGCGGGTCTCTGATGTGATTGGTATTCGCCATGTGGTGGCAGTGCATCGTGGATTCTCTACTGGTCAGGCAACCAATCTGCGTAATAATCCGTGTTGGGCGATTGTCTCCTTGCTCAAGCGACACTACCCTGATCTGCCAATTTTGATGGATGCTTCTCATATGAGTGGGCAGCGGGCTCTCATTCCTTCTCTTTGCCAACAGGCCGTTAATCTGAAGTATGGTGGTTGGATGTTGGAATCTCATTTTGCTCCGGATTTGGCTCTCAGTGACGCAAATCAGCAATTACTGCCCGAGGATGTGAAGGATATGCTGACTCATCTCAATTTCCGAATTCTGCCTGATGAGTTAGGATTGGCTCCTTTCCGAGCGGAGATTGATGAATTGGATGAGACTATTTGGCAGCTTATTGCTCAGCGTATGCAGGTTAGTTCACGCATTGGAGAATACAAGCAGGCACACGGACTTCCTGTTTTACAGGAACAGCGTTACGACGACCTTCTGCAACATCGCTTGGAGTGGGCACGTCAGAACGAAATTTCGGAATCATTGGTACACTCTATCATGGATGCGATTCATTCTGAATCCTGCCGTAGGCAGCAATAATTCTTGAGAATTACTATGGAAAAGAAGATAGATCCTACTTTCATATCCAATTTTAAGCACACGTTGGAGAATTGTCCATATGATTTGAATCGTCGGTATTTGTACAATGCGGATGACTTGTATCTGGGTATTTCTAAGGGGCCGATGTGTTATTATGATGCGCTTGTTTATTCACACTATATTGCACAAGGCAAGCAGGCTTCCACTCCTTATGAGCAGGCCGCGCGGTCTATCCATGATTATGCTATCCAGCAACTGATGCTTCGGTTCGCGAGCCTCTATCCAAAAGAAAAGATGATTGGTGTGATGGGGGGACATCAACTCTTACGAACTGATGCGATGTTTCGTCAGATTGTTTTCCTTAGTAAGACGCTTACAGAGCATGGATTCGTGATGGTTACAGGTGGTGGCCCTGGAGCTATGGAAGCTACACATTTGGGAGCGTGGCTTGCCGGACGCTCGGAGCAGGATGTCAATGATGTGTTAACTGCATTGTCGGCCTATCCGAGTTTCAAAGACTCCAAATGGCTTCTCTCGGCATTGGATATTATGCGTGAATATCCTCAGGAGAAACTTCCATATCAGGAGCGTTTGCGCTATCGCTATGAATCTCTGGCCATTCCTACATGGTTATATGG
Organism: Paludibacteraceae bacterium; assembly: GCA_024399615.1. GTDB lineage: Bacteria > Bacteroidota > Bacteroidia > Bacteroidales > Paludibacteraceae > Colicola. The sequence goes on along the minus strand of JAKSNQ010000009.1, from coordinate 11,655 downwards.
GCACGAACCTTCTACGCCTTTTGCTACCCACATCGCAAAATTCTTTGATAACAGCATTCGCGAGGATGCCGTACTGACACTACCATTTGGTGGTATTATTTATACACCGGGCTCGGCCGGTACGCTGCAGGAAATTTTTCAGGATGCCGTGCAAAATCATTATCTCAGTTTTGATATCTCGTCACCTATGATTTTCCTTGGAAAGGATTTTTGGATGCGTGAAGTTCCTGTTTACCCACTTTTGGAGGATCTGATGGCCCGTGGTAAATATCGGAATCTAAAGCTCTCCATCACGGATAACTCTGAGGATATCATTCGTTCTTTAACAGAAACTATTAACCCGTAAATTTACTATAATGAATTATCGTTTTTCTGGCAATAGTGGACTTCAGTTGCCACTTGTCTCTCTCGGATTATGGCATAATTTTGGTAGCGTTGACTCGTATGACAATGCGCGTGATATGCTTTTATATGCTTTTGATAAAGGTGTAACACATTTTGATATTGCTAACAATTATGGTCCGGAGCCGGGTAGCGCAGAACTAACTTTTGGACGTGTTTTGCGTGAAAATCTCTACGCTCATCGCGATGAGTTGATTATCTCTTCTAAAGCAGGTTATGGCATGTGGGATGGACCTTATGGAGATGGCGGTTCTCGCAAATATCTTATTGCCAGCTGTAATCAATCTCTTCGTCGTACGGGGTTGGAGTATTTTGATATTTTCTACTCCCATCGTTACGATCCGCAGACTCCTATTCAGGAGACGATGCAGGCTCTTGTGGATATTGTTCGTTCAGGAAAGGCACTCTATGCTGGTATTAGTAACTATCCTGCCGACAAGCAACAGGAGTGCTACGATTACCTTGCTGCACACGATGTTCCGTGTGTCATTGGACAGTATAAGGCGAATATGGTGGCACGTCAGACCCTTGATGAGAACCTCCCTGTTGCTCGTAAAAACGGCAGTGGTTTCATCTGTTTTTCGCCTTTGGCACAAGGTCGTTTGACCGATCGTTACTTGAATGGTATTCCGGCCGGTAGTCGTGCCACCAAAGGGGTGTTTCTTAAACCTGAAAATATATCACCCGAGGTGATTCAAATGACCAAAAAGTTGAACGATTTGGCTGCACAACGTGGACAGACACTTGCTGAAATGGCAGTCGCATGGTTGCTGGCTCATGAGGGAGTAACCTCTGTTATTGTGGGGGCTAGTAGTGTTCAACAGTTGGAGAAAAATCTTCGTGGTGCTGACAATATCGTTTTTTCTGACGAAGAACTGAAAACTATTTCTAAGCTGGTACATGGCTTTGAAATGTAGTCCTCTTGAATTTCGTATCACACGTCGCTTCCATGAAGCATGCAAACGTTATGAGCTCTTGGAAGATGGTGATAAGATCCTTGTTGCGCTATCTGGCGGTAAGGACTCCTTAGCCCTTACTCGCTTGATGGCTACACAAGCACGTATTCACAAACCTCGCATACAGGTAGAGGTTGCTCATGTCATCATGACGAATATCCCCTACGAGACCGACAGAACCTACCTACAGCATTTTTGTGAAGACTTGGGTGTCCCTTTTCATTTGCTTACCACTTGTTTTGATGATTCCGAAACCGACGATATCATTTTGCAACGCAAGCGTAAATCCAAGTGTTTTCTTTGTGCATGGAATCGGCGGAAAGCATTATTCGAATTTGCTGTATCCAATGGCTTTAACAAAATTTGTTTGGGCCATCATCAGGATGATTTTATTGTGACGCTTCTTATGAACATGTCCATGGAGGGGCATATCGAGTCCATGAAACCTTTGATGCAAATGAAGCATTTCCCTCTTCAACTCATTCGTCCTCTTTGTCTCACACCCGAATCTGAAATAGCGGCTTTGGCATCGGAGTTGAACTTTTCTAAGTTGAAGACTCTTTGCCCTTATGACCATTCTACTATGCGAACCGAATTGGCAGACGTTTTTCGTCAGATTGAAAACTTATCGGACGTGGCTCGGTTTAATCTATGGTCATGCGTGACACAGACTTTTTGACGCTCGGTATAAGCAATTTCATCTGATTTCGCTTGAAATAGATTCTTTTTTTGTTTATTTTGAGTTATTTTCTTTCGAAAAATCCCCAGTTTGTATTGCACAAACTGGGGACTTTTGATTTGGATTGTTTTATCAAACAATGTTATGCCTCATTCTTTTTTACTTGATGATTTTTTTTCTTCTTCCCATCGTTGTCTGACTCGTCACCATAGCCATAGCCAAAACCATAGCCATAACCGTAGCCATAGCCGCGTTTGCCATAACCATAGCCGTAACCATAACCAGCACCATAACCATAGCGATAGCGAGAATCCTCTACATCCAGGTCATTCAGCACGAAATATGGACGTTTCATTGGCTTATCGATACTATAAATTGCTTGGTTGATCTCATCCAGCAGTTTCAGGTCGGTTACGCCTGAGCGAACTACGTAGATTGTGATGTCTGTGAAAGCGTTAATCAAGAACGAGTCTGAAACTGGCAAATATGGTGTGGTATCCATGATGATGTAGTCATAGTGTGCACGCGCCCAGTCAATCAACTTCTTCACGTTGTCTTGTGAGAGCAATTCGGTTGGGTTAGGTGGTACGATACCAGAAAACATGATATCCAAGTTCTCATCTATGCCGGAGTTGAGAACGATTTTCTCTGGATTATCTACCAGTCCGATTAGATAGCCGACTATCGAATTCTCCTTTGACACCGGCAAGCTTGGGAAGAATTTCGGAAGTGCTGGTTTACGAAGGTCAAAGCCCATTATCAGTACTTTCTTATTCATGTGAGCTAAACTCAAAGCCAGGTTGGAAGCTGTGTGCGTTTTACCTTCACCGGGTACAGAAGAGGTGATTTGTACCACTTTGGCGTCATTCAGGTAGTGGATGTCGGAACGCAGCATTCGGAACGATTCGGATGTTGCATCACGGCCGTGCTTTGGAATCAATGGAGTGTCTAATTTGCTGTGAGGAATGACAGCCAATACATTGGCATTTTGAATGCGGTCGGTGATATCTTTTTTGGTTTCCACTTTACTGCGCATGAACATGCGAATGAAAACAATAGCTGGTGGAATACATAGACCCAAAAGCAGTGCCATCATCAGTATGCGAAGCATGTGTGGACTTACTGGGGTAGGTGAACCGAACGCTGCTTCTACTACGCGGAAGTTGTCTGTCTGACCGCACATGGCAATCTGGGCCTCCTCACGTTTTTGTTGGAGCAGCACATATAGTGGCTCGATGATATTGATCTGACGTGACAACTGTTGTACTTCAAATTGCTTGGTTGGCATTGAGGTTAACTGAGCTTGCGAAGTGGATAGGCTCTTGCTCAGTTCACGTTCACGAATGCTATATACGCGGCGCAGGTTTTCGATAGATGACAGAATGGAGCGTTTTCCGTCCGCCAATTCTGAGTTCGCTGACAACACGCGAGGGTTGTTGGCTGATGAATTGGATAACAAACGGTTTCGATCGGCCAACAACTGGTCAAATCGGGTAATCAACGATGACAATGCTGGATCTGACAAACCGATGTTGGAAGGAATTACTTCATATTCGCCTTCTGGATGGCGGTTGATTTCATCTGCAACCATGTCCAAAATACGCAATTGCAATTGTACCTCGGTCAGTTGATTGCGATATTGCATATCGGTGCTTACTGCCAGGTTTCCTTGTGAGGCCAAGTCCACCAATGTATTGTTGGATTGGTAACGACGGAAATTATCCTCTGCACCTTGCAACTCTACGTTCAGTGCATCAATTCGTTGGTCAATGAACTTGATGGTATTGACAGTGGCCAGGTTTTTGTAATTCTTGGCCTCCAGATTGGTCATGTAGACGATGGTGTTTAGGATGTCTTCTGCACGCTTGGGCAATGCGTCTTGATAGGTCAGAATCGCTACATCCAATTGCTCTGTCGCTTTGCCTTGTTTTGTTGCTGTCAGATTCTTGACAAATGCATCTGCCGTTTTCTTGGGAGTTGTCCACGTGCATGAGTAGTCTGCGCCTATACGCAGCGAATCTACTACTGTGATAAATGCCTCTAAGCCTGGCAATACGATTGGCTCACCATATGCATAATCTGTTTGATTAGGTAAATCAATCTCTTTGTTGTTTACTGCCAGTTTTTTTAGGCGAAGATGACCATCATTTTGGTGTTTGAATCGAATGGCAAACGATTCTATTGGTTCACCGAGTTGTACAGAGTCAAAGTCAACGTCCATTCTTAATGGAGCAGTTAATCCATAGTATTCTACACGCTTGCGGGCCAATATTCCGCGACCGATATTCAGGCGATCGCCTACTGGTAATTGATAATAGAAATAACGTGTGTTTAATCCTAGGTGTTCTACTGTTTTGGCCATCATCGATGGTGAGCGCAGGATAAAGAGCTCATTATCAATATGTTTTCCGCGTGATCGACCTGTAAACTCGGCTAATAAAGCCATGTCTGTATTCGAACCATCGTTTGTGTTCAGCATCACCCAAGAGGTGCGCTCATAAATAGGGGTTTGCGTGCGAACATAAACAAAGGCGATGATTAATGTGATGAATGCTGCACCTACCATCCAGTAGCGCAAACGCCACACGAACTCTAATATCTCGCGATAGTTCACTTCGCTTTGTGCAGCATTTTGCTGCGGAGGGGTTGGTTGATTTGCCATATTTTTGTAAATCTTAAGTCGTATTTGTGATTCTGATTATGGGCTCCTTTATTTGGACTCCTTATCACTTCTTTGCATTGTTCGACAATGTAATTGCAAACGTGGTGATTGACATCGCGGTTGATAACGTGGTGATACCTAGCGAAATCAGTGGTGACATGGTCGCTGATTGGATTCGGCTTGGGGCTGCTGGTACGTAAATCACGTCGTTTTGTTGCAGGTAGAAGAATGGCGAATCCAACACGTGTGCATCTTTCATGTCGATGGTGTAGTGCTTTTCTACACCATTCTCTTCACGGATCAACAGGATGCCGTCACGCTTGGCTGTCAAGCTTAGGTCACCAGCACGACCTAAAGCCTGAAGCAGGGTGATCTTTTCTGAATCCATTGTGTATGTGCCGGGACTGCGGACTTCACCAAGTACGGTTATCTTGTAGTTCTTGATGGCGACATAGATGATAGGATCTTTTACGTCTTTTCCAATCTCGGATTTCAGATAGTTTGACAGCTGATTGCGTGTCATTCCTTCCACGTGAATATTGCCCAAGATTGGGAATTGGATATTACCATCTGAATCAACCAGATAGGGCGATGTGGCACTTTCTGGGTTTGCTGAAGTACTGGAAGTGCTCATTTCACCCAAGGTAAGGTTGTATGGTGCGCACACCATTTTGTCTGGACCACTTACTAGAATAACCAATCGGTCATCCTTTTTGATGACGGCCTCATACTCTGTGGTTAGGGGCTTCAAATCTACCTTGTCAATGTTTTGAAGATACAAAATCTCCTTTGAGGATGCACAACTGCTTACGATTGCTGCCGTAATGGCCAGTAGTGTGAAATAGAGTAGTTTTTTCATATCAGTTTTTGTAAATTCCTTCGCAATAGGGAACTTTGATTTGTGAATATATTCTTTGAATATAACGTCCGCGCTTGTGTTTTCGTACGCTTTGTTAGTTTTAACGTGCAAAGATACGAAAAATCTTTGTAAAAACCAAATATTCTGCACTTTTTTCTAAAAAAAACACATAAAAAAGCGGAATTTGGCCATTTTGACCTGATTCCGCTGCTTTTTTGCTTGTAAATGATGGCTTGCCTTATCGCTTCAGCGCAAAGTGTCCGGGTATATCTCCTGTGCGGTGTTTGCTGATCAGTTGACCGTCTTTGCTGTACCGATACAGCACTCCTGGTGTCACATAATCTCGCGCATCTGTTACGTACATTTCCTCGTTTTCGGGATCCACGTAGTAGCCGTATGGAGTCATCAGTTCTTTCTGGTTGCTTAGTTTTAGTTGACTGATGTTTTGAGGCATGTATCGCAACTCGCCTGCTACCATCTGCAGGTGCCTGCCGGCATATCCCAACGCTTTCACTTCTTTGCTTGTTGGGTCCAACTGATAGAGCATGGCTCTTTCTGTATAATAGTCGCCTTGAGCGCTGATGATTAGACGATGTTGTCCCTCGTCATAAACCACCTCATTCAGATTCTTGGCAATGGTGATGCGCTCCACTTCCTTAAACGTCTTGAGGTCTATGACCGATAGGGTCGAGTCGTAGTTGGGAGCCATATAGCCTCCTGAATTGGCGACATATAGTTTTCCAGCTGCTGCGGCGAGGCCATTCGGCTGATAGCCAACCAGACAGGTGTCCGTGATGTGCAAACTGACGGTGTCAATCTTTGCTACATATCCCCTTTGCTTGTAGTTCTCGTCTAATTGGACAGGCCCTGCGTACGAACTCACGTATGCATATCCCTCGTGAAATACGATGCTGCGGCAGTTGGGGATATCCACTTGCCCAATGCGCTTGGCCTGCAAGTCCATAACCTCCACTTTGCCCGACACATTTATCACGGCATACATTTTGCCTCCATATATGGCGATGTCGTTTCCTACGTCGCCTAATTCTTTGATAATCTGAGGATTGACGGTCGGGTATATGTTCCTGTATAGTGTGTCATTGTCGATGTCGTAGAAATCGATACTGGCTTTATTGCTGCCCATATTGCCTTCATTCAGCACGTATAAACCATGCCCGAAATGCAAATTCTCTGTGGGGATGACCTCAACGTGACGGCATCCTGCTATTACGCTACAGATACACAGAAACAATGCCTTTGCCATTAATCCCTGGCATGGGGTAATTAGGGATAACTTCATATTGTTGATTGAATAAATTGTTCACTTCTATGCCTACTCGCAAGCCGATTTGCTTGGGTAAAATCCAGTGGTACGATGCACTTAGGTCGTGTGTGTACCATGGTTGTACATAATTGACGGGGATATTGGCCGAGGAACTGTATCTGCCTCCTACATAGACATACGCATATGTGACTTGCAGACCTCGCCATATGTATGTAGCGGTTGCGTTGCCCGAGTGTTTTGGAATATAGGCTATCTGTCCTTTGTAGGTGCCGCCATAGATGTCGTTGTCCTCTGGATGGGTCATGTCTCGTGCCTGTTGATACGTGTACCCTGCGTGTAGCATGAGGGCGTGATCATATCCGGCTGTTCGGTGTGGCATTTCCAATCGCAAGTCTGTTGCCACCTCGACGCCCACTATCTCTACATAACCCAGATTCATCATCATCCAGCGGTATTGGCTATTACCCTTTGGTATGGCCACGATCTTATTCTCCACTTGGTTGAAGTACCCGTCCACTTTCACCTGAAAAGAGGACTTCCTGAAGGGTAGGGTGTACTCTGTTCCTAAGTCATATTGTCGTGTTTTCTCGGGTTTTATGTCGCTTGAACCTACATCTGAATAGTATAGGTCGTTGAAGGTGGGCATCCTGTACACCATTTTATAAAACGCGCGCACATACCATTCTTTGTCCAATATGGGTTTGGCATTGAAAAACACAGCGGGGGTCACGGCGTTGTATGTCTCTGCGCGTTTGTCGCTATAGGTTGTGGCTTGTGCGCGTAGGGTGTCGCTGACATAGGTTTCCAATACGCTGGCCTGCAGTTTAAACCATTTGTACGATACGGCCGTTGCTCCACTTACCATCAGCGTGTGTCGCAGAGGAGATACGAAACCGGCCATGTTGGAGCCTAACCAATTTAGCTGATAATCAGCCGCTAATGCTACATCCCAAAATGGGAAGATGCGGTATCTGGAGGCCAAGGATATGTACCATTCTTGCTGCAGAAACTGATTGTCCACTATCATCAAAGTAGTGTCGGGATTCAGATAGCGCATCTTGTCGTTGCTGTATTTCATGTTGGCTTGCACGTCACATTTGCTCCCGATACGTGTGGTGTAATTCCCTTGTACAAATGCGTTCCTGTCCCATTGACGTTGGCTGTTTTTCCACACATTGTTCACTATCGCACCCGGTATGCCGCGCTCACTTTGGTAGTAATAACCTTTTATGTGCCATTTGGATTCTGCTGCATAACCGAAGACGCCGGCTTCTGCTCGAAATGCTTGTATATCACCATTTTCGCGTACGGCCGTTGTGTCCCACGCTACGCTGCCGTCGGCCAGTCGCTTTTCATAGCGATAGTGGTAGCGCCCCGTTGCATAGGTGTACTCTGCGTTCGCACTCACATGTACGTGTTCGCTCAGTTTATGCTCGTAGAGTACACTCGGATTGGCCAGCCCGAATGTGCCCGCTTTCATTTTTATTTGCAGATTATAGGGCTTGCCCCCTTCAAACTTTGGTCGCCTTGTTCTCAGGTATAGGGTGCCCGCAGAACCGAAATCTTTTGCTGACTGAAATATCTCCGATTTCTGGCCATTGTATAGGGCTATTTCCTCCAAATTATCCATCGAGAACTTACCCAAATCGACGGTGCCATTTTGCGCATTTCCTATCTCAATCCCATCATAAAACACACCTAAATGGTGACTTCCCATCGAGCGCAAATCTACTGTCCGCATGCCGCCTACTCCGCCATAGTCTTTTATTTGTACTCCGCTAAAATATCGCACAGCATCAGCCACCGAGTTGGTACTTAGCGCCTTCAGTTGCTCACCTTTCAGCCGTTGAGGAGGCATCACGTCCTTCTCTTGTCTCGCCACAACGGCCACCTCGTCCAGAACCACATGCCTGTTGGCCGAGTCTGCGTATGTCACATGTACGTTGGATAACGAATCGGTATACAACAAATCACTCCCCAATGCCCATTGTGGAGCGATGGAGAGGAGCAGTAGGATGCAATATGTTAGTCTCTTCTTGATTTTTTTGAGGATAATCTGGTAATTGTTTTTTGCATGAGCAGCAACTCGCGCTTGTATCGTGATGGCATGGGGCTCACAACACAAGACTGCAACTACTTTCTCCGTAGTTGTAGATGCGCACAAAGCACACAATCGGTAATTGGCAGAAAACGTTTTGTCATGTCTTTGCTCGTTTCGCGAGAGCTGTCATGTATACAAATTTAGGGAGGTCTTCTGACTCGTTTCCTTCGATGCGCCTTCCCATCTTTACAACAGTGGCTTTTTGCATCTGCTTACTACGAAACTTACAGCAGCGCGTCTGTTCAGGTCTTTCACCTGATTCCCTTTTCCTAAATTTTAATGGGTTTAATATTGATTGCACCTCTTTTTGTAAGGCGATGCAAAATTACTAAGATTTTTTGGTACGTGCAAATTTTTCCTCATTTTTTTTATAAAGTGAGGAAAAATTTGTAACTTTATTTGTACAAGAAGCGTTTGATACTCTTTTTCGGAGTCTTTTCAAATGGCTCTTCTTTTATCTCGATGTTCGAAACCTGAGAGTAACCCGGCATCAGTTTATTCAGTTTCTGCAGGTTTTCCTTCATCAGTTTCTGCATGTCTTCCAGCGTCATGCGTCGACTGGCTTGCTCATCTGGGAAAACCAACGCTACCAAGCGACCTTCGCGTTCCACTACTACCGATTCGCTTACGGCTTCCAGGTTGTTGAGCTTGTTCTCGATATCCTCGGGGTAGATGTTTTGACCGCTGGCACCCAGAATCATCGATTTGTTGCGACCTTTCAGGAAGATGGCATTGTCATTGTCCAAATAGCCCAAGTCGCCTGTGCGCATCCAACCATCCTTCGTGAATGCTTCTTGGGTGGCTGCCTCGTTGTTGTAGTATCCCAGCATCACGTTCTCGCCACGAACCAGCACTTCGCCAACACCTTCTGAGTTCGGATGATCAATCTTTACTTCCATATTCGACACAATCTCACCGCATGATCTCTTCTTGAACACGCTTGGATGGCTGCCGCTTATCAAAGGCGCGCACTCGGTCATACCGTAACCTATTGATAATGGGTAATTTATGTCCTTCAAAAAGTCTTCTACCTCTGGATTCAAAGCGGCACCGCCCAGCAGGAAATAGGTTACATTGCCGCCAAACGAGTTGTTCAGCACGCTATATACTTTGTTGCGGACAAACTTACCCAGAAGTTTCGTCTTCCAAAACTTCTGCACGATTCCCTTGGATAGCTGTGCGGCAATCTTTGCCTTGTAAATTTTTTCTATCACCAGAGGAACCATCGTTACGATGTAAGGCTTCACTTCGCCAAGGGCTTTCAGCAGAATAGCTGGAGTCGGAGTCTTCGTCAGGTAATAGATGTGGCAACCGCAACAAATAGGGTAGAGGAAATCGGCCAATTGACCAAAAGCATGTGCCAGCGGCAGTATGGATACCACGCGCTTGCAATCGTCTGGTACTGGGAGCAAATCCATCGCTATTTCCACGTTGTTGCTCAGAGCACGGCCATTCAGCATCACACCTTTGGGGCTGCCTGTCGAACCGCTCGTGTAGTTGATGATGGCCAAATCATCTGCATTTCCCTCAAAGTGAATGTCGGTTTTCTTGATGCCGGATGGATATTTCTCGGCAAAGACCTTATCCCATTCGCTCACACGCTGTTTTTGTTCTTCAGATGCTGAGATGATTGAAAAATCGGCCAGATTGACGATTACATCCAGCATGCTCAAGTCCTCTTTCTGCAACTCCTTCCATACGAATGGCCCTACAAACAAGGCCTTGGAGTCGGAGTGTACCAGCAGTTTTTTGATGTCTTCTGCCTTAAAGTCCTGTAGAATACTTACTACTACACCGCGATATGCTGCTATGGCCAAATAAGCCACAGCCCAATTGGCACAGTTGCGACCGGTCAGCGCAATTTTATCGCCTGCTTTCAGGTCTAACAGTTCGAATAGGGTTTCTAATTTTAGTATCTCCTTGGCCAGATCGCCAAAACTATACTCTTTTTCGTCTCCATAGTTGCTCAACGCGGGGGCTTCCCAATTGGCTAGCATTACCTCGTTGAGTCTTGATAGAAAATGTTTTTGCATTACTTTTGTGTTGTTTTTCTGAGGGGGAGTGATTGCTCAGCTCCACCTTCGCATGATTACTTCCGCAGCATGTCTCCTCTCCACAATTACTTTTTCCTATCAATTTTTTTCAGTTGCGTCCCCATCTTTGTATCATCCCCTTGGGTATTCTTTTTGCTGAATGTCCCATTTGTATGTGACTGCATGCCACAATTTCTGCCGCAAAGGTACTACTTTTTTTGCACATATGCAAGTTATTACTCTTTTTTTCCTATTCTTTGCTCACTTTTTCCTATTTTACCCATTCTTTGCTCACTTTTTCCGATTTTACCTATTCTTTGCTCACTTTTTCATACTTTACGTTTTATCCTACCGAGATATGACGATAGTTTATGCCCTCGCCATACCGCATGCATCCGCCGTTATCGTGTGAGGCTGCGGTTCCAGAACCTGTCGAAGGATCCATCGCCTCGTCTTCCTAGAACAGCGCAGCGGTAGGGCTTTGCCTGCAGACCCCTAGAATAGCTTAGCGGTCCTGAACTCCTAGAATAGCGTAAGCAGCCCAGAACTCCTAGAATAGCGCAAGCGGTCTAGACTCCCTGGAACAGCGTAAGCGGTCTATCCCCCTCTATAAATCGCAAGCGGTAGTGCCTTGCCCGTTAGTTGTTCACTCCCGTGGGTCTCTCGTGGGTCTCCCGT
>JAKSNQ010000084.1 GCA_024399615.1 Paludibacteraceae bacterium | reverse complement strand
AAGATGGATATCGTATCCGTGTGGTACCTATTGCGAAGTTCTAAGCGCAAACGCAAACAACAACGCAAACGCAAACAAGGTGCTGCCCGCACCGAAAGGCGACATCATGTTGATACCAACACGAAGACCACAGAAGTGTGGTAAATTTGTGATAAAGTGAAGATTTATTTGCCGATGTGAGAAAAAAGTAGTATCTTTGCAGCTGTGTCCGATGTAGCGGACAAAAAAAAGAGAAATCTGTCCGTTGGAAAGGACAAAAATAGTGCTAAATGGAGAAACTGTTTCAACTGCAAAATCGTTTGCTGGATCGTACAGCGAATTGATCGAACCAGTACGGATTCAAAATAAAAGAAAATCCATGATTTTCGCCGGAATATTTGTGGATATGGAAAAGAAATACTACCTTTGCAGTGAATTTAGGCAAATAGATATAGTATGGCTTTAGCAGAACAAGATAAATTAAATAAATTACTCACCATTGGTGTGCCGCACGGACTTTACTTTTCTGAGTGGCTGACTGCCAATGGGTGGTCTAATCAGCTGGTGCAATGTTACTGCCAAAATGGTTGGTTGGAACGGTTGTGTCGAGGGGTGTTCATACGCAAGGGAGATAGTCCACAGGCGTATGCCGCCCTGGATTGCTATCGTCGGCAGGTAGGTGCGGATTTGCATATAGCAGCTCATTCTGCATTGGAATTGCATGGATATATGCACTTTGTTCCGATGGGTAAGCCCCGAATGATGGTCGCTCTGCATGGAAGTTACGAAGCCCAGTGGCTGAAGATGGATGCCTACGATCGCCAATTGGTTTCAGTCCGGATGGATGCTTTCAGCCTAGAGACAGAGACTTTCCGCTATCAGGAGTTGGAATTACCGGTATCGTCAGCTGAGCAGGCTTTTGCCGAGTGCTTGCAATTGGCTCCCAAACACTATAGTTACATGGATCTGTACCTGCTGATGGAAATGCTGACAACACTTCGTCCTTGGGTTGTAGAGGATGTGCTGGTTCAATCCAACAACCAACGCGTAAAACGTATGTTCCTCTATATGGCTGAGAAAGCCGGACATGCATGGGTGGAGGACATCAATGTGGAAAAGATTGGATTAACGCAATCGCCACTTCGTGTGACGGCAGGCGGTACCTTTATCAATAAATATAAGATAACCATCCCAACAGAATTGGCAAACTATGAGTAAACACGAAGAATATGGTCGTCAGGTGCAGCTACTTCTCCGCATCATGCCGCTGATATATCGCATAGAAGATTTTGCCGTACATGGCGGTACGGCCATTAATCTATTTCACCGCGATATGCCTCGTTACTCTGTGGATATTGACATCACGTATATCCCTTTGGCCGGTCGAGATGAGAGTCTAATGGCGATCAATCAGCTTCTGGCTGAACTCAAAACACGCATTGAGCGTACTATCCCTGGCATTCGCGTAACTCATAAACCTGACGTATGGAAACTCATGTGTCTTCACGATGGTGTGACAGTTAAGATTGAGGTGAATGGAACCAAACGCGGTCTCTTGGGTGGAACTGAAACAAAAACACTTTGTCAAGCGGCAGTCAATGAGTTTCAACTGACGACCAAGTGTCGTACGGTATCGTTTACTCAACTATTTGGCGGTAAGATATCTGCTGCATTGTCACGCCAACACCCACGGGATTTGTTCGATTGCAAATACCTGATGGAGGATACTCCGTTTGAAGACGTGCGTGATGGTTTGTTATTCTGTCTAGCAGGTAGCGACAAGCCTATTGTCGAATCCATTATGCCGAATAATGTGGACCAGCGGGATGCGTTGGACAAGCAGTTCGCCGGTATGACAGATGTGCCTTTCTCGTACGAACAATATGAGGAAACACGTCTGCAACTGCATCAATATGTGTTGAACGGATTAACCACAAATGACAGACAATTCCTCCTATCGTTTGAGCAAGGAGAACCTGATTGGTCACTATGCACAGCCGGGGATTTGAGCAAATACCCCTCTGTTCAATGGAAGCTACTCAATCTCGCCAAACTCAAAAAGCAAAATCCCTCTAAGTTGCAAGCAGAGGTCGAGAAACTGAGAGAGATATTGGTGTAATTGAGATATAAATCTTCTGATAAATGAAACGACTACTATACATATTGCGACAACTCTTGAATCACCACGGGGTGTTGACATTGTTGTTTGTGCTTGTTTGGGGCGGAATATATGGGATGACTT
>JAKSNQ010000083.1 GCA_024399615.1 Paludibacteraceae bacterium | reverse complement strand
AGCATCTTGGAATCCCCGCTGAAGAGGCACTCGTTGTGGGTGATATGACCTATGACATCCTCATGGCGCAGAATGCCGGTGTTGCCACCTGTGCCGTCACCTACGGCAACGATACATTATCCAACCTCCGTAGTTGTAATCCTGATAACATTATCGACCATTTCAGCGATCTGCTTGAAATAGTGAAATAAGGGAGTCCCTCCCCAATGTGGGGGCTTTTTGCAGGCAAATGTAATATCAGAACAATAAAAACGATGAAATTTCGTTATATGTTTGATACTTTACTATTGTCTAACGTTATAATTGGAGGTAACACTTGATTAGAAACGAAGAAGAAAAAGCAGTGTTCTTTGAAAACTTGGTTAGGAATCAGCGCGAAGAGGTTCTCTCGTGGTTAAGATTCAAGTACAGTAATCTTCCTTATGCTGATGCTCAGGACATCTTTCAGAATGCATCCTACGAACTTTGGAAAAAGTTATGTGAGATGGACGACTGGCAGGATGAGTCATGGGTAGGAATGTTTAAGGGAACATGTCGTAACATCCATGGTAACTGGCGACGCGGTCAGGTTTGGCATGAGGAATGGGACGACAAATTCTATCCAGAGGATAGTGGCGTGGAGACAGACTACGGCTATATCACCAGTGATACTGCTCGTATGCTTCTCAAAGAGCGCATGTATGAGTTGATTGACCAATTGAAACCTAAAGACCGCTCGCTGATGGTGCTGTATCTTCAGAACGTCCGAATGGATAAGATTGCCCAGCAGCTTGGATTCCGAAACTCGCAGGTTGCAAGGAACCGCAAGTCAAAAATCGTGGTTAAACTTTGTAAAGAGATCAACGCACAGGCAGTAAATGCCTGTGCGTATTTTTTTGCCCTTCACTCAACTAAGCAACCTTTTTATATGTACTATTTCAGTTTTACAGCGCCTACACCTTCAAATGTGATCTTCACTGGTTTGATGGTACCATCCTCAAGGAATTCCATTTTGTCGATGCACACATGACGGTGGCCAGCCTCGGTGTGGCCAAGTGGGCGACGGTGATAAACAATGTAATAGTCGTCGGTGCCAGGGATGTTAATCACCGAATGATGACCAGCTCCAGTGGCAACTTCCGGATCCTGCTGCAGAATCTTAGCCTCACGACGGAAAGGACCAAAAGGAGAATCGCTGATGGCGTACGACACACTATAATCCGGACCAGTCCAACTGCCCTCGCTCCACATGAAGTAATAACGGCCGTTGCGCTTGAACATGAACGGTCCCTCCACATACTTCTCAGGTGTAATCTCCTTATACATCTCGCCATCATCGAATGGTTTGATGCCAGTGAAATCGTCCTTCAAACGCACGATATTGCAGTGCCCCCAACCACCATAGTACATGTAATACTCGCCATTGTCGAGAAATACATATTGGTCGATAGGCTGTGCTCCATTCACGATGTTTGGAATCAGCGGATGGCCGAGCAAATCCTCAAATGGTCCTTGAGGCTTGTCGCTCACTGCCACACCGATACCGCCAATCTCGCCCTCGTGCACATCGTTTGCAGAGAAAAACAGGTAGTATTTGTTGTCTTTTCTCACCATTGCCGGAGCCCACAGACAGCGTTCCGCCCATGAAACGGTGTTCACGCTGATTATATCCTCGTATTTTGTCCAGTCTTTGAGGTTTGTCGATGCAAAGCAGTCGAATCGCTTTCCATTAACGGTAGGATATACCCAGCAAGTATCACCAAAGAGTACGGCCTCTGGGTCGGCATTCCATCCATCGAACACCGGGTTTTGAGCGTTAGCAACCATCGGACAGAACAGCAATCCTAATCCGGCAACCAAAGAAAAAAGCAATTGTTTCTTCATATTCCAGTGATGTTTTTAGTTATTGTCTTTATGAAAACGACATAATGATATATTGACCTTACTTTATAGCATGGCCAGCGTCTATCTCTATGTTGTATCAAAGTGAATTACAAGTGAGTCACAGTCTCTTCCAATGGCTTGCGTGAAGCGTGATTTGCCAATGGGCGACCTCCTTCTGCAGGGAACCCGAGGTCGAGGAGCATCAGAACTTTCTCATTCTCTGGCAACCCAAACAGTTCGGCAGCCTTCTCTGGGTTGAGGCAGTTTATCCAACAGCTGTCCACGCCTACAGATTTTGCTGCGAGCATCATGTGTGTGGCAACGATAGCGGCATCCTCGGCTCCCGACTGGCGAGTGCTGTTTGGGTAGGTATAGACATTGTCATTGTCCCATGTCACCATCAGCACAGTACCTGCCCCATAGCGGCAAGGAGTGAGTGCATCGATTTTAGCGAGAGCCTCTTCTGACTCAATGACATATACATGCTGCTCCTGAAGGTTCTTGGCTGTAGGTGCCCAACGGCCAGCCTCGAGGATTGTGTTCAACTGCTCGCGAGAAGGCTTCTCGCCAGTGTATTTTTTGCAGGAATAACGGTCCTGTACCAATTTTAAGAAATCCATAGTTTTTTATTTTAACGAAGACGAAAACGAAGACGAAAGCGAAGGCGTTGCTTTTATTCTCCCATGAGCACCTTCATTCCACGGATGTCGATGTTATCCCACATTTTTACGCAGTTCTGAC
>JAKSNQ010000082.1 GCA_024399615.1 Paludibacteraceae bacterium | reverse complement strand
TTATAATTCTTATATTCTCGCACCCGAGGTGAGATTAACCTTTTCACTCGCTGAGCCGACAACGTCAACCATCAGTAACGGAACGACGAACCACCAACAAACTCACGCAACATCGACGTAGGTGGTATCTCCTTCTCCTGAATAGGTTCGAAGTACGACAAAAAATTCAGCAAACGGTATGCTTCGGCATATTCCGCACAGTATTTGGGCACTTCTGCCAAGATGGGCAAGGCGTGGCGTTTCAGCACCGAGAGCTCGAAAATAAGCGCAGAATTGAACATGACATCTGCATTTTCCTGAAATGGATAGATCCACTTTTCTTCGCCACGAACCACACTCGGGCAGCGAGCGATAGTTTCTTGCGCGGTGTAGTTACGGTAACGATAGTCGCGAACGATACGTCGAATCAAACGCGTATCGGTAGTCGGAATCCAGTTATGATTATCCACATTGATTGTCGTTAACGCTGATACATAGATGCGAAACGAGGCCTGACGAGGAATATTGGGAATCAAATCCGGATTCAACGCATGATTGCCCTCCAGGATGATGATATTATCTTTCTCTATCTTCAGTTTATTGCCCAAATAGTAGCGTTTCCCGTCCTCAAAATTATAGGTCGGGAGGGACACCTCTTTACCATCGAGAATATCCTGCAACTGTTGGCGGAACAGCGGCAAATCCAGAGCATTGATATGCTCAAAGTCGTATTCACCGTTCTCGTCCAATGGAGTATCAACACGATTGACGAAATAGTTATCCATCGAGATAGCCACTGGTTTGAGGCCATTGACCTGCAATTGGATGCTCAGACGCTTCGAAAAGGTCGTCTTACCCGACGAAGATGGACCTGAGATAAGTACAAACTTAGGTCGGCCCCCCTGACGATGAGTGATCATATCGGCGATTTGAGTCACTTTCTTCTCATGCAGAGCTTCTGCCAGTTTGATCATGTCAAAAGTCGATTTACTCTTGCAGACCGCATTCAACTCTCCCACATTCGAGACGCCCAGCAACTTATTCCAGTCCAAGTACTCGCTGAAGATACCGAACATCTTGTCTTGCACCACAGGCAACTCCAGTCCATCAGGATGCTGACGATTAGGGATACGCAATAGCATTCCATCAAAATAGGGCTCGAGGTCAAATATTCGCAAGTAACCGGTGGATGGCACAAGTACATCGTTATAGTAATCCACATAGTCACCCATGCGGAAGTAGCGTACATAAGGATTTCCTTGCGTCTTAAAAAGCGATGGGGCACCATCGGTACGGAAAGCAAAACGTTCGGTCACTTCCTGAATACGTTTCTCCTCCACCACTATAGGACGATCTTCATCTACTATCTGTTGCATGCGCGCACGAATAGCCCGCACCGTATCGGTGGTCAAGGCTTGCTCCTCGCCGGCCCATTGCACACGGCAATAGTAGCCCTTCGAGATGGGGTGCTCTATGCGAAGATCACTACCAGGATAAAGCTCATGAATAGCTACCGATAGCACCATCGACAGCGTACGCACATAGCAACGCATACCTGTGGCCGAAGAGATATCCACAAACTCGATATTCTTGGGTTTGTACACATAGTAATTCAAATCCTCGAGACGGTAATTGACAATGGCTGCAACAACCACATAAGGCAATTGCAAGTCGATGTGCTCATATATTTCCAGCAGACTGCTACCGCGGGGCACATCATAGTACTGTTGGGTATTTTTGCAGAAGATTTGAATGGTATTGGCAGATGTTTCAACTGTTTTCATACGAGTCGGTATGTTTCGTGTTGTTAGTCGTTCTAATTAGCACTTTTGCTCTTTTTTATTCAGCAGGTTGCAAATCAACGGTCAGTTTTCCTACCTGAAATCCTGATTTGCCCATCTGAGTAAGCACAACCTCATGTCCATCGGCATCCGCGATGCGTTCTTCTTCATAGATAGCATGGGTATGGCCTGATAAGACAATGTCCAGACCATGAGTCTGAGGAATAAGTTTGAAATCACGATCGTTCTCAAAGCCCTTGACTCCATCGCCATTTGAACCCAGGTGACTGAGGCAAACCACCAAATCACAGTGCTCATGTTCGCGTAGTTGCGCAGCCGTTTGGTTGATGATCGGCAATGGGTCCAGATAGCGAATAGGCGAGAAGTTCTTACGTGCTATCAGGTCATCTGGGGCTACCCCCAATCCGAAGACACCTATGCGTAATCCGGCTTTTTGAATCACAGCATAAGGCTTCACTATACCCTCCAGAGGAGAACCTGTTACATCGTAATTGGCCACCAAAATAGGGAAATGAGCCATGCGCAAAACCATAGCCAATGTGTCTAATCCATTGTCAAACTCATGGTTGCCCAATGTGGCAGCATCATATCCCATGCGATTGAGCGCTTCTATTTCAATACGCCCCTTGTAGAAATTGAAATAAGGCGTACCTTGCGAAAAATCGCCAGAATCAAATAGTAGCAGGTCTGGATGCACTGCACGTTCCTGAGCGATGAGCCCCATACGGCGTGCATAGCCTCCCATGTCGGCATTCTTGGGCGCATTGGGAAGAGATGGTTCTACCTGCGAGTGGGTATCGGTCGTGCTAAGTATCACCAATTGGTTGGCCGGTGTCTCGCAAGCGAATAAACAGATAGCTACAAAAGCTATCGCCAAATTTTTGATGCATTTCATTGCAAACATATCTTTTCTACGCATTTTACAGACAGAAGTATCCTTATTTGCCTGATTATTACTCTATTAAAATTACTCTATTAAACAGTTCCCTGTTTTCTTACTCTATTTTAGAAAAGTTTTTCGATATCTTGTAGAGGCAATATCGCCATGACGCTTTTACCTCGAGGGGTCTTGCTGTGCTGTGCGAGTTCAAAGAGTTGGCGAACCAGGTCGCGCATCTCGTTGTCGCTCATCTTTCGGCCATTATGTATGGCAGCATCTTCGGCCAGTGAAGCTGCAATGCTCTCTTGCCACTTATCCATCGCAGAAATTCCCATCTCACGTACAGAAGCCACAATATTGGTCAGCGCACTCACTGGGTTCTCATCGCCTAAGATAGATGG
Organism: Paludibacteraceae bacterium; assembly: GCA_024399615.1. GTDB lineage: Bacteria > Bacteroidota > Bacteroidia > Bacteroidales > Paludibacteraceae > Colicola. The sequence goes on along the minus strand of JAKSNQ010000082.1, from coordinate 447 downwards.
AACACCATTGATAGCATATTGTGTACGAGAGAATTGATCGACCTCAAAACCCACATAGCGCAGTTGCTCTTCGATTTGCTGCATCAGCAACATGTCGTCCGACGAGAAATCTACAATCTCGGGGAAGAGCAGGCTCTGACTAACGCCACGTCGATTGTTCAACATCTGCAGCACCTGAGCAAAAAGAACCGTACAATGTGCACGATGCTGGTCTATCACCAACAAACCTCCCTGTGTAGGCAACAATATATATTTGCCGGCATATTGATAGGGCATTAAATTGCTCAGTTCATCTTCGAACAGTACATCATCCGCTTCGTTATGTTCTGCCACACGGCATTGAGCAGTAGCTATCAACTCGTCCTGCGTTGTACCATCATACAGTTGATTCCAACCTGTCACAGTATTACTTGTTGGGTAGGAGTGGTCTGCATAAGAACGATGGTC
>JAKSNQ010000081.1 GCA_024399615.1 Paludibacteraceae bacterium | reverse complement strand
CGTTTTTTCACCTTAAGGTGATTCTATTTAAAATCTTCTATACTCAGCACCTCTATCATCTTTAGCATAATGACTTCTGCTGTTTTTCTATACAAAAGCCTGCTACTCTTGCCAATTTATGGTTTTGCTTTCTGTTTTTTTCAACTGTTACTCCGTACCCAGTTGTCGAGAGTTCAGAAGCAACTGATGTGGTTCTCTGTATTAGCCGTGCTCTTTGTGTTTGACGATGCTTACTATTTGATGGGAATCAGCGATTTCAATCTGCTTTTGGTAAACAATATCGTCTCCAACCTTACCACCCCCTTCCTCCCTATATTGGGCATTTTTGTCTGCCTGTCTCTGCGTCGAATCGATTACCACAAACTGCATTTGGAATGGTTGCTGTTCGTCCCTCTTCTATACGCTTCTGCTATTTTGTCGTTTCTTCTCCTGATGGACTGGTACGACATCGTTCGTTATGAGGAGGCCGTTTACCATTTACGTCACGTGACCATCGGATTGGGGCGTGTTGCTGACTTGCCCATGGGGTTTCAGCATCGTGTCTTTTTGTGGTATTCGCGTGTGTTTGGAACGGTGTACTATGCCCTCCTTTTGACCGAACTGCTGGTTTGTGTGGCCTTGTGTGTCGGTGTGCTGTTTAAGCATCGGAAGAACAAGGCTGAGGTGTTCCATTTTTATTTCCGTCAGGGCAAGAGTTCGCCGTTCTATATCACCACTTATTGGATGCTGATCCTTGCACTTTGGGTACTTTTCCGACTGCTCGTGGGCCTGCCATATATGGCTGCACATACGTCCATGGCCATGTTCTATATCTTCGGCTTGTCGTTCTTGTCGCTTCCGCTCACATATACGGCACAATACGATTACTTGCCGGTGATCTCTTTCCATGGAATCATGTACCCGCTTATTCATGGTACAGTTGCCGAAAACCGTATGAAAGATGCCCCTGTTGTGACATTGCAGGCTAACGCAACGATACAGGACTCATTAACCTCTTATCAGGAAATTGTGGACGGTATGATGAACCTGATGCAAAACGACCGGTTGTACCTGAATGTGAACTTGACCATCGAAGATGTTGCTGCCGAGTTAAATACCAACCGTGTGTATGTCTCTCGTGCCGTTAACAATATCCTCAATACCTCGTTTCGCGACTATGTCAACAGCTTGCGCATCAATTATGCGAAAGATTACATGCTCAGCAATCCAAAGGCTACACAGGAAATGATAGCGTCAAATTGCGGATTTATCGACGGAACCGCCTTCAACAAGAAGTTCCGCCAAATCACCGGCATGACCCCTCGTGAATGGTTGTCGCGTGGAGCAACTAAACTCGAAACCCTGTAGGACTGTTCTAATATTTGCTTTTTGAATGGAAAACTTACTTTTTGCAATAAATCTGTTTCCGGCGGGACTGGCATTTTATTTTTGGTTAATGTTGGCCTTGCGAAAAAACAAAGACGGACAACGCTTTGTGATGACCGGCATGATCTTTTATAGCTGGTTCTATTTCACCTATCAGACCGTCTTTGCTACGCCCGGTTCGACCGGAGTGGAACTCGCCATTGCCAATATCATGGGACATGCCGTTTCGCCCATGTTGCTGTATGTGATTTTCCTGACCCTCTATTTTTATCATCCCAGCAAGAGACGGAAAACCAATATCCAGTTCCTTTTCGGGGTCGCTATTTTCCTGACCGTCCTGACTATTCTGCCGATTTTGCTGACCGGCTGGGACGATGTTGTCCTTTTCTGGTCTCACTTCGGTCAAAACTCCAATTCGTTCCCGGAAGCGTTGAGAGGTAGAGAAAATATCGAATCCTTCTATTCCCTGAATATCATCTTGTACTATTGCGTGACGCTTTTGGCGCTGGTTTTGATTATCGTTTATATCGTCTATTGCATGCTACGAGATAAATCGGGACTGATGGAGATGTGGAATTTCTGGTTCCATGGAATGGAAAGTACGACAAATCGACTCACCTATCACGTTATCTTTTGGGCGATGGTGATGAGTATCTTGCGCATCCTCATCGGACGATACTATGCTATCCAGTACCCTTGGATGTTTGTCGTTACCTCTGTGATTCTTTCCATCTGTATGCTGGCTATGGGATTTTTGGGACTCGCCTCCGGATTTGATCAGTTTACACGTTTCGAACTATTTCACCCTATGGCGGCTTCTGCCGAAGCTATTGAAAATACGTCCGATCGTCGGGCTATTAGTGTGACGGAGCGCGAAGAAGCCCTGATTATCAAGCAACTACGGCAGCTGTTTGAGGTCGATTACATCTTTACCAATCCGATGCTTACCATCGAGGATGTGGCCGTCCGGCTCAACTCCAACCGAGTCTATGTCAGCCACCTGATTGATATGCAGTTCCATATGTCTTTTCGAGACTATCTCATCATGAAGCGCATCGAATATGCCAAGTCGCTTATGCTGCAAAGCCAGAATGCTTCGCTCTCCCAGCATGAACTCGCACAGCGTTGTGGTTTCACAGATGCTGCCACTTTCAACAAGCGATTCACGCAACTCGTTGGAATCACCCCTAACCGTTGGAGAAAGGCCAACACATCATTCACTTAAGGCCGCCTGATATTTGCTGTTATGCTGATTCTTGCGCAAAGTCGTGAACAGCTCATCAACACCCCTTATTGATTTTGTATGGATTATCTTTACGACATACTTCTCTACTTGCCCGCTGTGGTCTGTGTCCACCATATTGTCCCCGAGATTGGCTTGAAAAAGAGGTCAAACATCCGGCGCTTGACACTATGGTTGGCTTTCGCTATACTGATCATGGCCTTTTCGGATGCTATGTTTGTGCATGGAGCATCGCAGGATATCCAATTCCTGTTGATAATCCGCCTGATTTGCGTCGTGGTCATCCCCACCATACCCGTCTTGTGCTTATTTGTCGCCTGTGCCATGCTTCGTATTGATTACGAGAAGTTGCATCTCAATCTTTTACTGTTAATTCCGTTGCTTTGGCTGACGACAGAATTGACGTTTGTCTTATTTCAGGGATGGGACAATATCCTCGTGTATGAGAGAGAAGTGGTCGGATTACGTCATTTCAGTCTGGGACTCGGGTCTTCTTCGGCTTTGCAAACTGCGCTGCAGAATCCGGTTACTCGTTGGTATTCGCGCTTGTTTGGTGTCTTTTTCAGTTGGTTTTGTACGATTGAGTGGTTGGCCGGACTGATTTTCATCTTTATCCAGTTGCGCAAGCATAGACGTACACGGTTTGAGTTTTTACGATATCTGTTTAAGGATGGTCATAGCTCCCAGTACTACGTTTTCACCTGTTGGATGCTACCGGTCATCGTTATCTCTTTGGTTCGTTTAGTCTTGGGATTGCCTTTTGTCAAAGCCACCCCGTGGTTCGCCATTATCTATTTCTTATTGCTCTCGGTCTGCCTGATTCAGGCACTCTATACAGCTACGGTTGACTACCTTCCTACTCTTACTTTCAAGGCTATCATGTTCCCACTTAAGTATGAGCCGGCCCTGAAAGAGGATTTTCTGGAAAATCCGGAGCAGTACGTCCATCTCACCGAGCCGGATATTAAGACTAC
>JAKSNQ010000080.1 GCA_024399615.1 Paludibacteraceae bacterium | reverse complement strand
ACTACTTCGAGGCCACTTTGTTATTTGTAAATTTTTGAACACCCCTTACTGCTTTTTTCAGGGAATGGACTTTTTTTGACGATTTTATTTGCACAAATCAAAAAAAAACTATAATTTTGCAGCCGAAAAGACGAAGAAATAGGAAGGTTGATTCCATTACCATGAAAAAACTATATTTTATATTATTATTAGGTGTCCTGCTGATTAGTTGTGGACAAAAGGAATACCGAATAGGGGTGAGCCAGTGTCAGGACGATGCATGGCGGCAGAAGATGAATGCCGAAATGCAACGTGAGTTGCTGTATCATCCTGAACTGAAAATTTATGTACGTGAGGCCGAATGTCATAACGCCTTGCAATGTGCTCAGATTGACTCGTTCATACGCGAAGGAGTAGATCTGTTGATTGTGTCGCCGAACGAGGCTGAGGAAGTGAAGCCTGCTGTGAGTAGAGCCTACAAGGCGGGGATTCCTGTGATCGTGGCTGATAGACGGGTGACCGGGGAGGAATGGACCGCCTTTGTTGGCGGTGATAACCTGGCGGTTGGGCGTATGATGGGACACTGGGTACAGCAGAAGGCGAAGAAGGCCGGACGAGCTCAGCGAATCATGGAGATAACGGGCTTGCCTGGTTCTACACCCGCTGTGCTACGCCATCAGGGACTTATCGAGAATATTGGTGAGTCGATGATCGTGGCGCAGGGCATGGGAGCTTGGCTGCAAGACGACGCACGTCGGGTGACAGATTCGTTGTTGGCAATTTATCCTGATATCGATTTAATCCTGGCTCAGAACGACCTGATGGCTATTGGTGCCACTGAGGCCTTGGCTAAGCACCATTTGACGAATGGAAAGAGACCGGCCGTGATGGGGGTGGACGGATTAGACTCCGGACTGCAGGCTATCATTGACGGCAGAATTGAGGTCACGACAACATATGCATCGCGCGGAGATATGATTATTCAAACGGCGGTGCAAATCCTGAAAGGGGAACCCTTTGTGCGTGATACGGTGCTTGAAACATCGATAGTGGATATAGATGCTGCGCGAGCACTTTGGGCGGTCAATGAACAGAACGCCCATGATGTGGCGACTATTCGTTTTTTGCAGAGCCAGATGGATGCGTATTGGCAACGCAGTAGGGTGCAGACTATTTTGCTTTGGGTGATGCTGGGAATGCTGGTGGCATGTGTCCTGGTGCTGGTGAATTACTTGCTGCGCAATATCGCACGATTGACCGAAGAAACGGAAATTACGCCCGTGAAAACACCTAAAGATAAAGATGTGGAAGATACGCTGACTCCAAAGATGCGAGCATATATAGATGCTCACTTGAGTGACCCCGATCTGAGTGTCGAGTTGCTGAGCGAAGAGATGGGAATGTCGCGTGCACAACTGTTTCGAAAAACGAAGGCCTTGTGCGGAAAAGCACCCGTGGAAATCATACGTGAGCAGCGGTTGAAGAAAGCGAAAGAACTGCTCCAAACGACGGATTGGAATATCCAACAAGTTGCCTATGAAGTGGGATTTACCAGCCCCAGTTACTTCACTAAGTGCTATAAAGAGCAATACGGAGAGAATCCTAAGAAGTAAAAATATATGTGGAAAAATTGACGTAAGAGCGTAATTTTGTTGCAAAATAGCGCAAAAATGTTGCAGCGAAACCAAATTTAGACTCTCTGCAACATTTTTTTTGTGCGCGTTTATAAAATAATCGTACCTTTGCAATGCGATTGAAAAATACCATAGCAAAACAATAAACTCAATAATATCATGAAAAAAATTCTAACGATTCTATGTTTGATTTTCTCAATGGCCTTGATGGCTGAGGAGAAAGTTATCACCTACGAAAATGCAGGTGAGTTGAACACGCTGGTAAGAATCCACCAGCAGAAACATTATGTGCTGCTACCAATCGAAGAGCGCGCGCCTGAACTTTGGGTTCGAGTTATACACAACAACAAGCAGGTGGATAAAATCTGCGTACGCCTGGCGCAAAATACGGTGGACTACTACATGCCCTACGACTTGACTCCCTATGACGTTAAGCAGTTGGTCTTGGATGTTCGTACAACCGACAACCGTATCTATCGTCGTCAGGCATATGAATGGCTGAACAAGATTTGCCTGAGTGATACCTATGATGTGAAGAATGTCGAGAACTACCGTCCGCTTTTCCATCATACGCCTGATTATGGATGGATGAATGACCCTAATGGTATGTTCTATGATCCTGCCACCAGATTGTGGCACCTCTACTTTCAGTACAATCCTTATGGTTCGATGTGGCAGAACATGACCTGGGGCCACTCTGTATCGAAGGACTTGATGCACTGGGACTACAAGGGACTGGCCATCGTGCCTAACGATTTGGGTACCATCTTTTCTGGCTCATGTGTGATCGACCACAACAACACGGCAGGCTTCGGAAAGGATGCTGTGATTGCCCTCTATACGTCTGCTGGAGAGTATCAGTCACAGAGCTTGGCTTATTCACTGGATGGAGGTATGACATTTACACCTTATGCTCGTAATCCTATTTTGACGGCTGACCTGCCCGATTTCCGTGATCCGAATATGTTCTGGAACGAGGAGACTGGCGAGTGGAACCTGGTGCTGGCCTGTGATCAGGAAATGCGATTCTATAGCTCGAAGAACCTGATTGATTGGAAGTACGAAAGTGCCTTTGGTAAGGGACGTGGTAATCACGAAGGGGTATGGGAGTGCCCAGACCTTTTCAGGTTGAAGACAGAAGATGGAAAGACCAGCAAGTGGGTTTTGCTTTGCAATATCAACCCCGGTGGACCTTTTGGGGGTAGTGCAACGCAGTATTTTGTGGGCGAATGGGATGGACATACCTTTACTTGCTCACCATACAAGAACAGTGAAAACCAAGATGAAAAATGGCTTGATTACGGTAAGGATCACTATGCTACGGTGTCCTTCTCGGGCGCCCCTGAAGGCCGTACGACGGTTCTGGCATGGATGAGTAACTGGCTGTATGCCAACGATGTGCCTACTCAGCAGTTCCGCTCTGCTAACTCGTTGCCACGCGATTTGTATTTGTACAAGGGCATTGATAAAGAGTTTTATGTAGGCGTACGTGCCGTGAGAGAAACGGACCAACTTCGAGGGGCTAAGACATTGAGCACTTCGTTCTCGGCTAACGCAACCAAGGCTGTAAGCAACAAAATGCAGATGCCATCTGTCGTTGAACTGAAGATTCAAAATAAGAATGCTGAGGCTGTAAGCATTACATTGAGCAATGCCAATGGCGAGAAGTGCGTGATGACATACAATCTGGCAGAAGGCACCTTTACTACCAACCGTATCAACGCGGGTAAGAGCGCATTCAGCGGTAGTTTTGCCGGAGCTACTACGACTCCTCTGTTTAATAAGGTGCCGGCTACGACTACTCTCACGCTCTATATCGACAACTGCTCTGTTGAGGTTTTTGGCGATGATATTTGGTGCCAGACCAACCTGGTTTTCCCTACCGTACCATACAACCATATTTCGGTGATGACCGACGAAGGAACAGCCAATGTGACGCTGACCGAGTGGGGCATAAGGAAATGAACAATTTGACAATTGGACAATTTACTATTT
>JAKSNQ010000008.1 GCA_024399615.1 Paludibacteraceae bacterium | reverse complement strand
CGCATAGAGTCTCTTCGAATGTTCACTGGATATTCTCCATTTCACTCAACTCAACAATCTACTAACCCAAAACTGTCAAATTAAACAAAAAGCAATTATTAGAACACCCTTAAACACCATTTATACCATGAATTTTCCAAACAACATTAAGTACACCAGCGAACACGAATGGATTCGCCTGGATGGTGAAGTTGCCTATGTAGGCATCACCGATTATGCCCAATCAGAGTTGGGTGAGATTGTATTTGTGGACGTTCCCACAGTAGGTGAAAGTGTGGCTCAAGGCGAAGTCTTTGGCTCGGTAGAGGCTGTAAAGACGGTGTCAGACCTGAATATGCCAGCCACGGGCGAAGTACTCGAATTCAACGAGGTACTGAACGACCAACCAGAGTTGGTCAACAACGATCCGTATGGCGAAGGTTGGATGATAAAAGTTCGTATAGCAGACGCATCAGAGTTGGAAACGCTGATGGATGCCACAGCGTACGAAGCCAGCCTGTAGGCGTGCAAATCCTTCGACAAGCTCAGAAACCAAGAAATGCTCTCACAATTGTGGGAGCATTTCTTTTAGGGGGGATATGTGGGACATTCAAATTTAGAATCCGGAATAGACTACCTCGAGTGAGAGTGGGTTGTCCTCGTTGATAGCGGAACGTATGACAGTAGCGGTAACAATCTGCTCATGCTTAACGCCAATGATGGAGGTGGTAGTAGAGTAGGATCCGGTTGTGGCTGTACTGACGCTGACAGGTACGAGGACCATGTCCAACCAATAGTTTGGTGTGATGGTGTCTGATGCCATGTTGCGCAATTGCTGCGTGAGCAAGGCAGACAAGTCGTAACTATAGTAGTAGCGTGTGCTATCGTTGGCATCGGTTGATGACTGTAGTTTGGCGAGTAGTGCACAGGTGTCGGACGGCAGTTCGTTGGAAGAGAAGAAACGATCCAGGGCCGACTCCTTGATCAGCAGCATTTGTGCTGACGGTTGTGCCCAGTCGTCGCACTTGGGGTTATTGCCCTCGTAAGCATTGAGGACATCAAGTTCGATGGCCGCCTTGTTGATATAAGGTCGCTTATTGCCGATGACCTTCCCGATGCTTTCGTCCATAAATCGGATAGGCAAAGTCACGCGTGTGTACAAGTTGGCAGGAGAAACGATATAATTGACAGAATTGCTATCCGCCAGCAGTTTGTCCATTTCCTTATTTATATATATATATCGGTTAACCTGTCGTACCTCGCTATTGGCATAGTATCCCTTGACGTCGTTGACTGTCGTATCGCGCCCCTCTATCTGATAGGTGAAATGGTAGTAAACACCCATATTGATGTTGGAGATATGAAGTAGGGTGGAACTGCCGAAATCGCTCTGAATATAGAGTCCTTTGAAGTCCTGAGTGAACTGGTCGTAGGATTCAAAATTGCGTTTTTGGAAAAGCCGTTGTGCGAACTCGTCGGAGAGTCGGCAACGCACATAAGGTACGTAGGTATTGACCGAAGAAACATATGTCGAGTCGGTGGGATGAGCAGCCACGAGGATACGCTGCTTGCCCAAGACCATGTTGTCGTCTGCGAGGGTGCAATAGTCGTTGACATCGATAGTGTGTGAATAAGGCGTGTTGTAGTTGAGTGCCTGCTTATCCATCTCATAGATGGAAAGACTCATAGGGCTATATCCATCGCCGTGCCAACTGGTGTAATAGAAAAAGAGACAGACAGAGTCCACTTCGGCGGAAGCTGGGTACTCATACCCGATAGGACACGTGAACTGCGCGAGAATATCGGCATGAATGGTACCGAAACGGCTGTCGCACTCGCCGAGCAAGAAGGAGTCGGGGGTGGAATATATCTCGTGTGCACTAATGATAGAAGATAGCGTTGAGAACGTGTCGCATCCAACCACTATCTTTTCGTTTTCAAACAGCAAACCTTCGCCTGTGCTGGATGGATTGTCCTGACAAGCGGTCACCATCAACGCACACAAAAGGGCTATCAAGGGAATGTAAAAAAGTCGAATATTCATTTTATTATTCTGCATCGTCAGCCGTGTTGGCTGTCATCAGTTTATCGAAAAAGTCAACGTACGCTTTGTGTTCTTCGTTGTATGTCATGTAAGGCAGTCCTTTGCTTTGTGCATAGGCAACAAGTTCGGGGTGTACGTCTTGGGTAGTTTCAACGACAGCATCCGCATAGTCGATGGCCATTTTCATGATATCAACATAGGTCATCTCTCGTCCGATTATGTCCGCGAGGTCTGCTTCCTGTATTTCGCGCACCTGCAGTTTCTTGGCAAAATCTATGCTATAAGGGGTGGAGAACTGGTTGTTATCCAGGGCCACTACCACTTTTGATTGTCCGAAGAAAGGAGTGTCAGAGAAGGCTTTTTTCAGATAGAGTGGTGTGAGCGCAGACATCCATCCGGAACAATAGACGATGTTAGGTGTCCATCTGAGTTTCTGAACGGTCTCCAGTGATCCGCGTGCAAAGAAGATGGAACGCTCGTCGTTATCGTCGTACTCGTTTCCCTCCGCATCGCTCGTACCTCTGCGTCGATTGAAGTAATCATCGTTGTCGATGAAGTAAATTTGTATACGCGCCGACTGAATGGAAGCCACCTTAAGGAGTAGAGGGTGATCGGTCTCGTTGATGATGAGGTTAATGCCCGACAATCGTATTACTTCGTGTAATTGGTTTCGTCGTTCGTTAATCTCCCCAAACTTGGGCATGAATGTACGCGTTTCGATGCCATTCTCCTGACAAACCTGTGGCAGTTTGCGATTAGCAATACGTACGGGTGTTTGCTCATCCAAGTAAGGATAAATCTCCTGCGATACAAACAAAACTCGTTTTGCTTCTTTCATGTGGCGATCCTTTCGTTTAGCGGGGGAAAAAGTTCCCCTTAGGGTGAATATTGTAGGATAAAAATTGTAGAAAATACTGCATCATAAACAGTAAGGCAATTTTTTCCCGCTGCAAAGTTACTAAAAAAAACTGACATTTGCCTACTTTTTTTAAAAAAAAGGTGTTTTTTCTTGCTTTTTTCTTGCGTATTTTACTTTTTTAATGTATCTTTGCAAACTTTTAGGCAAATATCAAAACTTTATGGCATATCAAAAACTCACTCCACGCAGCGAAAACTACTCGCAGTGGTACAATGAATTAGTAGTAAAAGCAGACTTGGCAGAGCAGTCTGCAGTTCGCGGTTGTATGGTCATCAAACCATATGGTTATGCTATCTGGGAGCGTATCCAATCAGACCTCGACCGTCGTTTCAAAGAGCAAGGTGTTCAGAACGCTTATTTCCCATTGTTGATTCCCAAGTCATTTTTGAGTCGTGAGGCAGAGCACGTTGAAGGTTTTGCGAAAGAATGTGCGGTGGTGACTCATCACCGTTTGAAAAACGACCCAGAAGGCAAGGGTGTGGTAGTAGATCCGGAGGCACGTTTGGAGGAGGAGCTGATAATCCGTCCAACATCGGAGACTATTATCTGGTCCACCTATAAAAACTGGATCACCTCCTATCGTGACCTGCCCATCCTCTGCAATCAGTGGTGCAACGTGATGCGTTGGGAGATGCGTACTCGCCTCTTCCTGCGTACGGCTGAGTTTTTGTGGCAAGAAGGTCACACGGCTCATGCCACTCGTGAAGAAGCCGAAGATTATGCTCGCAAGATGCTGGATGTCTATGCAGACTTTGCAGAGAATGTAATGGCCATTCCTGTGCTGAAGGGTGTTAAGTCTCCGAACGAGCGTTTCGCCGGTGCGTTGAATACCTATTGCATTGAGGCCATGATGCAGGATGGTAAGGCTTTACAGGCAGGCACCAGCCACTTCCTTGGTCAGAATTTCGCCAAGTCATTTGACGTTACTTTCCTGACAAAGGAGAACAAAGCCGAGTATGTATGGGCGACCTCGTGGGGTGTCTCTACCCGTTTGATGGGTGCATTGATTATGACTCACTCGGATGATAACGGTCTGGTATTGCCTCCACATTTGGCTCCTATTCAGGTGGCAATCGTGCCAATCTTTAAGAAGGCAGAACAATTGGACGAGATCTTGAGTAAGATCAATCCGATAGCAGACCAGCTGAAGGCACTGGGTATTCGCGTCAAGGTGGATACAGCGGACAATATGACTCCGGGCTTCAAGTTTGCAGAATACGAGATGCGTGGTGTGCCTGTTCGCCTGGCTATTGGTGCGCGCGATATCGAGAACGGCACCATTGAGGTGGCTCGTCGCGACACATTGACCAAAGAGACACTTCCTTTGGAAGGCATTGTGGAACATGTATCACAACTGCTTGAGGATATTCAGGCAAACATCTTCCAAAAAGCATTGGATTTCCGTACAGCCAACACTCGCAATTGTGACAGTTGGGAGGAGTTCAAAGAAGAAATCAAGAAAGGTGGCTTCCTGATGTGCCATTGGGATGGAACACCAGAGACAGAGGAGCGCATCAAGGAGGAGACCAAGGCTACCATCCGTTGCATTCCTTTGGCAGGCGACAAGACTCCCGGCAAGTGCATCTATACCGGTAAGCCATCTACACAACGTGTAGCCTTTGCCATAGCATATTAATGGGGAATTTTTAGAACATCCCTAATCTAATGATTTGGATAGAACACAGTATACGTCTGGTAGTAGTGTTACTACTACAATTGCTGCTGATTAACAACCTTCATTTTCTGGGGGTTGTTAATCCGTGTATCTATATTCTATTTCTGTTGGCTCTCCCCAATCAACTACCGCGTTGGGCTCAGTTACTGATAGCCTTTGTCATAGGCCTGGTAGTGGATATATTCTGTAACAGCCTTGGCGTTCATACATTTGCGTGTACGGCCATGATGTATGTTCGTCATCATCTGTTGAGTCGATTGGTACAAGACGAGGAACGTCTGGTGGGTTCTGTTGATTCGCAAAGTCTTGGCCTGGTGGTATGGATTAAGTATCTGATAATGCTCACCTTGATTCACCACACGCTGGTGTTCATGTTGTCAGCCTTCACATTCCATGCTTTTTGGCTGACATTGCTACAGATATTCCTCAGTTCGGTTGTAACGATTCTCCTGCTTCTGCTATATGAGGTGGCCCGCTCCCGCAAACTATGATTAATAATGATTTGTATAAACGCCAATATGTAATAGCCGCTATCGCCATCCTGATAGTGGCTATCTATATAGTGCGTCTTTTTGCGCTGCAGGTAGTGGACAAATCAGCTCGTGAACGAGCCGAAAACATTGCTCTGGTTCACCAGACTATCTATCCACCGCGAGGTTTGATTTATGACCGAAACGGCGAGTTATTGGTTTATAACCAGCCAATCTATGAGGTGCTGATGGTGGTGCATGACATGAACACCAAGGAGCACAGTTTCGACACTCTCACCTTCTGTCAGGCGATGCAGATAGACCGGCAGGCATTTGAGCATCGTATGGCTGAGATTCGTGATCGCTCAAAAAACAAGGGTTATTCGCAGTATCGTCCACAGATTTACATGACGCAACTGAACTCGTCTGATGTGGCTCCGCTGCAAGAGGCGCTGTATAAGTTGCCTGGTGTCAGCATCCGTAAACGAACGTTGCGCGACTACACCTATGCTTCGGCAGCGCAGGTGTTGGGCAGTATCGGTGAGGTTAACCAGCGGGATATCGATCGAGATGACTATTATCAGTCGGGTGACTACTCCGGCCGTGACGGTATAGAGCGTACATATGAAAAGGTGTTGCGAGGTCAGAAGGGCGTGGAGATTCTGATGCGAGATAACCGAGGTTGTATTCAAGGATCGTACAAGAACGGTGAGAACGACCGTTTGCCTGTGGCCGGTGAGAATATCACTCTGACGCTGGATATCCAACTGCAGATGTTGGCCGAACAATTGTTGCAAGGAAAGATAGGTAGTGCAGTGGCGATAGAGCCATCAACGGGTGAGATTCTGGCCTTGGCCAGCAATCCGACCTGGAATCCTGCTCTGCTGATAGGCCGCCAACGCTCGAGCAACTACAATGCCCTGCTCAATGACCCAACCAAACCGCTGATGAACCGTGCGACACAAGCACAGTATTCTCCGGGTTCCACCTTCAAAATAATCCAGTCGTTGGTGTGCCTTCAGGAGGGTGCTATCACGCCCAATACCCTCTATCCGTGTTCGGGCCCAGGCAGTACTCCTATCAAGTGTACCCACCATCATGGATCGCCAGTCCATCTGCTGAACGCCATTGAGCAGAGCTGTAATCCCTATTTTTGGCAGGCTTTCCGTGACATGTTAGAGAAGAACGGCTACGGCAAGAACAACGAGAATTTCCGCAAGCGTTACCAGCTGTGGGTGGATGATGTTCAGACGTTCGGCCTGGGACAACGTTTTGCTGATTCGGACTTGTCGGAGCAGTCATCCGGCAGTATCCCAACAGTGGCGCAATATGACAAGACGTATGGTAAGACAGGTTGGCGTGCGTTGACCATCCGCTCCAATTCAATCGGTCAGGGCGAGGTGTTGGTAACCCCCTTGCAATTGGCCAATGTGGCAGCCACGGTTGCCAATGGAGGCTATTATATAACGCCACACCTGCAGAAATGTGATTCGCTACTTGAACATGTACACCATACCGCTGTGGATGACAAATATTTTCCCGTAGTTCGGGCGGGTATGGGTCGTGTGATGACCAATGGTACAGGTCGTCACTATGCCTTGCCAGACTCGATCAAATCTGCAGGAAAGACGGGTACTGTGCAGAACCGCAATGGTCGTGATCATGCTATTTTTATCGGTTTTGCCCCATTGGACAATCCCAAGATAGCAGTGGCTGTAGTGGTGGAAAATGCCGGTTTTGGTGCGACATGGGCGGCCCCCGTTGCCAGCCTTATGATGGAGCAGTACCTAACCGATACGATTCGCCGTACCGACTTGTTCAATCGTATCTCTACGTCAGTTTTGAACTCCAACGTCAAGCATTACTAAATATGTCTACTCGTAATAGCAATAATATTTTTCGTCAGGTGGATTGGCTTACGATAGGCCTGTTTCTGGTTTTGGTCATGTTCGGCTGGATGAATGTGCTCGGGGCAAGTTACAGCTTTGACCAAACGTCTTACTTTAGTTTTGATTACCGTTCGGGTAAACAATTGGTGTGGATAATGGGTGCTCTCCTGATGGGTTTCGTTATCCTGATGCTAGATTGGCGCGTGATAGAGATGTCCTCTTATGTCCTATATGGCGGCATGCTGTTGCTACTGATAGCCACGCCGTTTTTGGCACATGATATCAAGGGTTCGATGTCATGGATTGATTTGGGACCTGTGCGTCTGCAACCGGCCGAGTTCGCCAAGATAACCACTGCGCTGGCGCTGTCCAAGTTCATGAGCGGGTACGACTATAAGTTGCGCTCGTGGCATGATTTATTGATACCGTTTATTATCATGGGTGTTCCGATGGTCATCATCATGGTGATGCAGAAAGAGACGGGTTCAGCGCTGATTTTTGTTTCGTTTTTCCTGATGTTTTACCGCATGGGCATGACTGGTATAGTGCTGCTGATAGGTGCAGCGGCCGTGGTTCTATTTGTACTGTCGCTTGTTGCGGGTGCGTGGACAGCCGTTGCTGTAGTGGGCGCGTGTGCCGCCATTGCCATCGCGTTCCTTTTCTACCGCAAATGGAAAGATTCGCGCAAATGGCGCTTGTCACAATTGTTTATCGTGATAGGTTTTGCTATCGTATCATCGGTGTATTGCTATGCTTGTCATTTTGCATTCGAGAAGATTCTTCAGCCTCACCAACGTACTCGTATCGAGGTGCTGTTGGGCTTGAAAGATGACCCTCAGGGAGCAGGGTACAACGTGATGCAATCCAAGATAGCCATCGGTTCGGGTGGCGTGTTGGGTAAGGGTTTTCTGAATGGAACACAGACCAAGATGAATTTTGTTCCGGAGCAGGCAACCGACTTTATTTTCTGTACGGTAGGTGAAGAGTGGGGTTTTGCAGGATCGACGATGCTGCTAATTTTATACTTATCGCTTATCCTGCGTCTGCTATCTATAGCTGAGCGGCAAAAGGATCAGTTCTCCCTGATATTCTGCTATTGTGTAGCGGGCATTTTTCTATTCCACTTAACTATCAATGTGGGCATGGTTTTAGGACTGGTGCCTGTCATCGGTATACCCCTCCCCTTCCTAAGCTATGGAGGCTCGTCTTTGTGGGGTTTTTCCATTCTTTTGTTCATTTTATTGCGCTTAGATGCCTCCAGATTTGAAAAAATGAGGTAAAAGTTTGCTCAATTCGAAATTTTTTTGTACCTTTGCGCACTTTATCTATTGGGGTAACCTTGTGCGCGCGCAAATAACGCGCTGTATGTATATGCGAAATCCCAATAAAAACACAATTATTGTTAATTAAACTTTCACACAATATGATTCTTGATAAACTAGAAAATGCAGCTAACTATTATGACTGCGTACCCGGATTCGAAAAATTTATGGAGTTTTATGCCAATAACGATTTGGAAACCCTTCCTGCTTGTAAGATCAAGTTGGACGGTGATGACCTGATTGTGAACATCAACGACTTCAAAGGAAAGGCCGAGGCTGACTGCCGCATGGAGGCACATCGCGAATACCTTGACATCCAGATTCCACTCAACGATGACGAGGAGATGGGTTGGAAAGCACAGGTTGACTGTTGCGATATTACCACCGAGTATAACGAGCAGAAAGATGTAGAGTTCTATGCAGATAAGGCCGTAGCTAAATTCTGCGTACCAGCCGGTCACTTTGCTGTCTTTTTCCCAGAAGATGGTCACCAACCCGGTATTGCTCCCGGCAAGGAATACCGCAAGATTATCGTAAAGGCAAAAGTTAATCAATAATCATTTATCAAAGAATGAAACCACTCGAACTTATTCAATCAGATCCTTATTTGCAGCCTTATGCAGACGCTATCCGTGGTCGCTACGAGTATGCAGATTACAAAGAACACTCCCTCACCGCAGGTTCTCCACTGAAGGATTTTGCTGATGGATATCTATATTTCGGTTTGCATAAGACCAAGACCAATTGGGTTTTCCGTGAGTGGGCACCAAATGCAACCGCAATTTACCTGATAGGTGATTTCAATCATTGGCAAAAGTCAGAAAGCTATCGCCTGACCTCATTGGGTAATGGTAATTGGGAAGGTATATTTCCTCTGGAAGCCATGGAGCATGGCCAGCTCTACAAGTTGTTGGTAGAATGGTATGGTGGCGCAGGCGAGCGTATCCCATCCTATGCAACGCGTGCTATTCAAGATGAGCGTACCAAGATTTTTACAGCTCAGGTGTGGGCCCCTAAGCGTGCTTATCGCTGGAAGCATAAGTCGTTTGAGCCCAGCAAGGAGCCTCTCTTCATCTACGAGTGCCATATAGGCATGGCTACCAGCGAAGAGAAGGTGGGCAGCTACGAGGAGTTCCGTCAGAACGTATTGCCTCGTGTAGAAAAACTGGGCTATAATTGCATCCAAATAATGGCCATTCAGGAGCACCCCTATTATGGCTCGTTTGGCTATCACGTCTCAAATTTCTTTGCTGCTTCATCTCGTTTCGGTACCCCTGAGGAACTGAAGGCACTAATCGATGATGCGCACGGCCGAGGCATAGCGGTGATTATGGACTTGGTTCATTCACACGCAGTGAAGAATGAGTTGGAAGGTTTGGGTAATTTTGATGGCACGCCTTACCAATATTTCCACGAGGGTATGCGTCGTGAGCACCCCGCATGGGACTCGCTCTGCTTTGACTATCAGAAACCCTCGGTGCTCCATTTCCTGCTGTCGAACTGTAAGTTCTGGTTGGATGAGTACAATTTCGATGGTTTCCGCTTTGATGGTGTGACCTCGATGATCTATCGTAGCCACGGCCTCGGTGAAGATTTCTCAGGCTATGCTGACTATTATAATGGCAATCAGGATGGTGATGCCATCTGTTACCTGACTCTGGCTAATAAGCTGATTCACCAAGTGAAGAAGAGCGCAATCACCATTGCCGAAGAGATGTCCGGTATGCCGGGTCTTGCTTATCCAATCGCCGGTGGTGGCATGGGTTTTGACTATCGATTGGCAATGGGCATCCCTGATTTCTGGATTAAGATGATAAAAGAAATCAAGGATGAGGACTGGAAAGCTGGTCATATTCTGTACGAGATGACCAACCGTCGTGCAGATGAGAAGACAATCTCTTATGCCGAGAGTCATGACCAGGCACTGGTAGGAGATAAGACCATCATTTTCCGTCTTTGCGATGCAGATATGTATTGGCACTTCGAGCACGGCCATTCTACCTTCATGGTGGATCGTGGCATCGCGCTCCATAAGATGATTCGCCTCATTACGGCCTCCACCATCAACGGTGGATACCTCACCTTCATGGGAAATGAATTTGGTCATCCGGAGTGGATAGATTTCCCACGCGAGGGTAATGGTTGGAGTCATCAGCATGCGCGCCGCCAATGGGATTTGGTGGATAACCAAAACTACTATTTCGCAGACCTCAATCGTTTTGATGATAAGATGGTGCATCTCTTGCAAGAACATCTGCAGCTGGTTGAGGATGAGAATGGTAAACATTTGCCATGGGTATATAACCTATGGGATAAAGAGGGCGATCAGGTGGTGGCTTATCAGCGTGGTGATCTCATCTTTGTCTTCAACTGGAATGGACAAAAGTCCTTCCCAGATTATGGTTTCCTGGCACCGGAAGGCAGCTATGAGGTAGTGCTGAACACCGATAGCAATGAATTTGCCGGTTTCGGCTTGGCAGACGATACGGTTCGTCACTTTACTACTCCAGATTCATTGTACGCTGAGGAGAAGAAAGGTTGGTTGCAATTGTACTTACCTGCTCGCTCTGCAGTCGTATTGCGTAAATGTAAATAAATCAAAAAAGGGTGTTCCGTTTTCATCGCAAGTGTAAATACAGGCAGGAATAAGAGCGCCCTTGCTAACACAAATATAAAAACTATAGCCATGCGTTTAATCATTGAACCTTCGTATGAATTGCTTTCGGCTTGGGCAGCCAACTATGTAGCCAAACGTATCAATGCAGCCAAGCCAACCGCAGAAAAACCATTTATTTTGGGTCTTCCTACGGGTTCTTCACCACTGGGAATGTACAAGCACCTGATCGAGTTGAATAAAGCAGGTGTTGTTTCTTTCCAGAACGTAGTAACGTTCAATATGGACGAGTATGTGAACTTGCCCAAAGAGCACCCAGAAAGTTATTATAGTTTCATGTGGAATAATTTCTTCTCTCACATCGATATCCAACGCGAGAACGTGAACATCCTCAATGGCAATGCTCCTGACTTGGAAGCAGAGTGTGCATCCTATGAGGCAAAGATTGCATCCTATGGTGGCATTGATTTGTTCTTGGGCGGAATAGGGCCAGATGGCCATATCGCTTTCAATGAACCGGCTTCATCGCTCTCTTCTCGTACGCGCCAAAAGACGCTGACCACCGATACCATCATCGCCAATTCTCGCTTTTTTGACAACGATGTGAACAAAGTCCCCAAAACGGCTCTGACAGTAGGTGTTGGTACCGTGCTCGCAGCCAAAGAGGTTTTAATCATGGTGAATGGTCACAATAAGGCTCGTGCATTGCGCCATGCGGTAGAAGAACCGGTTTGCCACATGTGGACAATCTCGGCGCTGCAAATGCACCCCAAGGGAATCATCGTTTGCGACGAGTCTGCTTGCGAAGAACTGAAGGTGGGTACGTACAAGTACTTCCTGGATATAGAGAAAGAGCATCTGGATCCGGCTTCGCTTTTGAAATAAGCTTGATTACTCAGACACATTATTTTTATTGCACACACGCACACGTATATGAGTTTAAGCAAGTGGTTATTCGGTGGATTGGGATTTGTGTTAGGTGGACCTATAGGAGCACTGATAGGTGTGGCAGTAGGTTCGCTGTTTGACCGACCGATGCTGACCGATGGTAGTGCAGACAATACGACTCATAATGCAACCTCTTTTGGTACCTCCGGTCGCCGCACGTCCTATCGGGCGACCCAGAGCGACGTGAAGATATCGCTCATGGTGCTGGTAGCATGTGTGATGAAAGCTGATGGACATGTCAAGAAAGCGGAACTGAATGCAGTGAAGCAGTTTTTGCTGAAAAATTACGATGAAGAGGGCGCATTGGAGGCCCTCCAAATCCTAAAAAAACTGCTGGAGCAGGACATTGACCCTGTGGCTGTATCTCGACAGATTGCCACCTATGTCAACTACTCAACACGTCTGCAATTGTTACATTTCCTGCTGGATTTGGCCAATGCAGATGGTGAGTTTCATCCTGCAGAAGAGGCTGTCATCTTGCGCATCTCAAATGCGATGAATATTTCGTCTGCCGACTACAGGTCGCTCTTGTCGTTGTATAAGAAAGACAAGGATCCAAACTGGGCATATGAAGCTTTGGAGTGCGAACCGGGAGCAACCAACGAGGAAGTTAAAAAAGCCTATCGTCGCGTGGCTATGAAGTATCATCCTGATAAAGTGGCTGGTGCGGGTGAAGAAATGAAGGCGAAAGCGACAGAAAAATTTCAAGCTATTCAGGATGCTTACGAATACATTAAAAAGCAACGAAATATTGATTAATTGTAACAAATCTTATTGCCCATCTTATAGGTTTTATTTATGAAAAAAAGTATATTTGCAGTAGTACTTTTCTCTCTTTTAAGTGCTATATCCTATGCTGATGATTACAGTCATTGGAGTCTGTCGTTGGGTGCAGGTACACATTATTTGGATGGTGATTTTGAGGATTTCTCAAGCAATAAGTTTCGTCCGTCTTTTTCAGGAACGCTTAACTACGACTTTACGCCCGTATTGGGTATTCAGTTGATGTACACCTATGCGACTATGCAGATGGAGGATAGTAAGGCGCGAATGAATAGTGGTATTGTGCATAATCCGGAATTGGGTTTGACCATCGATTTTATCGATGCATGGCTGCCTTATCGCCAACGCCACTTGTTTTCGCTGTATGGTATAGCCGGTGTCGGTTATGGTTTATACAATGTGGACATGACTGACAAGGACCACTCTTATTGTCGCAGTACCAATGGTAAATTTGAAGGCACAACCTATTTCACCTTGGGTTTAGATGCCGAGTGGCGTATCACCCGCTGGTCAGCTCTTGGTCTTCGTACCGATGTCCGCTTCTACCACACCGATTTTCTTGATGGTCGTCCAGGTAAGTCTGGTGCAGCCGGTTATGATGGTACCAAGAACGATGTGATGATCTATGCTCAGGCCTATTATCGTCTCTGTATTAACGACAATAAGGACAAGGAGCACATCCGTGGTGTTGGAAAGAAAATCTTGGAACCATTCCCTATTCAGCGCGATACACTTTATATCATCCAACGTGACACCGTTTATTCGCGTGACACTATCGTCGAAATGCATCGTGACACCATTTATTCGGTTGCGGCAGCGGCTACTGTTGTGCCTGTTGTCAAGACAGAAGAGGTGGTGATGCAAGGCAAGGATGATCGTAAACTGATGGAAGGTGTGCCTTATTTCGTTACTTACTATGCAAATGACAGTTATGCTATCAGCAGTAAGTCGGTGGCTACCCTCAATGATGTTATCCGCTATTGCCGCAAGAACCCCAAAGCTAAGATTGAACTACGCAGTTTCTGCGATGCAACCGCCAGTCCTGCTTACAATCAACGTTTGTCCATCAAGCGTTCCAATGCTGTGGCTGCGTGGTTGAAGAAAAAAGGTTTGGGTAAACGAATAATCCTGATAGAAGGTAAAGGTATTGATTACGAGCACGAAGGTGCTTGGGATCAAGGTCGTCGTACCGAAATCAAGATTGTCATGAAGTGATAGTCTTTATAGGGAGGATTTAGGCCGCACCCTAATCCATATTATAATAAAAAACTGCCCGCAACATAGTCGTTGTCGGGCAGCTTTTTTTGTGGAATCCACAAGTTATCTTGTTTGTTTATCGGCGCGAACCGCGAGTTTCAGTGGTTGTGCTATTGCCGTTGCGCGAGCCATTGGTTGTAGTGTTGGCACCGGTGCTTCGACTGTTTCCATTGTTGACCGTGCTGCCCGAGCGACTATTGGTAGAGGTAGCTGTGCGGCTGGTAGAGGTCGTGGTGCTACGTACAGGATCGGTGGTTGTACGAGTGGTCGTAGTGCTACCATTGCGGGTTGTAGAGGTCGTGCTGGTTGTGGTGGTATTTCCCGTACGAGTAGTGGTCGTAGTGCTGGTGCGCGCTGTGCCATTGCTACTAATCTTGGATGTAGTGGTGGTGTTGCGGCTTGGTGTGGTGTCACCACGGCTTGAGCCGGTGTAGGTTGGTGTTACGGTACTATTACCACGATTTGACTCCGTGCTGACAGGTGTCGTAGTGGTGGTGTTGCCACGGCTTGCGCCCGTGTTGGTTGGAGTAGTGGTGGTGTTGCCACGACTTGCGCCTGTGTTGGTCGGTGTAGTGGTGGCGTTGCCACGGCTTGCGCCTGTGTTGGTCGGTGTAGTGGTGGTGTTACCACGGCTTGCACCTGTGTTAGTCACAGTGCGGCTTGCCCCTGTTGCAGTCACGGCTTGCTGCAGGTCGCGAGCGTTGGTAACACTGCGTGAGCCACTACCAGCCGGCGCATTGGTAGGCGTGTAGGTGACACCTTGATTACGGTTTCCAAACGAACCTTGTGGGTTGCGAGATGCGTAGTCAGTACGGCTGACGTGCTGGATAGCCGGTGCATAATTGGTGTAGTGAGGTGTCTCGATGTAGCGAACCTCGTGGCAGTAGTGATGCCCCTGCATAAAGGTGTAAACATATGCGTGATAGTGGCTCAGGTACTGAGGTGCGGGATGGTGATAGTATGATGGGAAAAAGTCCCAATGGTATGGCGAGTGCCAAGGGTTGTAGTGTGGGTTACGGAAATAAGTGTACATCAGTGGAGTATTGATGAAGATAGGCTCCACGATGTAGTTAGGTCCGTAGATGTATGAGTTACCGATAATCTGTACATAAGGCTTGCTGTAGTTGGTCTCGGCGATGAGGGTGGCTACGTCCTGATAAATATCGCGTGCCAGCACTGCTTGAATAACGATGATATGTGTACCATGATCTACCACTTCAATCACGCGCAGATAGTCGATATATCCATCTCCATTGAGGTCGAGGTTTGAAATCATGTACTTGGATGAATTGAGTATATTCTCAAACTCCTCGAGGTTGCGTGCTTGTGCGAAAGCGGCCCCCACGGCCTGTAGGTCCAAATAGAGGCTGATGTCGCTGGTCAGTGCCGATACCTGTACGGTGGTAGTGCTGCTAGGACGGTTGACAGGCTTCACAGTCGTAACGGTGCTTACGGGGGAGGTGTAAACAACGGTCGTTGTGGGGTGTGAGTTCACTACATGAGTGGTTGTGGTAGGAAATGGAGTAGGGGCGGTGGTGATGATGCGCGTGGCACAGCCTGTGAATGTCAGTGCTGAGGCGGCCATCAGTATCATTCTGCTAATTTTCATAATCATAATATTTAATCGTTAATAATTATTTCAGGAAGAGGATTACAACTCATATTCTTCTCCTTTGGCCGGGATGACGATGTCGTGATAACCGGCTTTTTCCAATTCGGCTTGGAACTGCTTTTGTGCCTCATATTCGCCATGTACCAGGAAGATGTTGCGCATGGTTTGAGGATCCTGACAGCGGAAATAGTCGGTCATCTCAGCATAGTCGGCATGTCCCGAGAAGCCTTCTATCTTGGTTACTTTGGCGCGCACGGGATGCACGAGTCCCAGTATAGAAATTTCTTTCAAATTAGGTTGCTGGATGCGTGCGCCCAGTGAAGTAGGAGTGCAGTAACCTACCATCATGATAGTGCATTGTGGATCCTCGATATGGTTGGCTACATGGTGCTTGACTCGCCCTGCTTCCAGCATGCCGGAGGCAGAGATGATGATGCCCGGATTAGGATCGTCGTTTAGGCGCTTAGAGTCTTCTGCCCGAGAGATATAGGTTAGTGAGTTGAAGCCAAAAGGATCCGGATCGGTACGCATGACCTCTTGCACCTCCTCGTTCATCTCGTCGAGATGCTCGCTGAAGATTTTCGAAGCATTCACGGCCAACGGACTATCTACATATACGTGCACGCGGTTGGGCAGGCGGCGCTCGTTATATAGATTATTGAGCGAGAAAACCAATTCTTGTGTGCGCCCTATTGAGAACGATGGGATGATGAGTTTACCCGATTGACGAATACAGGTCTGTTCCACCACTTTGAGCAACTCGGTCTCGGCATCTGCTGTCTTCGGATGGCGTCTGTCGCCGTAGGTTGACTCGGTAATCAGGTAATCGCACTGTGGGAAGGGCTCCGCATGGCGAATCAAGTGTGCATTTGGGCGACCAATATCACCTGTGAAAGCGATACGTTTGATCTGCTGATTGTCCTCTATGGCGAGACTGATGATGGCAGCGCCCAACATATGACCTGACCGTGTCAGGCGCAATGTGATGCCTTTTTCAATTTGAAAATCGTGGTCATAACGAACGGCACGGAACAGATGCATACAGCGTTCTGCATCCTCTGGCTCGTAGATGGGTTCCACATAGTCTTTGCGCTTAAGGCGCTGCATTTTTTTGTTGTACCATGTGGTATCCAGCGCCTGAATATGCGCAGAATCTGCCAGCATGATTTGGCACAAATCGCGTGTCTGAGGCGTACAAAAGATACGGCCGCGGAAACCCTGTCGGTAGATGTATGGAATCAGGCCGCTATGGTCGATATGTGCATGAGACAGCACTAGATAATCAATCTCCTGTGGGTCGAATCCGAGTTCTCGGTTCATCTTGTCGGTCTCCTGACCTTTGCCTTGATACATACCGCAATCCAGCAATATTTTTACGCCTTTCTCGGTTGTAATCAGATGTTTGCTGCCCGTAACTTCGCGTGCAGCTCCGCAAAATTGAATTTTCATGCTATGAAAAGTTGTGTTGTTCAGAGAAGGAGAAGAAACAAAATACCCCTTTTCTGCTGCAAAGGTAGTAAAACTTTTTCGTTTATGCAAACAAATTATGTAAATTTGTCACTTACTCTTGCATATTTCGCAAAAAAGCACTATCTTTGCACTTCGTTCTAGACGAAACCTATCTGTTATGTCATCGCTTTCACTTCATCATCTTACTATCGGTTACGGTGCATCGCCCGTGCAAACCGACCTTCAGTTGACAGCTTGTGCTGGACAGATGATATGCCTGTTGGGCCAGAATGGTTGCGGCAAATCTACGTTGTTGCGCACCCTTTCGGGCCTACTGCCAGCCCTATCTGGTGATGCCTATATAGATGACCGCAATCTGCTGACTATGAGTGAGAAAGATCGGTCCAAGCAGATGGCCGTTGTGCTGACCGATCGCCTCTCGGCTGATCATACCACTGTGCATGATGTTGTGGCGATGGGACGATATCCCTATTCTTCTTTTCTTGGGGGGCTTTCTGCCGAAGATGAAGATGTCATCAATCGTGCGTTGGCGATGACCGAAATGACAAGCAAGCGCGACTGCTTTTTTCGCCAACTCAGTGATGGTGAGAAGCAGCGTTGCCTGATTTCCAAGGCTCTTGCACAACAGACGCCATGTATCCTACTTGACGAACCAACAGCCCATCTCGACCTCCCTAATCGTATCAAGACACTGTTGCTACTGCGTAATCTGGCGCATGACACCGGACGAACCATACTGATCTCTACACACGAACTTGATCTTGCTTTGCAGACGGCTGACACCATTTGGCTGATGATGCCGGCACAGGGAATAAAGGTAGGTACACCTGCCGAACTGATTCAATCGGAACTGTTTCAGCACGCTTTTGCCGACGAGCATTTCCGCTTTGTGTCCGAAAAAGGGCAGTTACGTATTCAAATATTGTAACCTTCACTTTACAAGTGACATTTTTTCGGCTAAAAAAAGGAAATAGGTTTGCATGTGTTAGAAAAAATGAGTACCTTTGCAGTCGCAAACCGAATGCTGCGTCCGTGTGGATGTCTGCGGTTGGTATTTAGAGGCGTATTGGCAGCCCCGATGACTCGTATTTTATTACTATTCAAAATACAACAATTATGGTAAATTTCAAAGAACTCGGCCTGGTGAACACACGCGACATGTTCGCTAAGGCAATCAAGGGTGGCTATGCTATCCCTGCATTCAACTTCAATAACATGGAGCAACTTCAGGCAATTATCAAGGCTTCTGCTGAGACCAAAAGCCCTGTTATTCTCCAGGTTTCTAAGGGTGCACGTAACTATGCTAACCAAACTCTCCTCCGCTACATGGCACAGGGTGCTGTAGAGTATGCAAAGGAACTTGGTTGGGAAAAGCCACAGATCGTTCTTCACCTCGACCATGGTGACAGCTTCGAGCTTTGCAAGAGCTGCGTGGATTTCGGTTTCTCTTCTGTCATGATTGACGCTTCTCACCTCCCATATGAGGAGAACATCGCGCTCACCAAGAAGGTGGTTGACTATGCTCACCAGTACGATGTAACCGTAGAGGCAGAGCTCGGCGTTCTCGCAGGTGTTGAGGATGAGGTTTCTTCTGCAGTATCTCACTACACCAAGCCAGAAGAGGTTGTAGATTTCGCTACCCGTACCGGTTGCGATTCACTCGCTATCTCTATCGGTACCAGCCATGGTGCTTACAAGTTCACTCCAGAGCAGTGCACTCGTGACCCAAAGACCGGCAAGCTCGTTCCACCTCCATTGGCTTTCGACGTTCTTGACGCAATCATGGAGCAACTCCCAGGTTTCCCTATCGTTCTCCACGGTTCTTCTTCTGTTCCACAGGAATATGTGGACATGATCAACGCAACCGGTGGCAAGTTGCCTGATGCTGTAGGTATTCCAGAGGAGCAACTCCGCAAGGCTTCTGAGTCTGCTGTGTGCAAGATCAATATCGACTCTGACTCTCGTCTCGCATTCACCGCTGCTGTTCGTAAGGTATTCACCGAGAAACCAGGTGAGTTCGATCCACGTAAGTACTGTGGTCCTGCTCGTGACCTCATGGAGGAACTCTACAAGCACAAGATTGTAAACGTGCTTGGTTCTAACGGAAAGGCTGAGTAATTTTCTCGCAAACGCAGAGACTATCTGTTGATAGTTATTTCATCTATTGGGCTGTCTGACGAATAAAGTTAGGCAGCCTGATTTTCTTTTTGTCTCACCTCTTTTGCATTCAGCACGAGCTTTTTTTGCCGAAAATATCATAGATATTTGCATATATCACAAAAAAGCAGTACCTTTGCGGTCGCAAAGGTTTTTGTACCCCTAATGCGTCTTTTCTGCTTATTGAGCGAAAAAAAACTTGTCTGAAGAAACTAACAATAAAAATTATATTTTCACATGGCACTTCCATTTATGACTGCTGACGAAGCTGCGGCTTTCGTCAATCATGGTGACATTTGCGGTATGGGTGGTTTTACCCCTGCGGGCGCTCCTAAAGACGTTCCTACCGCTATTGCAAAACGCGCTGAGGCTTTTCATGCCGACGGCAAGGAGTTTAAGATAGGTATGTACACCGGTGCATCTACCGGCGACTCGTGCGATGGTGCGCTTGCTCGTGCGCATGCTATTGAGTTCCGTACGCCTTATCAAGGAAACAAAGATCTGCGTACAGAGTTGAATGCTCAAGGTGCACACTACTTTGATATGCACCTTTCTGAGTTGGCACAAGACTTGCGTTATGGCTTTATGCCCAAGCCTGATTTTGCTATCATTGAGGCTTGTGATGTCGTAGAAAAGGGTGAAGAATATGAGATAGTTCTTACTGCCGGTGTGGGCAATGCTCCAACCTTCTGCCGATTGGCCGACAAGATTATCGTGGAGCTCAACGAGGCAATGCCTGCAACCATGCGCGGTATGCACGATCTGTACGAACCAGCTGATCCACCACAGCGTCGTGAGATTCCGGTTTACACCCCTTCTGATCGCATCGGTTCGGATTGCATCACTATTCCTGCTGCCAAATTGGTGGCTGTAGTGAAAACCAATCGTCCTAACGAGGTTGGTAAGTTTACTCCTCTGGATGAGACGACCGCAAAGATTGGTGCAAACGTAGCGGCTTTCCTTGAAAAAGAGATGCAAGAAGGTCGTATCCCTGCTTCTTTCCTCCCAATCCAATCGGGTGTAGGTAACGTGGCTAACGCCGTATTGGGCGCTCTTGGTGAGAACAAAAACATCCCAGCTTTTGAAATGTACACAGAGGTTATTCAAGACTCTGTAGTTGGTTTGATGAAAGAGGGACGTTGCAAGTTCGCTTCGGGTTGCTCACTGACTATCGGTGCTGACAAACTGCAGGAGATAATTGACAACATGGACTTCTTCAAGGATAAGATTGTACTGCGTCCACAGGAAATTTCCAACAACCCCGAGTTGGCACGTCGTATGGGACTTATCACCATCAATACCGCACTTGAGGCAGACATCTTCGGTAACATCAACTCTACTCATGTTTGTGGTACCAAGATGATGAATGGTATCGGTGGATCCGGTGACTTTACTCGCAACGCCTATATCTCAATCTATACAACTCCTTCTACTGCTAAGGGTGGTGCTATTTCAGCATTTGTTCCTATGGTGTCTCACCTGGATCATTCTGAACACAGCGTCAAGATTATCATCACGGAGCATGGTATAGCAGACCTTCGTGGCAAGTCGCCAATTCAGCGTGCACACGAGATTATCAATAACTGCGTTGACCCGGAGTATCGTCCTCTTCTCAACGAGTATTTGGAGATGGCCAAGACGGCTCATACGCCACAAACTCTCTCTTGCGCATTGGCTATGCACGAGGAGTTCCTCAAGTCGGGTGACATGCGTAACACCAAGTGGGAAAACTATAAGCGCTGATGCCACAGGATCCGTTTTTGTTGCTGAGTTTTATCAACATGAAGCTCCGCGATGAATATTCCTCTTTGGCCGAATTATGCGAGGATATGGATATCGATCAGGAGGCGCTGATAAAAAAACTGTCGGATGCCGGATTCGTCTATTCCGGAGCAAACAACAAGTTCTGGTAATTGGCAGAAACTACGCAAAACATATTACTGGATAGGGTCCGTAACGGACTACCGTTATCAATTGGAGAGCGATTTTCATTAGCTCTCCAATTGTCTATTCCCTGTATCCTGGCGCAACTCAGTTTTATCCTGATGCAGTACATTGATGCATCGATGGTCGGTTCGCTGGGAGCCCAGGCATCGGCGTCGGTTGGATTGGTCAGTACCAGCACATGGCTGGTCAACGATGTGGTGGCTGCTATCATCAGTGGATTCAGTGTGCTTGTGGCCCATCGGGTGGGAGCGAAAAACAATCGTGCCGCGCGACTGGTTTTGCGCCAGGCAATTACGTTTTGTTTTTTGCTGGCGTTGGCTTTCGCCGTCGTTGGCACAATATGTGCGCCCTTCCTGCCATCTTGGTTGGGAGGTGCCGACGAGATAAAGCACGACAGCACGGTTTATTTCCTATTTTTCTCATGCACAGTTCCTATTTGGTCGTTCAATTTCCTGCTGGCTTCCATGCTGCGTAGCGCTGGAAACATGACCGTCCCTTCATTGGTCAATGTGGCCATGTGCATACTTAATGTGGCGTTCAACTACGCCTTCATCTTCATCGCACAACTGGGAGTACTGGGGGCTGCGTTGGGAACAACATGTGCTGTTTCGCTTTCGGCAATATACCTCTTTTATTATACCCGATACCGCTCTGTAGAACTCAGATTTTCCGATGAAAAGGGCAGTTTTAGGCCGGAGAAAGAGATTGTCGATGAAGCTATGCAGATAGGTCTTCCGATGGCCATCGAGCATTTTGCTTTCTGTTCGGCACATATCTTGAGTACACTCATTGTAGCCCCATTAGGCACCGTTGCCATTGCGGCCAACGCGTTTGCCATTACCATCGAGGGACTGTGTTACATGCCTGGTTTCGGTATCGGAGACACGGCCACGACGCTCGTTGGCCAGTCGATAGGTGCCAACCGTCCACGACTGCAGCGCTCATTCGGGTATATCACCCTGCTGCTCGGTATGGGAGCTATGACATTGGGTGGTATTCTCATGTATATAGGCACCCCATGGCTGATGACGCTCATGACGCCCGATGTGCAGGTGCAGGCACTCACTACACGCGTGCTGCGCATCGAGGCTTTTGCCGAACCACTATACGCTGCCAGCATTGTCATTTATGGCATCTTCGTGGGGGCAGGAGACACCAAAATGCCTTCTGTTATGAATCTGGCTACCATCTGGTTTATCCGTCTCCCATTGGCTCTGTTGCTCGTGGGATACTACGGATTGGTAGGATTTTGGATAGCTATGGCTACCGAGCTCAATGTGAGAGGAGCAATCTTCCTCATACGGCTCTTTGTTAAAAATCGAAAACTAAGAAAGAATTATGCAATATATTAGTAATCAGGAGTTCGGTGGCGAACGACCACTTTATCATTCTGTTGATTTGCACCTCGATCATGTGACGATACATGTCGGCGAATCGTCTGTCAAAGAGTGTCGAAATATCGAAGCGGAGCATTGTTGCTTCGAGGGTAAATATGTCTTTTGGGAAGTGGATGGCGTCCGTTGTGAACATTGCGTCTTCACCCCATCGGCACGCTCGTCGGTTTGGTACAGCAGGCATATCACCTATCGAGATTGTGAGGTACAGGCACCCAAGATGTTTCGACGTGCTTCTTTTATTGATTTGGCGAACGTCCGGATTCCTGATGGTCAAGAGACTTTCTGGGACTGCGATCATATCCGATTGAAAAATGTGCAGATAGGCAATTGTGATTACCTGTTTATGCACAGTTCTGATATCGAGATAGAGGATTATCGTCAAGATGGTAACTACAGTTTCCAGTACGCGAAAAACGTCGTTATCCGTAACGCTGTGCTCAATTCCAAGGACGCCTTTTGGGAGTCGGAAAACTGTACCATCTATGACTCAGAAATCAATGGGGAGTACTTGGGATGGTATGCACGAAACCTTCGACTCGTACGTTGTCATATCACCGGTGAACAACCTCTATGCTACTGCGAGAACCTTATCCTCGAGGATTGTACCATGGGTGATGATGCCAATCTGGCATTTGAGTACTCGTCTGTTCAAGCTACAGTGAAGGGGCATATCATCAGCGTTAAAAATCCGTCCACAGGGCATATTTCTGCCGATTCCATCGGAGAAATCATACTCGATGCCAATATCAAACAACCGGCTGATTGCCGCATTGTGACGAAAGCGGCCAAGGGTTGAATACCCCTTCTGACCATCACCAAAACATCTCAGATATGATAGAATACGTTGACAGGCGTGGCAGCAACAGCTACAAGTGGGATAGCGATCACGCTGCAGGATGTTTGCCGCTATGGGTGGCAGATATGGATTTTCGTGCAGCACCGGCTATACTTGCCGCCATGCAACGCCGGCTTGATCATGGTGTTTTTGGCTACACCTGTGTCCCCCAAGCATACTACGATGCCATTACCTCATGGTTCAGCCGGAGGCACGGGTGGCATGGGATTACGCGCAACCAGATTATCTACACCACCGGAGTGGTACCGGCGATCTCCGCGATTCTCCGCGCAATGACTCGGCCGGGAGATAAGGTCATGACGCTTACACCTGCCTACAACTGTTTTTTTTCCAGCATCCGTAATCTGCAGTGCCAATTGGTATCGTCTCCATTGCAGTGTGTCAACCGACACTACGAAGTCGATTGGTTGGCGTTCGAACGCGACATACAGGGCTGTCGTGTTTTTCTGCTGTGCAATCCGCACAACCCCACCGGGCGTTTTTGGACGCGTGAAGAACTGACGCGCATGCGGGAGCTTTGCGAAAAGGCCGGGGTGTTTGTCATCTCAGATGAGATACACTGCGAGTTCGCTTTCCCCGGTCAGCAATATGTACCTTATGCAACGGTAGGAACGCACGAAGAGAACACGGCGGGATATTGTGTTTGCACAGCTGCATCCAAGGCCTTCAACATCGCCGGACTCCAATGTGCCAATATCTTTGTTCCTTCGCCGGAACATTATGCGCTCATCGATAAGGCGATTAATGTGCATGAGATTTGCGACATCAATCCGTTCGGAATGGACGCACTCATCGCCGCTTACAATGAGAGCGAACAGTGGCTCGACGAGCTCTGCGAACATATTTACGGCAACTATCGTCTCCTTTGTGAAGCGCTGAACGATACCGCACTTCGCATCACACGCATGGAGGGAACCTATTTGGCATGGGTCGATATCACTGCCACTGAAGTTTCAGCGCAGCAGCTGTGCGATTGTCTTCAGCACCAGGAGAAAATTCTCTTCAATCCATCTGAGATGTATGGTGCCATGGGCTTTATCCGTATCAATTTAGCCACTTCTGCTGACAATCTCACCCATGCGGCCGAAGCCCTGAAGCGTTTGCTGCGTACTCTTGGTTAAGGCATCTTTACCTTCCTGCCTCTACCCATGAAGCGGTCATCGTCGGATGGCCGCTTTTTGTTGCTTGTAAACAAAAGACGCCGCCGATTAGGGCGACTTCCTAAGACGGAGCGGTCAGCGACCGAGGCGAAATGCCCTGCGGAGAATGCCATACGCGGCAAGCACTAAGATGAGGCCGAGGAGGAGCCAGAATGCGATTGTGCTGATCCGGTAGAACCGCGGGACGGGGTCGGATGGTTCCGACTGACCGGAGATTTCCACGGGGTACGGGATGCTGTCGCGGACGAGGAGGGTGATGGTGTCGTGGTGGCTCAGTGTGTGCCAGCGGTCTACGTAGATGGAGTCCGTTCGGAAGACGGTATCGCCACGGAGGATGGTTTGGATGAGATTGGAGAGTGTATTGGGTTTGGCGAGAGTGCCAATTGGAGTGGCAAAAGAGTTGGCGACGGCGTGGTCGGCAATGGATAAAGTCAATCTCAATGAGCAATTTGAGGAGTAATGTAGAGGGAAATCCAAAACGAAATCAACCTGACACCATAATCGATGTCAGGTTGATACGTAAAATTTTAAAGTTCAGGTGGACGAGTGTTAACGCTTGTAAGCTGCGTCAATCATTCGCATCACACCCAGATAATCGGTGATACGTGGGTCGTTGTTTTGGAAATGTGCATCGGCCAATGTTACAACTTTGCCCATAATCTCGAATGCTTCAGCATAGTTGCCGAGCTTGTAGTTGAGCCATGCGCAGCTATAGCGTGCCTCAATGCTGTCACTGGCACCCTCGCCCATATTGGCAATCAGCTCTTTAGAAGCCAGTTCTGCCAGTTCCAATGCCTGCTCAAACTCCCCGCGATCCAAATAAATCTTGGATGCTTTCTGGAGTGCCTTGGCCAGTTCCAGATAAGAAGTGTGAGGGAAGACCTTGTCCAGCAGGCGGACGAAACTATTCTCTACATTTCTATCCAACTTGAGCATGTCTGCATAGTCGTGATGAGAGATACCGTCGATGACGCGTCGAGGTCCAACCAAATCGGCAGAGGCTACCTTTTCGTAGATGTAAACATGTCGGTTTTCCTCTACGTCATAACTAAAGGTCAGTTCGTTTGAGCCAGCGATGATGACAGGTGCTTTCCATACAAACTCGAGCGTGACATTACGCTCCTCTGCGATGTGAATCATGCGTGGAAAAGTGTGCGCCATCAAGTACGCACGCTCCTCCTCGATCTCGCTGAAAGAAGGGGTGACAATCACGCGCATAACGCGGTTGTCAGAGAATGATTGTGTCATGGTGTTATCGTTTTAGGGGTGTTCTTTAGTGAATCAAGTTATGGCCGGTCATTTCGGCAGGTTGCTCAATACCGAGAATATGACAAAGCGATGGTGCTACGTCAGCCAAACGGCCATTCTCCAATTTTGCGTCCTTGTGATCGCGTGAAACGTAAACGAAAGGAACCGGATTGAGTGAGTGAGCCGTGTTAGGCGTTCCGTCTGGGTTGATGGCGTTGTCGCAATTGCCGTGATCGGCGATGATAATCACCTCGTACCCGTTCTCCAGACATGCGTCTATCACTTTCTGGCTGCATTGGTCAATGCAAGCGACCGCTTTCTCGATGGCCTCATATACACCCGTGTGGCCAATCATATCTCCGTTGGCAAAATTGAGGGTGATATAATCGAATTTTTGAGTGCGGATGGCTTCAACCAATGCGTCCGTTACTTCGGGTGCAGACATCTCAGGTTTGAGGTCGTAGGTAGGCACTTTCGGGGATGGAATAAGGATACGCTCCTCGCCTGGGTACTCCGCTTCACGGCCACCATTGAAGAAGAAGGTTACGTGTGCGAACTTCTCGGTTTCTGCGATTCGCAGTTGCTTCATGCCCAAGTTGGACACCACTTCCCCCAAGGTGTTTTGTACGTTCTCCTTTGGGAAAAGGATATGCAAACCTGTGAAAGAAGAGTCGTATGGCGTCATGCAGCAGTAGTGCAGTTGTGGGATTGTTGTCATGCCTTGCTCCGGCATGTCCTGCTGGGTGAGTACGATGGTCAACTCTTTCGCGCGATCGTTGCGGTAATTGAAGAAAATAACGACGTCTCCTTCCTCAATTGTTCCGTTGAAATCGGCGTTTACGAGCGGTTCCATGAACTCGTCAGTATTCTTGTTCTCTTCGGTGTGACGGTCATAGCAACCTTGTACAGCCGCTACCATGTCGTGCTCAGCTCGGCCTTTGCCGTTCACCAATTGGTCGTAGGCGACCTTGATGCGCTCCCAACGTTTGTCGCGATCCATTGCGTAAAAACGGCCGATAATAGATGCGATATGTGTTCCGGTGGCGTCGCATTGTTTTTGCAAATCGGCGATGAATCCCTTTCCCGAACGTGGGTCGGTGTCGCGACCATCCATAAAGCAGTGGACGAATGTGCGGTCAGCGATTCCATATTCCTGTGCAATCTCCAGCAACTTGAACAAATGATCGAGGCTGGAGTGTACGCCACCAGTCGATGTCAGACCCATCACGTGCAGTTTCTTTCCGGTCTCTTTTGCTTTTTGGTAAGCAGCAACAATCTCCGGATTCTGCATGATAGAGTTGTCTCGACATGCGATATTGATCTTAACCAGATCCTGATAAACGACGCGTCCTGCGCCGATATTCAGGTGTCCAACTTCAGAGTTTCCCATTTGTCCGTCCGGCAAGCCGACGTTCTCTCCTGAAGCTTCCAGTTGAGAGTGTGGATAGGTGTCGAGAAGCGCGTCCCAATGAGGGGTAGCGCAATAAGAAATGGCGTCAGACTTGGTCTTGTTTCCCAAGCCCCAACCATCTAAAATCATAAGTAATGCTTTGCTCATATTATTGTTTTTTAGTGTTTGCAAATGGTAGTGTTTCGTTGTTTGTAAAGAGGATGCTTTCCCTATTATTATGTCGAATAGCGGTCAGTTATCAGTGTCGCATCAGTCGATCCATTTCGCGCTTATCTTCTCGGGCACGTATGGATTGACGTTTGTCGTAATCATGCTTACCCTGGCAAAGCGCAATCTCCAGTTTGGCAAAACCATTCTCAGCGATATAAAGCGTCAGGGGAATGATGGTTTTTCCCGAGTCCTTGACTGCGTTTTGCAATTTGCTCAACTCCTTTTTCGTCAATAATAACTTTCGGTCTCGACGCTCCTCGTGATTGCTGTAACTGCCGAAACGATAAGTGGCAATGTGCATGCCTTTGACCCACAGTTCATGCCCCTGAAAGATACAATACGTATCTGCCAGACCGGCTTTTCCGTCGCGAATGGACTTGATCTCAGTTCCATACAGTTGTATGCCCGCCACATAGCGGCTGAGAATCGCATAGTCGAACGATGCGCGCTTATTTCGTATGTTTACAGTAGATTTTGGCAACATGACACATTTCCCCATCTTAATTTGGGCTGCAAAGTTACGATTTTTTTGTCATATAAACAAGTACAATATGGAAAAAGTTGCTTATTTGGGAAATTTTCTGTATCTTTGCACCCCAAAAAACAAGCGGATGGAGCCCCAATGTATCGTAAATAGGTTGTCCTTGGTGCTGGCATGGATTGTGTCTTCGTTCATGCTGTTCGCAGAAGAGTCCCCTGTTTCGGAGGATTCGACGGCTCTTCTGTCATCGTCTCTGATAGAATCCTCCGCTCGTTTTTCTTTTGAAAACATATTGCGCGACATCACCGAGACCATGCTGGAGCAGGATCAATCCGTAGACGTCGAAGCGATAGAGGAACAACTGTATGCATTGGTTGCTGACCCCATCAATCTGAACACCACTACGACCGAAGAACTGGAACGACTGATGTTTCTCTCTCCTGAGCAGATAGATGCCATCCTGCTCTATGGGTACGAGCATCCTTTTCATACTGTTCATGAACTGCAACTGATACATTGTCTGAGCGACTATGAAGTGCGTAACCTTCTCCCTTTTGTGTATGTGGGAGCAGCTGAAATGTTCACAGGCCCCACAATGCGAGACATGATGCTGAACAGCCACCATGAACTGAATATGCGACTGGATGTTCGCAATCCGGAGAACTACCATGGGGATCCGGTTTATTCGTCAATAAAATATAAGATGCGTGCCACCCGACATCTGCAGATAGGAGCTACAGTTGTGCGCACTCCCGGTGAGCATTTTCGGGAAAAGAGTCGCTATGGTGGATATATACAACTAAAGGAGTTGCGAGGCTTGAAAACGGTGGTGGTCGGAGACTATCGCGCTTCTTTCGGATTAGGGTTGGTGATGAATTCACAACTGCCCTTAGGCAAGTCGTCTATTACCTCCACGATGGGTATCAGGCAGCAAGGATTGCGTGGATACAATGGCGCTTCTTCGGACTTCATGCGTGGCGTAGGACTGACAACGCAATGGTCTGATTGTCAGTTATCTGCGTTCTATAGTTACCGCTTGCCGGATTCGTTGTATCGACAAACGGCAGGTCTGAATTTCAACTACCGTAAAAACCGCTTCTGCATAGGCTTGACGGCCGTAGAATATTGGACCCCACAGCCCTTATCCTATCGTCCCAATTACTACAACGGTAACTATTTTCACGACCAAAATCAATTCTCGGCATCGGTGTCTGCCCAATACGCCTTTTCTCGTACATCCGTTTTTGGTGAGATGGCTACCAGCCAAAACAGCCGATGGGGCATGGCCGCCTTAGTCGGAGTGCGTTATGTTCCGGTGCAAGACATACGTCTGATGGGTTTGATCCGCTACTACTCGCCTACCTATGATGCAGTGTACGGGTCTGCTTTTGGTGAAACGAGCCGTCCGAACGATGAGCATGGAATCTACCTTGGAGCCGATATCTTACGTTGGCGTCGATGGCGCTTATCGATGTACTCGGATTTCTTTGCGTTCATGGGCCCCAAGTATATGATTCGTGGTCGCTCGTGGGGATATGATGTGGTAACAAAAGTCTCGTTTTCATCGAGTAAATTGGTCGATATGTACGCCCGATGGCGGATGAAGCAAAAAGGTGAAAACCTAACCAATTATGTGCGCTATCATCTGTCGGTCAATCTGTCTAATTGGACCTTTCAGACTCAGCTGGATGCCTCCCTCCTTCACAAGCACTCCTCTGTAATAGAGTCTCCTACCAGTATCGAGTCTCCATCTTCTGCAGTATCTCGTTCTACTCGTCCCACCTGGGGCACCTCTGTCTTTACACAGGTCGAGTACCACAGTTCTGCCATTCCGTTGACGGCTCATGTCCGCCTCGATGCCTTTTATATCCCGCATTACGATAACCGAATCTATACCTATGAAAACGATGTGTTGTACGCTTTTTCGATACCAGCACTATACGGTATTGGACTTCGATATTTTCTGAATATGCGCTATAGGATAGGCGACCATTACTCGTTGTATCTGAAGGCTTCGGATACATGGTATAGTCCTCAGTGGGTGGAGCAACAGCATCTCAAATCGGCGCACAAGACCGATATACATCTGCTCTTGCGCATTACTTATTGATATCTCTTCTTCTGCTTTCTTCTGGTTACCTTCGTGCCGCGACTAAAAAACTGGATGTGTCTCACGACACACCCAGTCCCTACTAACACTATTAATTACTGCATAGTTATGTGGCTACGCAGCGCGGTAGCTCACCTCCATTATAGCCGGAGGGGGCTGATTTACTTATAAAGGAATCGTCTGATGCTGCGCTTAGGTGTTTTTTCAAACTCTTCTTCGCGCACCTCGAACGACTTAATTTGACTATAGTTAGGCAACTCTTTGTTGATGACAAGCAGCGCTTCAGTCATGAGATGGTCAAATGATTTGTCGGTAAATTCAGGGGCCTTCATTGCTTCTGCGTCGGGCACTACCAATGCTACCAGTTTCCCATCACGTTCAACAATCAATGACTCCAAAACGAAGTCGAGTGCATTGACTTTGTCTTCAATCTCTTCCGGATAAATATTCTGTCCGCTCGGGCCTAAAATCATGTTTTTATTACGTCCCTTAATGAAGATATTGCCCATTTCATCGACTAAACCGAGGTCGCCGGTGTGCAACCATCCGTCGGCTTCAAGCACTTGTTTGGTGGCCTCTTCGTTCTTGTAGTAGCCGATCATGTTGGCTTCGCCCTTGACCATGATCTCACCTACTTCGTGAAGCGGATCTTTAGAGTCGATTTTCAGTTCCATGCGGTCAACAATTCGTCCGCAACTATGTGCGACAAAACTTTGCCATGGTGAATATGAGATCAATGGACCACATTCGGTCATGCCATAACCAACGAGGAATGGGAACTGGATGTCCTTCAGACACTTTTCCACTTCGCTATTGAGTGCCGCACCACCGATGATGAGGCTTTGCAATTTGCCACCAAAAGCGGTCATCAGTCCTTCGCGCACCTTTCTCTTTATAATATTACCGAGAACCGGTACGTGCCAAAGTATGCGGATAGCAGGTTTGCTGACCATCGGTTTTATCTTCTTCTGGTAGATTTTTTCCAGTACCAAAGGAACCGTCAAAATCAGGTAAGGTTGACAATCGTGGAAAGCCTTCATGAGGACAGGTGTCGTCAAACGTGTGATGAAATAGACATGTGTGCCACCAGCCACCTGATAAATGAACTCGAACATCATTCCGAACATATGGGCCAGAGGTAGCATCGAAACGACATTGTCGCTCGGTTTGTTAGGGATCCATTCGATGCCAAACTGACAGTTGCTGGAAAGACTGCGGTAGGTAAGCATGACGCCCTTAGGGCTGCTCGTGGTACCAGAGGTATAGTTGATGAGCGCCAAATCGTCAAGATTGTCATCCTGATAGTGTACGTCAGCAGCAGTATAGCCATTAGGATAACGCTGAGCGAACAACTTGTCCAAATTGCTGTATGCGTTCTCATACTCCTGAGTTTGTGCGTGCAGGATTGAGAAGTCCTTGATGGAAATAATCGCTTTGAGATTTGGCATGTTGGCAAAGTTGATTTTTGCTGCAACAGCCGGACTGACAAGCAGTATTTGTGAGTCGGAGTGGTTAACCAATTTCTCCACATCTGTTCCGATGAAATCGGGTAAAATGCTGACCGCAACAGCTCCGTAAGCTAAAACAGAGAGAAAGCTGATGCCCCAATTGGAACTATTACCGCCGCAAAAAGCAATCTTCTCGGCTTTTTGTACGCCGGCTAATTCAAAAAACAAATTTAAACGGGCAATCTGAGTTGCGATTTCACCATAAGTGTAGTTTACGTCTTCCCCAAAGTCAGAAAAGCCCGGATTGTTCCAACCCGTCTTGAATGACTTGTTGATGTAGGTAAACATGTGTACTGTAGGGTTTGCCATAGTAAAATTAATAAAAATGTTAGTATGAATGAGGTCAGTTGTATCCTCGAGAACTAATTTTTCGGCAAAAGTACAAAAAAAAAACTATATGGGCAAATAATTGGTAGTTGCTTATACGTTTAGGGGTAAAATAAACAATAAAGGGGTAAATGACGCAAAGTAGGGGTGAAATTTTTATCCCAGAACTTGAGTAAATATTGCTGAAAAGAAGTTTTTTGGGCTGCGAAAGGATGAAAATTTGCGTATGTCAGAAAAAAGCAGTATCTTTGCACAAAATTGCGTAAATATGAAAAAGGAAGATATCATAGAATCTGCTCAAGGGGAATATACCGATGATAACATCATCCACCTTGATGACCGTGAGCACATCCGTCGTCGTCCTGGTATGTACATTGGAAAACTGGGCGATGGTAAATTTTCAGATGATGGTATCTATGTGCTCATCAAAGAGACCATAGACAATTCGATTGACGAGTTTCGTATGGGCGAGGGCAAGGTGATAGAGGTTAATGTGGATTTGGATGTGCCCAAAGGGTCTGTGCGAGTTCGAGATTATGGTCGTGGTATTCCGCTGGGTAAGATGGTGGATGCAGTATCTCTGCTTAATACGGGTGGAAAATACGATACGAAATCATTCAAGAAATCGGTGGGTATGAATGGTGTGGGTACCAAGGCGGTGAATGCGTTGTCGGAGCATTTCGTTGTGGCTTCCTATCGCGATGGGATGATGCGTCGTGCTGAGTTTGAACGTGGACATCTGGTGAGCGATACCGGTGTTGTGCCCAATGAGACGAATGAAGCACGAGGTACCTATATTCAATTTCAACCGGATGACTCGCGTGGGTTGTTTGAGAATTATCAGTTTCGTGGCGAATTTATCGAGACGATGCTGCGAAACTACTCGTATCTCAACACCGGCTTGACCTTGAAATACAATGGACAGAAGTTCCACTCGAAAGATGGTCTGTTCGACTTACTGAAGGAGAATATGACTGCGGAGCCACTCTATCCAATCATTCATTTGCAGGGCGAAGATATCGAGATAGCATTGACTCATACCGACCAATCGGGTGAGGAATATTTCAGTTTCGTCAATGGACAACATACCATCCAAGGCGGTACGCATCAGGCTGCATATCGTGAGGCAATAGGCAAAACCATTAAGGAGTTTTTTGCCAAAAACATGGAATTGAGCGATATCCGTAATGGTATCGTAGGTGCCATAGCCATCAATGTAGAGGAACCGACTTTTGAATCGCAAACCAAGATCAAACTGGGTTCTCGTGACATGTCGCTCCGTGAGGATAGCATCAGTATCAATAAGTTTGTGAATGATTTCCTGAAAAAAGAGCTGGATAACTATCTGCATAAGACACCTGAAACAGTAGCAACCTTGCTGCAAAAGATTCAGGACTCGGAAAAGGAACGTAAGGCAATAGCCGGTGTTACCAAGCTGGCTCGTGAACGCGCAAAGAAGAACTTGTTGAACAATCCCAAACTTCGTGACTGCCGCATCCATCTCAACGATGCTAAACCATCGTTTTCATCGAAAGATTCGCAAGATGATTTACGTCTGGATACCTGTATATTTATTACTGAGGGATTGTCAGCGTCCGGTTCTATCACCAAGAGTCGCGATGTAAATACACAGGCCGTTTTCTCGTTGCGTGGTAAGCCGCTTAACAGCTATGGGTTGACCAAGAAGGTGGTTTATGAGAACGAAGAGTTCAACTGCCTGCAGTCAGCGCTCAACATAGAGGATGGTCTGGATGATTTGCGCTACAACAAGGTGATTATCGCTACCGATGCCGATGTAGATGGTATGCATATCCGACTATTGATGTTGACTTTCTTCCTGCAGTTCTTCCCCGATTTGGTCAAAAAAGGGCACGTATATATTTTGCAAACACCTCTTTTCCGTGTGAAGAACAAACAGGAGATACGCTATTGCTATAGTGAAGAGGAGAGAGTGGCAGCTTTGGCGGCTGTGAAAAATCCGGAGATAACGCGCTTTAAAGGTTTGGGTGAGATTTCTCCGGACGAATTTACCGGTTTCATCGGCAAAAATATTCGTCTTGACCAGGTGTCTTTGCAGAAGAGCGACTCTGTACATGAGTTGCTGAACTTCTACATGGGAAAAAATACAACCGAACGTCAGAACTTCATTATCGAAAATCTGGTGGTGGAGCAGGATGATGTAGAAGGAGAAAACGACTGATGGAATCAATACTTGTATTAATTTGCTTTTTGGGCTTAGGTCTGGTAATCCTGATCCTCTTGGAGTTACGTGAGCGTCAACGTCAGCGTCAGGCAGAATCGCATCCGGAGAATGTTCAGGCAGACCATATGGTTCGTGTGCCGGTAGATGACGAATGCTGCGGCAGACATAGTGTGTGCGAGCGCGAGTCACTTCTGACTTCCCGCCCGGATATTGTCTATTATGACGACGAAGAACTTGACCGTTTGGCAGGTGTTAATCCCGATGATTATACAGAAAAAGACCTCACCGATGTACAGGAGGTCTTTTATACATTGCAAGATAAGGATGTAGCAGGTTGGCTGAGAAGTCTTCAGTTGCGCGAGATAACCATACCTCAAGCGCTACTAGACGAGGCTTTGCTGATAGTGTCGGAAAGACGCTTTGCAAATGTCAACTAAACATATGCTTTGTTCAGGCGCACGATATTCGGTCGTATGAATTTCAGTTGCATGACTTTCGGCAACTTCTCTTCACCATCCATAGCATACCTATGGTAGCAGCGATGCTAATAGTGCCCAACCACCACATATCGCCGGTTCCAATATTCTCGATGGAATCGGCGTTTATTGTGGTATGTTCACCGATATAGTAGGCAATGACGGCCATGCCATTGTTGGTAGCGTGTGCGAGAATAGGAGCCCACAGGCTGCCGGTCCAACAGAGCAGATAACCTAAGAGTGCACCTAAGAGCATTCGTGGTATAAATCCGTAGAACTGGAAATGAATGAAGCTGAATGCAATAGCAGTAATCCATATCGCGCAGTGGGTTCGAAAGTTGAGTTTCTGTCTGCCACTCTGACTTTCTTGAGCAGAACCTTCGAGCATACCCTGACATACTCCACGAAATGTTATCTCTTCGCCAATAGCAGGCAAGATGGCCAACAGCACGATATTGCCCATCAGTCCCCAGATATTGGTTGTTTGCAGAAACTGCTCCATCATCTGTTGCGCCTGTTCTTCCATCTGCTTCATCGCCGCCTCAAGTTGTGCCATCGATTCGGGTAACTGCATTTGTCCGTTGAGATCGGCTATCAGATTGATACCAGGTAAGGCCACAATCATCGTCAGAAAGATAAGACATACCGTTTGCCACCGCATACCAGAGGACAGATGTAGCCACGAGGCCGGCTGATGACTCCAAAGGCATGTTGCCAGCCATGCCGGCAGAATAAAAACTGCGATGGATTGGGCAAATTGCAGCCATTTGAGCACGGGTACAGTAGGGTAGATAACTCCTCGTTGTATCAACATGGAGTACGTCCCGAGGACTACTCCGGTCAGCAGTAACATCAGTCCTAACCATACCACGATTTTCAGCATAGGGTGCGCCCCCGACATGCGTCCATGTGTATTCATTTTTTTTTGATTTGCAAAGTTTTTTTATGTGTAATAATATTTTTCTGCAAAGATACAAATATATTTGTATATAGCCAAATATCCGTTAAAAATAAATAAAAAAGACAAAAAAAACTTGCACAATTAAAAAAAATATAGTACTTTTGCGGCCGTTTTGACCAAATTCCGCGGTAAATTACACCTTATATATATAATATATAGCGTTTCCGCGTGGTTTTTTCAAAGCAGCTATCTCCAATGTGCTATTCGGTATGAAGTAGGGAGATAGCCATTAATAAAAAGTAAATGAGTAAGAACCTCGTCATAGTAGAGTCCCCAGCCAAAGCCAAAACCATCGAGAAATTTCTTGGTGAAGGATATCATGTATTGTCTTCGCAAGGACACATCCGTGATATAGCAGGTATAGGCAAGAACAGCATGGGCATCGATTTCCAGAATGGATACATGCCTAACTATGTACTGGACGAGAGCAAGCAAAAACTGATACAAAGCCTTCGTACAGAAGCCAAGAAAGCAGATACCGTCTGGTTGGCTTCCGATGAGGATCGTGAAGGAGAGGCAATCGCTTGGCA
The DNA here is from genome assembly GCA_024399615.1 of Paludibacteraceae bacterium. Classification (GTDB taxonomy): domain Bacteria; phylum Bacteroidota; class Bacteroidia; order Bacteroidales; family Paludibacteraceae; genus Colicola. The sequence goes on along the minus strand of JAKSNQ010000008.1, from coordinate 2,560 downwards.
CCTGAAGGAAGTACTAAACCTCAAGCCGGCCAACACAAAGCGTATCGTCTTTCATGAGATTACCAAAGAGGCTATTCAGAATGCCATCCTCACTCCACGTGATATCGACTATAATCTGGTGAATGCACAGCAGGCTCGTCGTGTGATGGACCGTATTGTAGGTTTTGAGTTGTCACCGATCCTGTGGAGAAAGATTGCTACAGGTTTGTCGGCCGGGCGTGTGCAGTCAGTTGCAGTACGTCTGATAGTGGAGCGCGAACAGGAGATAGAGGACTTCAAGGCAACCCCTCAATACCGTGTAAATGCTGATTTCATCGGAAAAGATGCATCAGGAAAAGAGGTGGTATTGCATACTGAACTAAGTCATCGTTTTGCTACAGAAGAGGAGACCCTTGCTTTTCTGGAAAGTTGCAAGGATGCTGAGTTTATGGTGCAGGATATTCAGAAAAAACCCGGTAAGAAATCTCCTGCCCCTCCTTTCACCACCTCTCTGCTGCAACAGGAGGCTGCGAGAAAGCTGCATTTCCCTGTGTCCAAGACGATGCGTATAGCCCAGTCGCTGTACGAAGCCGGTAAGATTACGTATATGCGTACCGACTCGGTCAACTTGTCACAATTGGCAATCAATACTTCTAAAAAGGAGATCTTGTCTGAGTTTGGTGAGTCGTATCATAAGATGCGTACGTACAAGACGAATGCAAAGGGTGCACAAGAGGCGCACGAGGCAATCCGTCCAACCTACATGGATGCTCGCACTATCCAAGGTACCAGCGATGAGAAGCATCTGTATGAACTCATTTGGAAGCGTACTCTGGCATCACAAATGGCAGATGCGCAGGTGGAGACAACTCGTATCGAGGTAAGCAACAGCAAGAACCCATATCTGTTTGTTGCATCGGGCGAAGTGGTGGTTTTTGACGGTTTCATGCGGATGTACGTCCAGTCAACCGATGATGACGAACAGGAGAGCAACTCCTTGCCGCTGATGATTAAGGGCTCGGTTCTCAAAGCCGCTGAGACGATTGCGCAGGAGGTGTTTACCAAGGCCCCACAACGCTATAACGAAGGCTCGCTGGTGAAACGAATGGAGGAATTGGGCATAGGCCGTCCATCTACCTATGCGACTATCATTGAGACTATTCAGTCACGCGGATACGTTGAAAATGGAAACGTGCCGGGTTCCAAACGTGAATACCAGGTATTGACGCTTAAGAATGGTAAGATAACCAGCAAGCACAAGCATGAAATGGTCGGTGCCGACAGTCATAAGTTGTTGCCATCCGATTTGGGACGTATCAGTAACAATTTTCTGGTTGAACAGTTCCCGGAGGTGCTCAGTTACGACTTCACGGCCGAAGCAGAGATGTCGTTTGACCAGATAGCTGAGGGACAGGCTGATTGGCAGAAAGTAGTGGACTCGTTCTACAACACGTTCCACCCATCGATTGAAGATGTGCCAGTGGGTAAAATTCCCGGCCGTGAATTGGGCGTGGATCCACAGACAGGCATGCCTGTTACGGCTAAGATCTCTAAGGGTGGTCCTTGCGTACAGTTGGGTTCGACCGAAAGTGACGAGAAACCTCGCTTTGCATCTATTCCTAAGGGCAAGTCTATTTATACGATAACTTTGGAGGAGGCGTTGGAGTTATTTTCACACTCGTTGCCATATACGTTGGGCGAGATAGATGGAAAAGAGGTGATTGTGGGAAGTGCGAAATATGGTCCATTTATACGTATAGATAATGGAACGTCCTCGCCTCTCTTCGTAAGTATTCCCAAGAATATAGATCCGCTAAGCATCACAATAGAACAGGCATCCGAACTGATAGCAAAAAAACAACAATCATCCGAACCCATTCATGTCTTTGGTGATATTCAGGTGCTGCATGGCCGCTATGGTGCATATATCAAATGCGGAGAAAAGAACTATAAGATACCACATACGCAAAACGTAGAGGAATTGACCGAAGAGGCATGCCGTGCCATCATAGCCGCCACACCGGATAATCCGGAGAAGTCAACTCGCTACTATAAGCGTAAGTAATCAGTCAAAAATCCCCGATTTCATCGGGAAAACATAGGCCACAAGCCATCGAGAAGTAGCGCAGTTGGTAGCGCACCACGTTCGGGACGTGGGGGTCGGGCGTTCGAGTCGCCTCTTCTCGACCAAGAGGAGAATTGGAGTAAATCCAGTTCTCCTCTTGTTTTGTTAAGTCCTTCTAACTGACTGATAATAAACAAAATAATCTCGAACACCTCGTTGACACGAGACGTTCGAGAATATCCAAAATCTGTACTATATTCAATTCCATCAGGAAATACCAAATTTTGCAGTTTTTGCTTGGTTTTAAACTCCCCATATTTCCACAAATCCCCTAATTTACAGGAGGTTACAATCATCTTCTGTACTGCACCAGAAGTGTTCGAGGAAATAGCCTCTGCTTGGCTAATAAGGGCAAGAGCAGTAATGAAACGAAAACGAACGCCCCAAGGCTACGAGGGCTAAAATATCAAATCCTCATTGGAGGTTTGAACATCTGCACGTTTGGTTATCAGGCGT
>JAKSNQ010000079.1 GCA_024399615.1 Paludibacteraceae bacterium | reverse complement strand
TCAGCTCCTTGTCGATCATCCGGAAGAGATAGTCCAACGAATCATTCAAATAATATGAAAAAAATAATTTTTTTTGTTGTTATAATCTTACTTGGCTTTTCTTCTTGTTCTGAATATAAAGCTCGTAAGATTGCAGAGCAAGAACGTGCTCAGTTTGTAAAAGACTCTATAGCTCGTGCGGAATTTGTTCGTGACTCTACTGCTCTCGCTAATAAGAGGGCTCAAGAAGCACGTGAGCGTCGCGCACAATTTGTCCGCGACTCTACCGAGCGTAAAAAAAAAAAAAAAACTATCGCACGTTGTTCGAAGCAAAATGCAGTTCTGCAGTTGCACGTGCAGTTATAACCAATTGTGTTTCAGTCAATTATGCGACATCCTGCAACTGCAGAACTGCATTTTGCATTTTTACATGTCTTTTCCTAAATTTAGTAGACTGTTTTTTAATAATTTTAGCATTATTGCGCTAAGGAAGTAGACATGTTCCTAAACATATAGACACCTTCCTAAGATTGTTGACATTTTTCTGATTTAGTAGACATTTGCTTCTCTGCATAAGATTTCCACTTTCTCACCTGCAGTCCGGACTGCAGGTGAACTGCGCTCGGAGTTTGATTACCGATACTCATGTGTGGTATGTCTTTTCCTGACCCAAGAAAAGTCATTTATCAAATTAACAAAACGAAGATCGCATCAAGGTCGCATGAGAGTCGCTTCTAAAAAAAACATAACAAGTGCATAAAGTGCATAAAGAGCGACTATGGACAAGGCCCTACCGCTGAGGGTATGGAGAATAGACCGCTGCGCTATTCTAGAAGTTCCAGAAAATCCAGGACAAGGAATAAGAACGACTGTCGGGAGACTGTCGGGAGACCCACGGGAGACCCACGAGAGAACAATTAACGCCTTAACATAATTGACAGTTATCAATTAACAATTAACATTTAACGCCCTAAAGGGCTAATTAACATGCGCCGTAGAAGGCTGTTGTATTTGACGATTTTAAGAGTGATGAAGCAATCGCTGGAAATGGTGAGAAAATTACAATTTTTCGCCACAATGGTGGCAGTAGTTGTCATCGGGTTTTACTTCGGCATTGCAGCGAGGGCACTTGTTGTCTCGGGCCTTTTCTTTGGTAGTGTCGATGATGCTTGCCGACACGATTCCGGTAGGCACAGCAATGATGGTGTAGCCCAAGATCATAACCAACGACGAAAGGAATCTGCCTAAAGATGTGACCGGTGTAATGTCACCATATCCAACAGTCGTCAGGGTAACAATCGCCCAATAAATAGAGGTGCTCAGGTCGGTAAACTGACTGTGTGGCGTTCCCCCTTCCACAATGAACATAAGCGTACCAATAGCGATAACGAGCACAATCACGAAAAGGAAGTACACCGAGATCTTTTTTGCGCTACGTCGAAGGCTCTCCATCAGCAAGTACCCCTCGTTCATAAAACTGAAGAGTTTGAAAATACGGAAAACACGTATCAATCGGAATGCACGAAGCAGCAGCATATATTGTGCAGCCGGCAGGCAAAAGACCAGATAGGCAGGGAAAGTGGCCAAAAAGTCAATGATACCGAAAAAGCTGAACGCATAGTCTTTCCATCGAGGAGTGCAATACAGGCGTAGCAGGTATTCGATCGTGAAAAAGACCATGAAGAAAGCCTCCATAATCATCAAAACGGTTCCCATCCATTCAAAATTCAGCGCCATCAGTTTGGTGCCCACAATAGAGATAGCAATACTGAGGATGATGGAGACCATGACCAAAATGTCGAAGGCCTTACCAGCCGGCGTGTCGGTTCCAAAAATGATTTCGTACAGTTTCTCGCGATCCCTGATGGTCGCAAAACATTTCCTGATTATATTCATACTGATAATACCCTATCCTTCTTGGGCAGTTTATTATTTACTTCATCATAAGCAAAACGAATCAACTCTCGGATCAAATCATCGGGGACAGAACCATCAAGAGAAATCTGATTCCAAGTCTTCTTGTTCCAATGATAAGCACCCTCAATCGCGGAATATACTGCACGCAACTCCAATGCACGCGCTTCGCTGCATTTCAGCACTACCACATCCGGCCTATCCAACGCAATACAACCAAAAATTTTACCTTTAAGTCGGAACACAACTACCGTGTCATCAAACGGCATATCTTCCGTTGCGCACGGAAGTTTCAAACACTCGTCTCGAAAAATCTCAATATTCATCTGTCGTTTCCATGCAGGTTGATACATCGTACCAGTTCGTCCACCGCCTCATCTGTAGTGGCCCAAGAAGTGACGAAACGCACAGTCGTCTCGTTCTCTCCACGCACTCCCCAATCCTCGAAAGAAACTCCTTTGTCCCGAAGAAAATCGACCATCTCGTTGGGCAATAGGAAGAACTGCTGATTGGTAGGCGAATCGATAGCCAACTGATAACCGGCAGATACAAAAGCCTCGCGAATACGCTTCGCCAAGCCGATAGCATGGCTGCAAATCTGCTGGTATAGATTGTCGGTAAAGAGCGTTAAGAATTGTATTCCCAAGATTCGTCCCTTAGCACAAAGTGCACCATGTTGCTTGACGACTGGGAAGAAATGCGGAAGTGTGTCGGGATTCGGCGCCACAACAGCTTCGCCGAAGAGTAGTCCACACTTGGTGCCACCAATATAAAACACTTCACACAGGCGCGCAATGTCCTGCAATGTAAAGTCCGCCATAGGCGATGCCAACGCATAGCCCAATCGCGCGCCATCCAAATAGAGCGGAATATGGTGACGATGACAGACCCGAGAAAGGGCGGTCAGTTCGCTGAGCGAATAGAGTGTACCATACTCGGTAGGTTGCGTGATGTATAGCATTCCGGGAGCGACCATGTGCTCGTAGGTCTCATCGCGATAGAAATCCGTGATGAAACGGTCCACCTGTTCGGCAGACAACTTACCATTCGCAGCCGGTAAGGTAAGCACTTTATGTCCACTATGCTCAATGGCTCCACTCTCATGCACATTGATATGTGCCGACTCAGCCGCCAATACCCCCTCGTGACGACGCAGCAACGCATCGATCACAGTCGCATTGGTCTGGGTACCACCTTCCAACAATTGCACCAGCGCCTCCGGGCAACCGCATGCCTGACGAATAGCATCTTTGGCCTGCAGGGTGTAAGGATCGTTGCCATACCCAACGGTATGTTCCAGATTGGTTTCCACAAGTCGCCGCATCACCTCATGATGGGCTCCTTCCATATAGTCGCTGTCAAAATATATCATATAGAATCGTATTAAATCACACAAACCGGTTCCACGGTATCAAGCGAAGGCCAATGCGGATAGAAGAGCAGCGGACATGGTCCTTGCAGATGCGCACTACTCCACTCCACCCGACGAATGGCACTCAGGTCGGGGCCACCAAAGTCGAAAGAGCGTCCGAAGAGTTGCATCGCCTGCATCTGAGGGTTGTATTGCCAGAGCCCACCGCCATTGGACGCCTCTTCGCCAACCTGGAGCAAATCACGATGCAAATAGACCACGCCAAAGCGCAGCACACCATCATCGGTAATAATAAACTTGTGATACATTGTGGATATTCTCTTTGTCGTTAGTCCATATATTGAATCATATCATCGCGGCGAGGTTT
>JAKSNQ010000078.1 GCA_024399615.1 Paludibacteraceae bacterium | reverse complement strand
CCAAAGTGTCTGCTGAGAGGACTACCGTATAGCCAAAGTGTCTGCTGAGAGGACTATCGTATAGCCAAAGTGTCTGCTAAGAGGATTACCGTACGACCAAGGTGTCTGCAGGGGTTGCCTGTGGAGCCGACTTTGCCGACGATAACTGCGTACTATCGGCCACAAAAACCAGTTCCTGCATCTTCTGCTTGTTGTAATGCGGTTGCAGAGTACCGGCCTTAAGCTGCATATCCACCTGCAACTGCGGATTGTAGTAGAGGTCATCTATATAGTCATCGGCCGTGGCAATGCCGGCAAAAAGTATGCCTGCCAGTCCGAGTACCAAGATCAAAAGATAGCGTTTCATAGGCCACATGGGGATTATCGATAGATTTCGTTGAGGAGTTTTGCCAACTGAATACCGGCGGCATATAGCTGGTAGTTCATCATTTCCTTCATATCGTAGTGGTAGCGATACTCATAGTGGCGTGGTGGTTCGGGGGTCAGTTTTTCGGCCTGATACTGATACACATAGTTGACGGCCTCGTAGGTATCGTACAAGCACTCCAGTTCGGTCTTGGAGGCTACCTTTTCCTCTTGTGGGCCATATGTATCCATCAGGAAATCAACATATTCGGTGTAGCTGTACTTAGGGAAAGCTACGAGGAACGAATCCCAGAGCGAGTGGAGGTTGATACGCTCGCGGAACCAAGTCAGCAGCACTCTATTACCGCCCTTATCGTCGGCATGCCCCATATGCATGGGTTGGAATTCATCGCCCGAGAGGTGCACCACAAACTTGAGCGCATCGGCCAGTTCGTCGGGAGTAGCTTTTCCCAGACGAAGCACCTTCACCAAACTGTCTTTGGCATAGAAAAGGTGCTCACCCTCCTTCAGTTTATCCGCATAGAGGGCATCGATGTCGGCCCGCGTCATACCGGGGTTGAGGTTCTGGAAATGCCAGTCGTACGAATTGGGGTAGATGGTGTCAGACTTGATCTCATCAGCCCAAGAGGACGTATAGACCATTCCTCGCTTACCCAGCAACTTATCCACCTGCGCCACCGCTTTCTTGTTCAATCGGCGGTAGGCAATCTCCGCCACGATGCGATGGGCCACCGCATCCCAGGCCATCAACTGCATAGTCAGGCACAAGCCAATAATCGACAACAATGCTTTCTTCATAGGACATTCAATTACTTATGGGGTATTCTAAGAAATGCTTTAGGGGGCAAAGAAGTGCTTTATTTGAAACCGATGATCTGACGCACTTCTGCCAGGGTCTTAGCGGCCGTTTCGCGTGCTGCTTCAGCTCCCATGCGCGCCACTTTGTTCAGATATTCATCATTGGCCTGGAAGTCCAGAATGCGCTCGCGGATAGGGCGAGTCAGGTTGCACAGGTCTGCCGCCAGTTGCTTTTTGAGGTCGCCATAGCGGATTTCGCATGTGTTCCATTTCTCGTTGAAATAGTCGAGAGTATCCGGTGTAGAAGCCACTTCCATGAGCGTGAACAGGTTTTGGATAACGTCCGGTTTGGGCGAATTAGGCTCGGTAGGACCAGCGTCCGTCACGGCTTTCATCACTTTCTTGGTCAATGTTTTCTCGTCATCGCACAAGTAGATACAGTTACCTTCTGACTTGCCCATCTTGCCGCTGCCGTCCAAGCCGGGGATTTTCACGGCCTTGTCGTTGAAATGGAAAGACTCGGGTTCCTTGAAATACTCCACCTCGTAGATACGATTGAATCGACGCGCAAAAAGACGGGCCATCTCCATGTTTTGCTCCTGATCCTTACCAACGGGCACCTTGTCGGCCTTGTGCATAAGTATATCGGCGGCCATTAGGGACGGATAGGTCAGCAGACCGGCATTTACGTTGTCGGGTTGTTTGCGCACCTTCTCCTTAAATGAAGTAACGCGCTCCAACTCTCCCAGATAGGCATTCATATTGAAGTACAGGTACAACTCCAGCACTTCTTTCACATCACTCTGAATATAGATCGGTGCCTTTTCCGGATCGATGCCGCATGCCAAGTACTCCGCCAGAATGGTTTTGGCGCTTTTTCGAATATCTTCAGGCTTGGGATGTGTGGTCAAACTGTGCCAGTCAGCGATAAAGAATTTGCAATCGTACTCATCTTGCATTTTCACGAAACTCTTTACAGCTCCAAAATAATTACCCAAGTGCAAATTTCCGGTAGGACGGATGCCACTAACTACTTTTTCCATTGTGCTATATATGTGCGCATACGCGCGAAAATTTATACAAATCACCCACACGAAGCATCAGCCGCATGCGGGTAAAGGATTATTGATTGTTTATTATTTATTCTTCATCATTTTCCATAGGGATAGGGAATCCTCGTCGAATACGTTGCTCCAAAGAAGTTAACGTCTCGGTTTTTGCCACACCGGGAATCTCCTGAATCTTTGAATTTAAAAGGTACAGCAGGTGTGCATCGTCCTTGGCGTATAACTTGATCAACATCGAGAACCCGCCCAACGTAAATTGACTTTCCACCACTTCGGGTATCTTCTCCAATTCAGCCACCACTTTATTGTACATGGAGCCTTTTTCCAAAGTGAGACCAATGTAGACACAGAGTTGGTACCCCATGGTCTTAGGGTTGACATAATATCCGGAACCGGTAATGACACCTATATCATACATGCGCTGCACACGCTGGTGCACGGCCGCACGACTAACACCACACTGGTCAGCCACCTCTTTGAATGGGATACGGGCATTTTGGGTGATGATACGAAGGATTTTCCTATCTAGTTCGTCAATCTTTTCCATTGTTACAGAAGATGAAAGTAAGAGAATTGCATACAAACGACGAAACAAAACGACACGTTTGCGAGTGCAAAGTTACATATTTTTCTCCAAATCACCAAACAAAAGACAAAAAAACTTATATTTTTCTATCAAAATGTCACAAATATCAGATTTTTTGACTATCTTTGCAGGAAAATTGTCAATTTACAATTAATGCCCAGAGGACTAACTGAAGGGCTAACAGGTAATGGCCAAAGGTCAATAGTCAAATTGTCAATAGTCAAATTGTCAAATCAGATAATTATCAAATCAGATATGCAATACGAACAACTACTTGACTACATAGAATCGCACACGAGCGAGGAGCCAGAAGTCCTTCGTCGGATCGTGCGTCGTACAGGTCTCCACACCGTGAATCCCCGTATGCTGTCGGGCAAGGTGCAAGGACGATTTTTGTCATTTATCAGCCAACTGGTTCGGCCCGGTCGCGTATTGGAACTGGGCACCTTCGCCGGCTATTCGGCACTTTGTCTGGCCGAAGGGCTCGCTCCTGGAGGCCAAGTGGTCACCATCGAGAAAAACGACGAGTTGGAGGATTTTATCCGCGAGAACCTGTCGCTGTCCGCATTGGGCGATCAGGTGGAACTGCGAATCGGTTCTACAGCCGAAGTGCTGCAGCAGTTGGCCGCCGAGAACGGTCCGCTTTTTGACCTTGTTTTCATGGACGCAGACAAGCGCGAATACGTCAACGACTATACCCTACTCTTTCCGCTGGTTCGACCCGGCGGCATCATACTGGCGGACAACACGCTGTGGGATGGGCATATCATCGAGCCCGAATATGACAACGACCGCCAGACGCAAGGACTTCGTCAGTTCAACGAACTCATTCAGGCCGA
>JAKSNQ010000077.1 GCA_024399615.1 Paludibacteraceae bacterium | reverse complement strand
TCGATGCTACCGCTCAGGCAGTCGATGCTCCAGTAATTACGTGGCATCCCATAGACGCGGTTGGTATATGCAACATTGTCATTAATGTATAGTACCATCACCGAGTTATCGGTATAGATGTCAATCTTATATGTGTTATCTGCGGGCGTCGGGAACATATATCCATCAATTGCCTCAATGAAGCCTTTACCGCCCTTTCCACGTTGCTCAAAGTTAATCTTTCGCTTTGCACCGCTATCCTCGCTATTAACTACGGTTGAGTAGAAGATGGTATCCATTTGTGCACGGCAGAATGAGATTGCAAAGTTATCCGTCGCAGCATCGGTCTTCACCGTACAACTCAGGTGGTTGTGATAGCCCAGACGATGCAGGAGGTTAAACTCGCCTTCCTTGAGGCTGAGCGTAGTGGTTTTGAGTTCGGTAGCCTTATCATATTTTTTGTCAATAGCCTCGATAGCCCCCAACGAGAGTGTACCGTCCTCGTGCTGAATCAGGCGATGGCAAACCATGTTACCGGCCCAATCCAAATCTTCGGTCTTGGTCAGTGTGTTATTCTTACCCTTTCGTGTCGGGCACCAACCCCATAGGTAACGGTTTGTGCCATCCGAAGCTGTCTTACCGGCATACAGACCGCGGCTATCCAGGAATCCCTCATGGTCATCCGGCCAAGTTGGGGTGTCTCCACCGCCTGTGCAAGCTGCCAGGTCTTCCAAACTTGTCCCTTTGAAGTACTGCACCTTACGCATGAAACCGGTCTGGTCGCTATAGATCAGGTACCAGTAATCGCCCATCTGGAAGATATTAGGACACTCATAGAAACGATCCCACATCATCTTCAAGAAGATACCCTTGTGCTCCCAGTTTCGGCAGTCCTTACTGGTGAATTCAGCCAGTACACCCTTGTCGCCCTGGTAGGTGGAAATAAACATGTGATACACGCCATCGTCCGTCTTCACCAATTCCGGGTCACGGAAATCGTTCTTAGAGTAGCCATAGTCGTCTCCTCGCAGCACAAACGCTATATTCTTATTCCATGTCTGTCCGTCCTTGCTGGTAGCATATTGGACGGCCTGGGCGTTGTTGAAATCCGTTTGGATGTTCTTGTTGCCGGTGTAGAAGAAGTAGTAGGTTTGGTCCTCATCGCAATAAATCACCGAACCAGTACCGAGTGCAGCATCTTGTTCATTGTAGCCACCGCAATGGATAAGTTCGCCCATCGACTCATAGTGAGCTGCATCCGTCGTACGAACGCCCCAGATAGGGTGATAGGTTCCGTCGGGATTTGGACGAAAGTCCTGTAGGTAATAAACGAAGAACGACTTGCTCTGTGCGTCAAAGTACGGCATTACATCACCACAGTAGCCTGCATACGGCTTATAATACGTAGTTTGCATTGGCTCCTCGTGTGTCTCAAAGATGCTATCTACTTTTGTCCAGTCGCGCTCGGGCACGTTGTATTCTTCAGGCTGGCAACCGGCAAGCATCAAGCTTGCCGTTGCCATAGTCAGTATAATCAAATTCTTTTTCATTTCTTCAGATAATTAAATGCGTTCTTGGTCAAGATTTCTACGTTCTGGTGGAAACCCGTGTACTCCTCCTTGATGCTGTACCAGTCGTATGCACCGGAACCGAGACAGAGGATAGCACCGTTCTTGTCGCTGCGCGGGAACTCCCAAGCTACTACGGCATCACCGTTTAGACTGACAATCTTAGCACCGGTTTTCTGTTCGAAGGCCTCGGGTGTGGGTACGCCACCCCAGTCCTCACCAATGTGCCACTGAGCGGTGGAGTTGGTGATCATATAGCCAGCGTCACAGGTATATACCTTGTTTGGATCCTCGCCCATGAGCAGGCCCTGATAGAACGGGTGATCGGTGTGTCCTGCCATGGAGAAGTCCCATGGACCTCCTGTAGCCTCTGCGGATTGTTCGTCGCCACCCCAACAGTTATTAGGCACTGCGCCGGTTGCATCTGCTCCGTTGATAGAGAGATAAGCAGGGATGTTAACTGCATAGCGGGTGAAGAAGAATGAACCTCCGGCATTGAAGTAATCCTGTAGGATGGTCTTGCACTCCAACACTTCGGGGGCGTACTTCTCAAAATTAGCAGCACCATTCAAACCACCATCCTTATGCATATGACACCAAATGACCTCACATTCTTGGAGCGAGATAGTATTGCTCTTGATGTCCTTCCAACTTGCATAGAGCGATTGTTCTATAGTCTCCAGCATCCAGTTGCATGCCGCAGACTCCTCCGGTTGAAGTCCCTCTGCTGTGGCTGCCGAACCGATAAACACAGCCTTTGGATTAGCCACCTCAATAACAGTGACGGTATAAACATTTGTGTCGGTGTCCTTTGTCACGGTGAACTTTACCGGTTTGGTGAAACTCATAGTCAAACCCACATTCGGGGTGATGGTGGCCAGTTCGCTCAACGTTGCCGAGACAGTCATCGACGTCAGGTCTGTACCTTTCGGAACAGATACGCGAATGGTCTTGTCTGCCTCGTTGATGACACCGGAAAAGGCTCCATTCAACTTAAAGTTGAGGATACGTGCCTCATCGTTCTTAGCCACCAGGTTCCAATTAAGCGATACATCTCCGTTTGCCACACGAATCAGTCGCGGCTCGCGAAGCGATATCTTCATTCCTGCCTCTACGGTGGTGCTTGCACCCTTTGACAGGCTGATAGAGGTAATTGTCAACTCGTCTCGGCTGTAACCCTTCGGCAGCCATACGGTCAACGTATGTGATGTGTTATCTACAATGGCCTCGTAATTGGTATCAATCGTGAGTGCAAGTACATCACAACTGCCATCCAGCGCCAAATCGCTGACATTCGAGCGGCAAGCCGATAGGCATAGTGCGCAACATACAGCGCACATTATGCTATAAATGATTTTTTTCATAATTACCATCCTCCTATGTTTTGAGTATATTTACCATTCGATGCAGCAATCTGCTCGTATGGAAGGGGTACATACTCGTTTTTGTTCTTTGTGAAGTGTGCATCCTTGTAAATAGCGCAGTCGTTTGCCTCCTCGGCATAGTACTTATTCAGTACTTCCTCTGCTTCACCCCAGCGAACCAGGTCGAAGAAACGCTCGCTCTCCATAGCCAGTTCCAAACGACGCTCCATCTTGACGATTTGCAGTGTCTCTTCCTTACTCGGAGCACCGCCATATAGACCGATATTGAACTTCACGCCATAGTCTGACTCGTAGTTGGAGATCACTGATAGGCTCTGCTTTGCACGTGTACGTAACTCATTAACAATGGAAATAGCATTATCCACATCACCCTTCTGCGCATATGCTTCCGCGCGCTCCAGCATCACATCTGCATAGCGCAGCACGATGCGGTTCATGGATGTACCATACCATTTACCCTTCACGATAAACTCGCTGTCCGGATCGACATTGTGCTTTAGAGTCACATAGTAACCATACAAACCATTCGCACGACCCCAAGATGGTGTCTTTGCCATGATGTACTTTGGATTAAATTCATATGGCAGACCCGGCAAACCTACTGTCAGGAACAAACGTGGGTCTGCATAATCGTTGCTCATGTTATAGTCCTTTTGGTTGAAGGTGCCAATCAAAGGCAGACCGTTAATGTCGGTTTTGAAGGCATTAACAAGGTTCTGACTCGGCTTGTAGAAGTCGCAACCACCATCCGTCACACCTGCAATATTCGGACACATCAGACCATAGCTCCAGTTACGGTTTCCATTGGTTGTACCGTCGTTCATGCTGTACTGGATTGCCCAGAGGCTCTCTCTACCGTTCTCGAACTGAGGCTCTGGGCGGAAGTTGTTGTGCATATCCGGTTCCAGACCATAGCCATTGGCGGTGTAGATAGATGGGTCGGAATACTTGATGACGCTATCCATCTCTGCTATATTGATGCTGGTCACAGCGTGACTGTTCTTATCATCCTGGTGATAAGCCTTATACAGGTAAACCTTTGCAAGGAATGCTGCTGCCGATGCCTTGGTTGGGCGTCCCTTGTCTGCCTGCGTCGTTGGCAGGTTGTTGTAGGCCACCATCAGGTCGTCAATGATGAGTTGCCAACCCTCGT
>JAKSNQ010000076.1 GCA_024399615.1 Paludibacteraceae bacterium | reverse complement strand
GCCAGAAGCGCGCAGAGGCCATCGTAGCTGCGCTCGTGGAGCAAGGAATTGCTTCGGCTCGTCTGAGCGCTGTAGGCAAGGGAAGTCATAGCCCAATTGCCAGCAACTCGACTGACGAGGGGCGCGCCAAGAACCGCCGCGTCGAGTTCGTAAAGAAATAAGCACACACAACAGACTTAATTTTACCTGCAACAGAATGGCAGAATACGCAAAAGAATTATTTATTAACTAACACAATATTTGTATGAAAAAGTTATTTTTGGCACTCATGTGCGCAGCCGGATTGGCATCATGTTCATTGTTTGATTCTATTCAAAATATTGAGGATCTGCAGAAAGATTGGGATGATGAATTTGCAGAATATCCCGGTATGAACGCAAATACCCAACCATTGAGCGGAACCGCTTTCTCTTTGCCTGCCGGCATCGAGATGACAGCAATGGAAGGAATGGAGGACCAGCGCGAGAACCAGACAGGTTTTGAGACTTTCGATGGCATGTATGGTAGCGGTCTGTGCGTAATCACCACTTTCACCCTTACCAACACGACCAACTCCACCATCACCATCACTTTCCCCGCCGGCCTGATGGTACAAGCTGCTTCTGTAGAGGATCAGAATGGTATTCTCGTAAAGGACGTTGAGATCAAGGTGAAGGGCGGCAAGAAAGAGACTATCAAACTCTGCTTCTATTGCCTCAACTCCAGCGCTCACGGTTCCAGCAGTTCCTCTCGCTTCTCGTTTGCAGGCGTGACGAATATCAAGGCATTCGATGCTATCTTCGAAGTATGCGCAGGCAAGAAAGTAAACATCGAGGAGTATAGCAGCCTGACTTTCCTCAAGTATTTCTCATTAACGACCACCATTCAGGAACTCGTTTGGGGCACGACCATGGGCCGCACCTACACCAAAGAGGAGGTGGAGAAATACCTTAAGAGCATTAAGTAAATATGAAAAAACTATTCGTTATAACAGCAGCGCTAATAGTGGCCGGTGGTGCCCAAGCGCAGATATTGGACCGACTGCTGGACAAGGCGGCGGAAAAAGTTGTCAATAAAGCGACCGGTAAATCATCCGGCAGCAACAATTCCAAGCAGAATGTTGATCCTATCTTCCTCAGTCCTTATTATGAATCAGAGAGCGAGGAACGCGAGTTGTTCTACGTGGATAGCGATGTGGCTCCTGTGGCAGCAGGCGATCTGAAGACGCTCCTGTCGAAGATGCCTGCCATTCCATCCGGTAGCGAGATTTGGCACCCAACCAAGGCTACAATGAAAAATTATCTGACCGGTATGAGAGCTGTTTCTGCACGTGCTGTCCTGATGCAGTCTGACGCAGAATCGGCATCCCAGAAACGCTATGCCGAAGGTGCTCAGGCACGTTATGCCGCTCAGCAAAAAGCCCAACAACAAGCAGTGGGTCGTGCGCAACAGGCACAGGCTTACGGTGCGAAGGCGATGGAGATGATGAGCCAGATGCCGGAGAAGGATATGCAACACCTCATGGAACTCGGAGAAAAGCTGGAGAACATGAGCGACAAGCAGGCCGAGGCCTACCTGAAAGCTCATCCTGAGGAGATGAAGTTCATTCAAAAGTATGGTGCCATGTTTGGACAACTGGGCACGATACCCGCGGTAGAACCAGTGGATATGAGTGCGTTTGATACACCTATGTCAATCAGCGAAGATAAGGCTATTGACATGATCAATAGTGCACCTAAACTGAGCGATTTCGTACAACAGGAGGCCAAAAAACTGGAGGACGAGTTCAATCGCGCCAATGGTAATACGCAGGCAGTCTCAGAGAAGGCCAAGAACTTCAAACAGCATGTAACGAACGCATGGAGCAGATACCTGACCGAACTGGTGGGAAAAGTCAAAGCAGAACTGCTGACGATGGATGCCAACAATCCTGCTGTATATGAGGACGTGGCCAACTTGTGCGACTACCTGGTGGATGCCTATGAGGGCAATCTGGATGCCGACATGCCTGTTTTGTGTCAGAGCGAGGTAACTCGACAGATCAAGTTGAACGAACAAGAGTATCTGGTCAGACCGGAGAATTTCCTGTCTTCGCTTTCGGGATTGGAACTGTATAAGCGCAACCGAGAGACAGGTAATCTGTTCCGTTTCAATGCGGGTAAATGGACACGCATGCCCGATGATTTCGTACTGGATTATGAGGGTGAAGTGGTAGCTGCCGAGAACCGAATTATTACTTCTGCTGACGGCAAAAACAAGGCAGTCGTGAGTGGTACTGCCGGTTTTATCCGTTTGCCAGAGGGTGGCATCGTTTATCCTATTGCTGTAGAGGTAACAGGCAATACCATTCGCTGGTATGACTTCAAATACATTGAGCCGGAGCGTCCCGGCGATATGGTCACCTGGCAGATTGTAGAGTGCAGCCGCACTATCTAATGGTGCAGCGTGTTCTCATTATATGGTTTTGTGCCTGCATAGGGATTGTCTCTATGCGGGCACAAAATGCGTATGACTTCCGCCGTGAGCATCATGAACAGTGGATACAAGCAGCACGTTATGCCGCCGAGCAGCGCGAGGCATGGGGTGAGATATGGCATGGTTTCGAAGTGGATAGCGCCCTCGCCGAGGCTGTTGTTTTCCCCGAGATGGTTCGCTTCTCCAAACTGCAGAATTATGCCGAGATCGCGGCGGTGAAGGTGCGCTATGTGGCAATGGGCAGCAGAGAGTGCAACTACAGCATCGGGCGGTTTCAGATGAAGCCATCGTTTGTCGAAACGCTCGAGAAGCGGTGGATGCAGAGCACCATGACAGCGCAGTATCAGGCGCAGTTTGACACCACACAGACGCGTGAAGCCCGTACTGCCAGAATAAACCGCATGGAGGATGACCTCTGGCAATGCGTTTACCTGTCGATGTTCATCCGATTGCTCTATACCGACTATTCGGGCTTGAAAGCATTGCCGAAGGAAGAACAAGTGGCGTTGGTGGCTACGGCTTATAATCGTGGCTGTCCGCTTCCCGGTGCGGGTCGAGGGCAATTGGCGTATCTCCAAAAGCGGAGGAATATCCGACTCTTTCATACCGTCGTCATCGCGGGCAAAAATGCGCCGCACTATGTCTATTCCGATATTGCGCTCCTGCGCTATCATGAACTGCGTTGACGGGCGATTTCGTCTAATCAATAAAAATCACTAATATGAAACATGTTCTTTTTTCTCTTGTTGCTGCAGGAATGCTATTTTCTGCTGTGATGACTTCGTGCAGCAAAGCTACGGCTTCACACACCTCTTTCCCTGCAGCTGAACCGGCTGACTCCGCTATCGTATATGTGACGCGAGACTTATCGCCCGAGGCATTGGTGCGTATCTATGAGGCCGTTGGCCGCCCCGCTACCGGTCGTATTGCGCTCAAAATATCTACTGGCGAATCGGCCCAGACGGGCTATATTCGTCCGGAGGTGATGAAGCCCCTTATCGACCACCTGAATACCGTGGATGGCAATCAGGTCACCATCGTAGAGTGCAATACGGCTTATCCTGGTGCTCGTAATTCAACCAAGAAGCACCTCAAGGCTATTCGTGAACGTGGATTTGAAGCGGTCGCACCTGTGGATATCATGGATGCTGATGGCGATATGCATATCCCGGTTAAGGATACTTCATGGATCCGTTACGACATCGTTGGCGATCACCTTAAGAACTACGACTTCATGATCAATCTGGCGCATTTCAAGGGGCACCAGATGGCCGGTATGGGTGGCGCACTCAAGAATGCGTCTATCGGCGTGGCCAGTTCAGCAGGTAAGGCGTATATCCATTCGGCCGGTGCAACAGAGAGTACTGTGCTCTGCTGGACACATACCGGCAATCAGGATGGTTTTGTGGAAGCTATGGCATCGGCTGCGCAAGCGGTACATGACTATTTTGATAATGGAAAGAAAATCCTCTATATCTGCGTGATGTATCGAATGTCTATCGACTGCGATTGCAATGCTCATCCGGCCGAACCACTCATTGCAGACTACGGCATTCTGGCTTCCACCGATCCTGTGGCAGTAGATCAGGCATGCTACGATATCGTGACGCAAATCCACAACGATGAACACAACAACAACCAGCCACTGCTGGAGCGTATTGAGTCTCGCCATGGAACCCATATCATGGAGTGGGGTGAGCATATCGGACTCGGTTCGCGCAACTATGTGCTGAA
>JAKSNQ010000075.1 GCA_024399615.1 Paludibacteraceae bacterium | reverse complement strand
GACAGCACGGGAATTGGCTCTGGCACAGCAATATGACAAGCCCATCCTCCCACTATTTGCAGCGGCTAATAATCGAGACACAACAAAAATAAGAACATATGAAAACAATTTATAATTTTACAGTACAACATTCTGACGTGGACGCATCACGTCATATACGACTGAGCGACCTGGAGCGTTACCTGCTCGAGTCGGCCGGCGATAGTGCCACCTCTCTGGGCATCGGCACTCAGTATCTTCTGGACAACTATAATGCGACCTGGGTTCTCACACGCTTTACCGTCATGATGGACGAACTGCCAATGTGGGGCGAACAGGTTGAGATAGAGACGTGGGTGGAAGGAAACGTACACATGTTCTCCCTCCGTAATTTCCGTATTCACCTCCTGAGCGAAGCTGGCAAACGTGTCATCGGTCAAGCCACTTCTGCATGGACCATCATCAATATGGAGTCACGTCAGGTGGACCTGGCCGCATATGCCGACAAAAAATGGGAGTCGGTCATCGACGGAGAGCGTATCTCGCTCCCACGCGTAGCACGACTGGGTAAACTGGAGGAGCCAAGTTCCGTCATGCCTCACACCATCCACTACACCGACCTGGATTACAACAACCATTGCAACTCGTGCAAGTACCTGCAGTTCATGCTCAACGCCTGCGACAGCCTCACGACCATCGCCCCCATCCGACTGGATATCAACTACGTCAAGGAGGTGGTCAAAGGAGAGCATATCATGGTGCAAGTCAGCGAGAGCGACCAGCAAATCAAATACTGTCTGCTCACGCAAAACGACGAGGTATCGTGCACCGCAATGTTGTCAAGATACTAATCAGGAGGAGCGACATCTCACATACAAACAAGCAGCATATCTATGATCTATAGCGAAGAAGAACTCAAACGCCCGACAGAACTGGAATGCGACGTGGTGCGATTTCAAAACAACAAAGACAAGTGGATCGCCTTTGTCGGACTAAAAGATAATCGTCCCTACGAGATTTTTACCGGATTGGCAGATGACGAATATGGCATCTCGCTGCCCAAATCGGTAACTCATGGCAAGATCATCCGAGCTACCAACCCCGATGGGAGCCATCGATACGATTTCCAGTTTACCAACACACGTGGTTTCAAAACCACAGTCGAGGGACTATCCTACAAGTTTGACAAAACGTTTTGGAACTATGCCAAACTGATCTCAGGCGTACTCCGATACGGCATGCCCATCGAGCAGGTAGTGAAAGTGGTTTCCTCCATGCAAATGGACAGCGACAGCATCAACTCCTGGTCAACCGGTGTGGCACGAGCCCTCAAGCGCTATGTTCCAGGGCACGAGGATGATTATGACCCCGAAAATGATGTGGCCGATTAAAGAGATTAAAATTAAAGAATTTAGAACGTATGAAACTGGATTATAATCAAATACAAACAGTAGAAATGCCCAACTTCAAGGGCGGCGAAAAAAGCGTTTTGGCGCAGATGTTCAATGACGAAAAGAACCGAATCATGCGACTAACGCTCGTTCCGGGTGCAAGCATCGGACTTCACACTCACACGACAAGCAGCGAGATAATTTATGTGTTGAGCGGTTGCGGTACGGCCATATGCGAAGGAACAGAAGAGAAACTGACACCGGGCTGTGCACATTATTGCTCCAAAGGACAAACCCATACACTCATCAACGACGGAGAAGAACCATTGCATGTTTTTGCCGTTGTTCCCGAGCAATAAAATCACCTCCCCCTTTACTGACAATTTGTCATGCCTAACCGTTCTACATGTCACACAATGACTATGGAACGGTTTTTGAATGCACATATAGCACACTCAAAAAAACGAGTAAAACACAAATTTTAAACTATGGAAGAAATAGAAGAAATCGAAGTGACAGAAATGGCAGACAACTCCAACGAGGCACTGAGTGTACTAATCCTGAAAGACAAGGTACTGTTTCCGGGCACCCTAACCCCAATCACATTGACCCGAACAGCAGCCAAGCAACTGGTAAAAGACATGTACACTGCCGGCGAAACAATAGCAGTAGTCTGCCAAAAAGAGAAGAAAACGATAAATCCTGGGTGGGACGATATCTTTCACTTGGGCGTAGAGGCAAAAATACGTCGCGTATTGGAGATGCCCGGCAACCGACAAATGGTGATGCTGGAGGCCATAAATCGCGTAGAATTGACAACACCTGTATCAACCGAACCTTACCTACGTGCCAAATACCTGGCGCGACCAGACATCGACGATGCCAACGATCCCGAAATGGATGGTATTGTTTCCGTACTGAAGGAGACCATCACCGATTTATTTCGAAGTCTTGACAACATGCCCGATGGCGTTATCGAGACATTCATCAACCTGAGCAGTCCGCAACTCATTATCAACCATGGTTGCTGCAACATGCAATTTGATATCACCCGCACACAATTGTTGCTTGAGATTGACAGTCTGAAGCAACGTGCTGTGACCCTGCAAAAGATAATCATGGAGTTCAGCGCATGGCGACGTATAGAGAAAGATGTGAAGACGAAAACACAACAAGCTCTGGATAAAAATCAACGCGAATACTATTTGACACAGCAGATGCGCACCATTCAGGACGAGTTGGGCGACTCATCTGCACAAGAGATACGCGAACTGGAGGAGAAAGCCAAGACTAAAAAATGGTCACAATCCGTTCAAGCCCGATTTGACGAGGAACTAAAAAGACTCGAGCGAATCGGCACCCACTCACCGGAATATCCAACACAACGCAACTATCTCGACGTGATGTTGTCGCTGCCATGGGAAGAGATGACAGAGGATAACTATGACCTGAAGCATGCCCAGAAAGTGCTCAATCAGGACCACTTTGGCATGGAGCAGGTCAAGGAGCGCATATTGGAGTACCTGGCCTGCAGCAAGCATGACGGGATGATACTATGCCTCTATGGCCCTCCCGGAGTGGGAAAAACATCGCTGGGTAAATCCATCGCCAAGGCCCTCGGACGCAAGTATGCACGAATATCGTTGGGAGGTCTGCATGACGAAGCCGAGATTCGTGGCCATCGCAAGACCTATATCGGGGCTATGCCGGGACGCATCATTCATAACCTTGAGAAAGTGGGTAGCAGCAATCCGGTATTTGTCCTCGACGAGATTGACAAGATTTGTGCCGATTACCATGGTGACCCCACGTCTGCCCTTCTGGAAGTACTTGACCCTCAGCAGAATAAGACGTTCCATGACAATTTCCTCGATATCGACTACGACCTGAGCAAAGTGCTCTTCATTGCCACAGCAAATACGTTATCGACGGTACCACGTCCACTCTTGGACCGCATGGAACTGATTGAGATGACCGGCTATCTGCAGGAAGAGAAAGAGGCCATTGCCAAGCATTACCTGATTCCACGTCAGTTGAAAGAGCAGAACCTGAAATCGAGCGACCTGCGTTTCAGCGCCAAGGCCCTACATACACTCATCGATGACTACACACGCGAATCGGGTGTTCGCGAACTGGAGCGACAAGTGGCATCGGTTGTACGTAAGGTTCTGAAGCGACGTGCGCTGGACGAACCCACCAATGCCCTACTCCAACCCGATGATATCCACAGCCTTCTGGGCAAACCACGCTATAGTCGTGATCGATATGAGGGTAACGAATATCCCGGTGTCGTAACAGGTTTGGCCTGGACACAAGTTGGAGGTGAGATTCTCTTTATCGAGACCTTGTTGGCAACAAACAAGACCCCGACGCTGACCCTCACAGGTAATCTGGGTGATGTGATGAAAGAGTCAGCAACCATCGCACTCTCGTACGTCAAATCACACGCCGCAGATTTCGGCATCCCGGCCGAGTTGTTCGACACACAAAGTGTGCACATCCACGTACCGGAAGGTGCGATTCCCAAAGATGGTCCATCAGCCGGTATCACCATGACCACCGCCATCGTATCAGCCTTCACCGGACGCAAAGTGCGTGCAAAATTGGCCATGACGGGTGAAATGACCCTAAGAGGAAAAGTTCTGCCAGTAGGCGGTATCAAGGAGAAGATCCTGGCTGCCAAACGTGCAGGAATAACCGACATCATACTCTGTCACGAGAACGAGAAAGACATCCTGGAGATTCCTGAGAATTACCTCAAAGGTCTCACGTTCCATTACGTGCACGACATCCACGAAGTCATCGCCTACGCCATCTTGTAGGTGCTCTACAGAAAATACCGACCAAAGTCGCATCAAGATCGCATCAA
>JAKSNQ010000074.1 GCA_024399615.1 Paludibacteraceae bacterium | reverse complement strand
CAGGGAACATTGTCATATCTATAACAGATCTTCCTGCTGTGTTCCATATGCAATGAGAGAGTGCACTTGTTAGGTACACTCTCTCAATTTCTACTGTATGTCTGTGTTGATTATACCGTAATCAGGCGGTAAGTGAGGTAGCCGACGTAGATGAGGAGCAAGATGGCACCCGCGCTACGTGAAATAAGATGGCGTCGATTACCAACGACAAAGAGCCAAACAAGGCCCGGTCCAATAAATGCCATAGCTGCATCAAGAACAAGTCCTTGGTAAGCCGGTAGGGGATGAACCAGTGCCGAGATGGAAAGGACAAAGAAAATATTGAATGTACACGAACCGACACAGTTGCCTAATGCCAAATCCGAATTGTGTTTAGCTGCTGCCATACACGAAGTTGCCAATTCTGGAAGTGAAGTGCCCAATGCCACTATCGTTAAACCGATGACCGCCTCACTCACTCCCAACTGAGTAGCAATTGCCACGGCTGATTTGACACAACACTCGCCACCGATAGTAAGGCCCAGTAGACCCAATAGAACCAGCACTAACGAAAAGAAAAGTCCCTTCGATTTGGCATTTCCCTCCACCGGCTTCTCCTCATGCACGGGGCCTGTAATAGAGGAAGAAGGTGTGGTTTTAGCCTTGCGAAAGAGGTAGATCATATACCCCACAAAGATGAGAAAAAGCACAATACCCGCAATACGCCCCAAAGGAGCAGTACCAAGGACCAAGGCAAAATGCTCAAAATCTATGCACGCAAATGATAAAATAAGGAGCGCGCCCACGCACGCGAGAGGTATATCCACTCGGCGGGACTGCGATTCGGAAGACACTGGCCAGATGACTGCTGTCAGGCCCAAAATGACAAAGATATTGATGGCATTACTGCCCAAAATATTGGTGATGGCTAATTGGGTAGAGCCTTCTGATGCTGAGATCATGTTGACCACAAACTCGGGCATGCTTGTACCAAATGCGACTACAGTCAGACCGATAATCAGGTCACTGACACCCATTTGGCGAGCAATGGACGAAGCACCATCCACTAACCAATCTGCCCCCTTCACCAACAACGCAAAGCCGACAATTAGCACTACTGCAAGCAAACAGGGAGTAGTCAACCATGATTCGAGAAAATCGAGCATAGAAAAGTATGATTAGACATTGAATCTGAAGTGCATGATATCGCCATCTTGTACGACATAGTCTTTACCCTCGATCGACAATTTGCCAGCTTCTCGGCATGGACCCTCGCCACCTAAGGTGATATAATCGTCGTACTTGATAACCTCCGCGCGGATGAAACCACGTTCGAAATCGGTGTGGATAACGCCTGCACACTGAGGCGCTTTCATGCCGTCTCTAAAGGTCCATGCACGCACTTCATCGGAACCGGCAGTGAGGAACGTGCGAAGGTTAAGCAGAGAATATGCAGCCTTGATTAGTCGGCTGACACCCGACTCTTGCAGACCGATTTCCTCGAGGAACATTTGACGCTCCTCATAGGTTTCCAGTTCGGCTATTTCGCTTTCAATCTTTGCTGCAACCACGAGTACTTGTGCACCCTCCTGTGTGGCCACTTGGCGTACACGCTCCACATACTCATTGCCCGAAACAGCACTTCCCTCATCCACGTTGCATACATACAGCACGGGTTTGGCCGTAAGCAGGAATAGTTCGTGGGCGGCAGCCTCTTCCTCTTTATTCTCAGGGGTGACGGTACGCGCTGAGAGGCCCTGCTGGAGTGCTTCGCGGTAACGAAGATATATTTCAAGTGCAGCTTTGGCTTGCTTATCACCGCCTACGCGCACCTGCTTTTCAATCTTTTGGATGCGGCTCTCGACTGTCTCAAGGTCCTTGAGTTGAAGTTCTGCATCAATGACTTCCTTGTCGCGAATAGGATCGATAGAGCCGTCTACGTGTACTACGTTAGGATCGTCAAAGCAACGCAGGACGTGGATAATGGCATCGGTTTCACGAATATTGGCAAGAAACTTATTGCCTAAACCTTCACCCTTGCTGGCGCCCTTGACCAAACCTGCGATATCGACAATCTCAACCGTGGTGGGTATGACGCCACGAACAGGTTGACATAACTCGCCTAGTTTAATCAGACGATCGTCAGGGACAGTGATTACACCCACGTTGGGCTCAATTGTACAGAATGGGAAATTTGCAGATTGTGCCTTTGCGTTCGAAAGGCAGTTGAAAAGAGTGGACTTTCCTACATTAGGCAGTCCAACTATACCACATTGTAATGACATGTTCTTTTAATATTAAAAAATGCGCGCAGGAACTTAAAAAGTTTCTCCGCCCGTTTGCGACTGCAAAGGTACTGTTTTTTTTGCTCGTACGCAAGTAAAAAGTCGATTTTACGACACAATATCAGGCAATTAGAATAAAAAAACACATCTTCCGTCAATTTTTCTACAAAAAATGTCATATTTATGTTGCAATTATGAGAAAATATCTGTAACTTTGCAGCGAATTATAAAAATCATGGGTCGTAAACAACACTATGACGCAACTAACTTAATTTTTACATATATGAAAGCACTCAACAAACAAACGGCACCCAAAGCCGTTGCCCCTGAAAAAATCATCCAATTTGGTGAAGGTAATTTTCTTCGTGCCTTTGTGGATTGGATTGTATGGAACATGAACGCAAAGACCAACTTCAATGGATCTGTTGCGGTAGTTCAACCTATTGCACAAGGTATGGCAGAGTGGCTGAACGGCCAAGATTGCTTGTATCACGTCAACCTGCAAGGACGTCTGAACGGTGAGGCTGTGAACTCGCTTGAACGTATCGACGTCATTTCGCGCGCGTTAAACCCATATAGCCAGAATGCAGCCTTCATGGCCTTGGCTGATCAACCAGAGATTCGCTTTGTTATTTCCAATACCACCGAGGCTGGTATCACCTTCGATCCTGCATGCAAGTTCACCGACGCACCTGCATCGGCTTATCCTGGCAAGTTGGTACAACTCCTGTATCGTCGTTACAAGACCTTCGAAGGAGACCCAAAGAAAGGCCTTATCTTTATGCCTTGTGAGTTGATTTTCCTCAATGGTCATCACCTCAAGGATTGCATCCGTAAGTATATCGAGTTGTGGAAAGAGGATTTGGGCGCTGACTACGAAGGTTTCAAGGAGTGGTTCGAAAAATACAACTACGTATGTGCTACCCTTGTTGACCGCATCGTGCCAGGTTTCCCACGCAAGGATATTAAGCAAATCCAAGAAAAGGTTGGCTATGCTGACAACTTGGTAGTACAGGCTGAGATTTTCCACCTTTGGGTAATCGAGAAACCTGAGAATATGTCAATTGAAGAGTTGGAGAAAGAGTTCCCTGCTAACAAGGCTGGATTGAACGTACTCATCGCTGAGAGCGAGAAACCATACCACGAGCGCAAAGTGACTCTGCTCAACGGCCCTCACACCGTTTTGTCCCCTGTTACCTACCTGTCTGGTGTCAACATCGTTCGCGATGCTTGCAACCATGAGGTATTGGGCAAATATATTAATAAGGTAATGTTTGACGAGTTGCTCGAGACCCTTAATTTGCCAAAAGAAGAGCTTAAAGCTTATGGCGAGAGTGTTTTGGAGCGCTTCAACAACCCATACGTTGACCATGCGGTTACAAGCATCATGCTCAACTCATTCCCTAAGTTCGAGACTCGCGACTTGCCTGGTTTGAAGACCTACTTGGAGCGTAAGGGTGAGTTACCAAAGGGACTCGTTTTGGGTCTGGCTGCTATCATTACCTACTACAAGGGTGGAGTTCGCGAAGATGGTGCACCTATCACACCTAACGATGCACAGGAAATCATGGATCTGCTCACCCAACTATGGGCAACCGGCAACACACGCAAGGTGGCTGAGGGTGTATTGGCTAGCACGGACATCATTTGGAAAGAGAGCAAGCAGAACCTGAATGAGATTCCTGGTTTGACCGATATGGTGGTTGCCTTCCTCGATAGCATTCAAACGAAGGGCATGCTCGAAACGGTTAAGACTATTCTCTAAAAGAACTTTTCACAGCATAAATAGTGGCAGTGGCCTTCGGGCTACCGCCACTGCGTGTTTTTCAAAATTGCGGGTGTGCGTATATGCGTGAAGGACTCGCTAAAAAATATACGATTATGACTTCTATACTGAAAATCAATGTCGACGACAATGTTGTTGTTGCTATACAACCTCAAAAAGCTGGTGATACTTTCCAAGTGGACGGTCGCAAAATTACCGTACTCGAGGATGTGCCTGCCGGTCACAAGATTGCTATTACTGATTTGGAAGAGGGCGAAAACGTTATCAAATATGGTTTTCCTATTGGCCATGCTCGCGAAGCAAAGAAGGCTGGTAGTTGGATGAACGAAAATAATATCAAAACCAATTTGGCCGGTCTGCTTTCTTATGAGTATCATCCCAAGACGGTGACGTTGGATATTCCTAATGAGGGACGTACCTTCATGGGGTATCGCCGTGCGGACGGTCAGGTGGGTATCCGTAATGAGTTTTGGGTAATACCTACGGTAGGTTGCGTGAATGGTATCGTGAACAAAGTAGCAGAGCGCCTGCGTCAGGAGACCGGCGCAGATAATATCTTTGCCTTCCCACATAACTATGGTTGTTCGCAGTTGGGTGATGATCACGAGAATACCAAGAAGATTCTTCGCGATATGGTACATCACCCTAATGCAGCTGCTATTTTGGTAGTAGGCTTGCGT
>JAKSNQ010000073.1 GCA_024399615.1 Paludibacteraceae bacterium | reverse complement strand
GAGTACAACATGCTTCGAGCTGCTTCTGTTGCTATGACGGGTGACTACAAGTTCTACAAACTTGCTTACGGCGATTACACCAATCAAACCGATCTCGGCTTCTACTATGGTGCCGCAGGCGGGGCTGCATTTACTGCGAAAGAGGGCGGTGCTTATCTCGCTATCCCCGCTTCTATTCCGGCTCCTATTCGTTACATCTTGAACGCTACTGATCATTCTGATGTTGTAACTTCTATCGAATCTGTTGAGACTTCTGGCGATATCGTTAAGTTCGTTTCTAATGGTCAGATCTTTATCCGTGTCAACAATCAGATTTTCAACGCGCAGGGCCAACTCATTAAATAATTTATAAGGGGGGAACCTAATCCATTCCCCCGTTTTATACTTTTTTTAGAACACCCTTTATAATCTTTTGAAATACAATGGCTAAGAAATATATTCAACCGGTATTGGCAATCGCTCATCTTGATGGCGATATTATAGCAACTTCTTTCGGCAGTCCTTATGATCAACTGCCTGAGGGTGATGATCCATCCAACAATTTCGCTCCCGGACGTAAGGATTACGACCTCGACTACGAAGAAGACTTTGATATAGACTACTAAATTCATTAACATAGTAACGGCAGCGAGATTCGCTGCCGTTACTATTAGTATGGATTGTAGAGATGTGCTTGTAGTGTTGGTTGCGGCAATTGCAGTTACGATAATAACTGCAACGGGCGTCTATCTGGGTGTTATTCCTTGACCAGATAGTAGAATTTTTTCAGTTCCTCTTTGTTCATCAGTACCGGCACAGGGTAGAGTGGATTGGCCTCGGCATCGGCGTGAGCCGCGAGCATGTCGATATCTCCCTCCTGAATGCCCGTCAGTTTGTGCGGTATGTTCATCCTGTCATTCATCTGCTGTACCCAATCAATAAACGCATTGGCCGTGTCGGCATCTGTCTTCTGCTCGGTAACCACCCCACTGAGTCGTGCCAACATGGCCAGACGCCTATGGCAGGCGCTTCCATACTCTCGAAGTACGATAGGCAACAATACTGCATTGGCCAAACCATGTGGTGTGCCATATTGCCCGCTGAGAGAGTGTGCTACCGCATGCACATACCCCACGTACGACTGCGTGAACGCGACACCTGCACTGTAGGCAGCCTGTAGCATCTGCTGACGTGCCTCGGCATCGTTGCCATCCTGATATGCACGATAGAGGTAGCGATGAATGAGGCTGACGGCCCGAACGGCCATCTCACGTGTATGCCGAGTGGTACTGCCTCCAATAAAAGCCTCCACGGCATGTGTCAGGGCGTCCATGCCCGTTGTTGAAGTGATATGCTGTGGCAGACCGGTCGTCAGACGATAGTCCAAAATTGCATAGTGTGGTATGAGTGGGAACGACATCAGCGAGTACTTGTGATGCTTTTGTGCATCGGTAATAACAGCTGCCAGAGTTGTCTCTGAACCGGTGCCTGCTGTAGTAGGAATAGCTATCAGCAGTGGCAGTTTCCTGATTACGCGCAGGATGCCCTTCATTTGCGGTATGCTCATGAAGGGTTGGGCAATGCGTGCCCCGCATGCTTTGGCGCAGTCCATGGCACTACCGCCACCCAATGCAATGATACCCTGTGCCCCCGAACGGATATACAATTCGCGCGCGGCTTCCACGTTATCAATTGTCGGATTGGGAATGACATCGGCATAGACGGCATATTGGATATGGCCCTTGTCCAGTTCGGCGGTAAGCATGTCCAGAATGCCGGCCTTCACCAGGCCCGGGTCTGTTACGATCAGTATACGCTCCATCTTCTTCTTGCGCAGCATAGCAGGAAGAAGATTCAGAGAATCACGTGTCTTTGGATTGCGATACGGGAAAAAAGGAATCAGGACGTGAAATACGCCTTGGAACGCCCTACAGTAGATTTTTCGGATGATATTCATGACTAATACAACATTATGGTACGCATTGTGCGTACGCAAATAAACAAGTTGTGTCAGTAGGGCTGAGAAGTTTCTGCAAAAATCAGGCCAAAGCAGTAGAAATCTCTTTTTCAATACCCATTATTTGTTCGCGACAGTAGGTGAGCAGTTCGTTGGCCTCTTTGGCCAGCGCCTTATATTCATCCACACTAAGTGCCTCCGGTTGCTCCAACCGACTGACTATCTCTTGCAGTCGCGCCAATGCTTTGTCGTAGTTCATATCCATTGTAGGGGTGTTTTATTATGCTGCCAAGTTGTATATAACTGATATTTATTACTCTTCGCTGAAGTGCACCAATACGTGTCGGTAGGAATTGAAGATTTTGGACTTGGAGACAAAGCCCAGGTAGTGCCCTTCGGCGTCGGCTACGGGCAAGTTCCATGCGCCGGTGTCCTCAAATATCTCCATCACTTTCTCCATGGCCATGTCGTGCGAAAGGATAGCGGCCGGTGATGTCATCAGTTGCGAAACGGTGAAGCGGTCGTAGAGCCGTGGTTGGAACATGATATTGCGCACTTCGTCCAGCAGTAAAATGCCCATCAGTTTACCGTCATGGTCGATGACGGGGAAGATGTTGCGATGCGACTCGGCAATCACTTTGCACAGTTCGCCCAGCGTCATCTCGGGAAAGAGAGTGGTGAGATCGGTCTCCAGCACATTGTCCATCTTGAGCAATGTGAGCACGGAGCGGTCTTTGTTGTGGGTCAGCAGTTCCCCTTTCTGCGCCAAACGCATGGCATATAGCGAGTGAGGTTCGAACAGTCGGATAACCACATAGGATGCGAGGCTGACGGCCATCAACGGCATAAAAAGGTGGTATCCGCCGGTCAGTTCGGCAATCAGAAAGATGCCGGTCAGTGGCGCGTGCATCACGCCAGACATCAGTCCGGCCATGCCCACCAGTGCGAAATTTGTTTCCGGAACATCCAGTCCTGCCAGGTTCATCAGTCGACTGACGATGAATCCAGTGATGGCCCCCATGAAAAGGGATGGTGCAAAGATGCCACCAACTCCACCGCCACCATTGGTGGCTACTGATGCGACTATTTTGAGGAAAAGAATGAGCGTGAAGTAGATGAGGACGACCCATGCGGCGTTTCCCAACAGGGCGAAGGGCGAGTTGTCGAGTGCTGTGGTAGAGTCGCCATTGATCAGTTCCACAATCACGTCATATCCCTCGCCATACAGCGGAGGAAAAATGAAGATGAGTGCCGACAGACAGAGTCCACCGATGATGATTTTCAGCCACCATTGGTGCACGCTATGCTTGAAATGCTGCTCCAGATAGTTCATGCCCCGTGTGAAATAGAGCGACACAAAGCCCGTGACGAGGCCCAGGATGAGGTAGAAGGGAATGCGCTCCACGGAAAAGGCTTCGTAATGGTTGAGTTGGAACATCGGTGTTGCGCCCGAGAAGATATAGGACAGCGTGGTGGCTGTGACCGAAGATATCAGCAGTGGGGCTACCGAATACATGGTCAGGTCTATCATCAGCACCTCGAGCGTGAAGACCAGTCCGGCAATTGGTGCCTTGAAGATACCCCCTACTGCCCCTGCAGCTCCGCAACCTATCATCAGCATCATCGTTTTCTGGTTGAGACGAAAGGCTTTGGCCAGATTGCTGCCTATGGCCGAACCTGTGAGCACGATTGGCGCCTCGGCACCAACTGAGCCACCGAAACCGATGGTGAGGGCAGAGCCGACAATCGATGACCACATGTTATGCGCCTTGATGATGGACTTGCGCTGAGAGATAGCGTACAAGATCTTGGTGATACCATGACTGATATCATCGTTTACGATGAAGCGTACGAACACCGCGGCCAGTGTAATACCGATTACTGGCGTGATCAGATACCACCATGTGTGCTCATCGGCGATGAGCCAATGTTCCACAACATACTGAATAGCATGGATAAACGTCTTGAGGGTAAACGCTGCTATCGCCGTAGCAATGCCTACCAAAAAACTGAGAATCAGTACCAGCTGTTTCTCGGGTATGTGTTGTTCCCGCCAATGAATGAGACGGTCTTGCCATTTATTTTCCTTTGCCATGTATCAAAACATCAATCGTATAAAACAGAATCTTCAGGTCCAGCGTGAGTGACATATTCTCCATGTAGGCGATGTCATAGTTGAGTCGTTGTACCATCTTATCTATGGTGTCGGTATATCCCACCTTGATAGGTCCCCATGATGTCAGTCCCGGCCTCATCTTGTAAATCAAGCAATAGCAAGGGGCGTGCTGAATGATTTGGCCGATAAAGAACTGCCTCTCGGGTCGCGGCCCCACTATCGACATCTCGCCGCGCAGGATGTTCCAGAACTGTGGCAATTCGTCCAGTCGATATTTGCGTAACCACTGTCCGAGTGGCGTGACGCGCGGATCGTTGTCTTGTGTCAGCATCGGTGTCTGTTGCTCAGCATGCTCCTGCATGGTGCGGAACTTCAGTATGAGGAACGGACGTCCGTAGTGGCCTATGCGCTCTTGTCGATATATTGCCGGTCCGTTGCTGGTGCGTCGAACGGCGATGGTGATAGCCATCATCAGTGGAGAAAGGATGATCAGAGCCAGTGCCGAGGCCAGGACGTCAAACGCGCGCTTGATGGCCAGTTGGCAATCGGTCATCGGCATGTCGGTAATGCAGACCAACGGTTGCTCGTTCAAGTCCCGCACCCGTGCTCGTCCGGTGAGCAAGTCGTATGTGCTGGCGGAAAAGGCCAATTCAACTTGTAGGGGATAGACGCGCCGGATGATGGTGTA
Organism: Paludibacteraceae bacterium; assembly: GCA_024399615.1. GTDB lineage: Bacteria > Bacteroidota > Bacteroidia > Bacteroidales > Paludibacteraceae > Colicola. Next base: position 330 of record JAKSNQ010000073.1, on the reverse strand, counting down.
GAGTTGTTGCTCGGTGGCCTGTTCGGGCACATTGATGATGAGTCGTTCGGTTCCCTGCGGCAGCGAGATGGTTCCCTGACTGAGCAGGTATTGCCAGCCCGATTGCTGGAGCGTATAGGTGCGCGGCGTGCGAAAATAGGCTCTGGTTGCCAGGCTGACGAACAGTCGCCCCATGTAACTGAGGGAGAACTGCAGGGAAGACAAGACGGCCAATGAGATGAGGAAATGGTGGTAGCCCTCCATCACGTTGTCATCGATGATGATGGCAAAAAATGCCACCAGCGAAATGACGCATGCCGATAGCAGCGTGGTGAGCAATTCTTGTCCGAT
>JAKSNQ010000072.1 GCA_024399615.1 Paludibacteraceae bacterium | reverse complement strand
ATCATCAATCATTCATCCAATCCGCTGCCACGCTACGAAACGCCTCAGGCGGCAGGCATGGACATTCGTACCAGTATCACCGAGCCCGTCACACTTCGTAGTCTCGAACGCAAACTTTTCCCTACGGGACTTTTCATCGAACTCCCTGTGGGATACGAAGCGCAGATACGTCCACGTAGCGGTATGGCGCTCAAGCGCGGTATCACTGTGCTTAACACCCCCGGCACAATCGATGCCGATTACCGAGGAGAGATTGGCATCATTCTCGTAAACCTCTCGAACGAAGATGTCACCATCGAACCGGGAGAGCGAATTGCACAGATGGTTATTGCTAAACACGAACAGCCCGAACTGATTCTGGTCAACCAACTCAGCGAAACGGAACGAGGCACCGGAGGGTTCGGCCATTCCGGCGTGAAATAATTGGCACCTGTTCTTCTTTTATCGGACATTCTATCACATCCAATTTCAACTGACCTCTCATGAGAAAGATCCTCTCCATATTGCTCATCATCCTCACGGTCTGCCTACCTTCGTGGGCCAGGAAACAAAAAGCGACGCCGCAACCCGACGCCGCTCAGGTGCTTTTGGAGCAGGAATTCAAATATTATTTTTACCAGGCCGTCGAAGCTTTTTTGAACAGCCATTACGATGATGCCTTTGCGCTCTTCAAACATTGCGAAGCCATCGTACCCGACGACGCTGCTGTGGCGAACTATCTCAGCCTCATGTATGGCGCTATGAACCAGCCTGACATCGCACTCGCATACGCAAAAAGAGCCTACCATCATGAGCCACTCTCCTATTGGCAAAACTATGCCAACCGACTACTGCATTCCGAAGATAGCGAGTTGCAAAAACAGGGCATGAAGGTGCTTGAACATATCTGTCAGCTCGACCATAATGCCGACGAGGCCTTTGACTGGAGACAACAGTTATACATGCATCAGGGGAATGCCAAAATGGCATTGCGCATGCAGGATGAGCTGGACCGCATCAATGGTAAGACTCCTTATGGCGCCTTGCAACGATACTCTATACTGCAGAATCAGGGCAAATTCAAGCAGGCGGATGCCGCCATCGATGAATACCTGCGATACGAGCCGGAGAACTATTATTTCCAAAACATGCGCGCAAGCATGTATCTGCAATCGGGCGACACCGCAGCGGCATACGAACAGTTGAACTATATCCGGCGTCATTACCCCGAGAATCCATATCTCAACCTCGCGTTCAGCAACTATTTCTCCGCAAAAAACGACCTGCAACAGGCACAACACTACGCCATGATGGCTATCGACAACGAGGCGGCAGATGCGGATTACAAACTGGAACTCCTCAAGACTACTCCGGCCCTGCGATCCGACAGCGTCCAACTGAAGGCTATCAAGTCTATTGTTCGACAGCATCCGCAGAGCGAACCGGCATGGCAGAAACTGTTTGACCTGCTTTCATCCGACTCCACCATTACCGACGATGATTACGAACGATATGCACGAACCGCTATCACCTTTGTGCCTGAGAACAAACAGTGGTACTATATCATGAGCTTGCTCATGTGGCGCAAACAGGATACCGACTCTGCCATTATCTTCGCCAAGCAGGGACTAAAGCAAACTGATGGCAACGAGATAACCAACTATCGATTCGCACTCACGGCACAATTGGCGGACATCTATGCGGCACAAGAGCAAATCGACTCTGCACTCTCCTATTACGAGAAAGCATTGGCCATCATGCCGGAAAACATTTACGTTCTCAACAACTACGCATGGATGTTGGCGACCAATGGAGGCGACCTGCGAAAAGCCGAGAAGATGAGTCAAACAACCATACAAAAAGAGCCAAACAACGCTACTTATCTCGACACATACGCTTGGATTCTGCACCTGCAAGGGCAGGAGTTTCTCGCTAAGTTCTATATCCAAAAGGCTTGGGAAAATCTGGAGAACAAAAATGATCAGGTCTTCATTCAGCACTACCTCGTCATCTGCGGAACGCCACCCAACCCATGATTCAGAACACGTATGTTAATTAGCCCTTTGGGCGTTAATTGATAATTATCCAATGAAAAAGTTATACATATTCGTCCTCCTGTTGACAACGCTTATTATCGCAGGTTGCTCAACGCAAAAAAACATATCGTCTCAGCACGCCGCTACCATATCCAAGACCGAGACACTCATCTCGCAGACCATCAGGAATCAGCCGGCATTCATGACCTTCAACGCAACTAAGGCCAAATTGCTGATCAACTACGAACAACGCAGCATTTCCAGCAATGCAACCATCACCATGGTACAAGATTCCATTATCATCTTCTCCATTCAGCCTTTGTTGGGAATCGAATTGATGAGAATTGAAGCGACTGGCACCGACCTCATGGTACTCGACAAGATGAACCGTCGATACGTACAGATGAGTTATGACGAACTGCAACAGAAGACCGGACTCCCCATCACGTTTGCTGACCTTCAGGCCTTAGCCATGAATCGTCTTTTTATCTTGGGGCAACCGCAGTCTGTCCTGCTCAAAAAGAAGTCTGTCAACATACAGCCTGCCCAGGTGCAAACACAGACGCTCATACAAGCCACACATGACCAACTGAATTACCGCTATTGCATCAACGACGGTGACTACCTCCTCATGAGTACAACTATCTCGCCGGAGCAGACTGCTGATAACGAAGGACTCAGCATAAAGTATGACGGACATGCCACATATGGGCAGATTGTTTATCCAAACGCTATCGACATCGATCTCAATATCATGCAGCGTGCGGCTACGCTCCATCTCACCATGCCAAACATCGAGTTTAATCAGACTGTCAACGCAAAACGGGTCAAACTGTCGTCTTACAAGAAAACGACATTGGGTAATATTCTCACCGGCAAATGAAAAATATTTTCACATATATTCTGCTGCTTCTGCTGCTCACCACACCATGTTATGCCCAGAAGAAAAAGACGACACAGAAGAGCACAACTGCCTCTTCTGCCACAGTCTCTTCTCTCAAAACGCAGCAGGCCAAGGCGCTAAAGGAGCTGGAGCACACCAAGCAGATGCTGCAAGAGACCACAAAAAGCGAGGCGGCTACACAAAACAAACTCACCCTTCTCGATCGCAGTATTCGTCAGAGAAAGCAGGTCATCTCTGACCTAAACACCGAGATTGGGAACCTCAATACTGAGATGAACATGCTCGGCATACAACGCGACTCACTCGAGCAGCACATGCAACTGCTCAAGGATGACTACGCATTATTGGTACAAAAAACGCACTACACCATGCGTCACGCCACGCCACTCCTGTTCATCTTATCCGCCAAAGATTATCAGCAGATGGTGCGACGTCTCCGCTATATGCAAGACCTGCAAACGCACAGAAAGATGCAGGTTGAGCGCATCATCGCCACACAGAACGAGATTGACGAGAAAAACACGCTGTTGCTCTCGTACAAGTCTTCCAAAGAGGAGGCCATACGGATGCAGAAGCAGGAGCAGGAAACACTGACGCGCGACCAGCGAAAGCAAAACAGCATGTTGCAGGAGCTCAAGAAGAAAGAGAAAGAACTGCTTGCACAGCAGAAAAAACAGCAACAGAAAGCAGACGAACTCAACCGAAAAATAGAGGAAGCCATCTCAAAAGAGGTCTCAACCACTACCAAACTGACCAAGGAACAAACTCTTCTCGCCGGCGGGTTTGAGAAGAACAAAGGACGACTGCCATGGCCTGTCGAGCGCGGTTTCATTTCGGGACATTTCGGCACACAGCAGCACCCCACACTCTCGCAAGTTACTATCAACAACAAGGGTATATATATCCAATCTACACAAGGTACGCGCGCGAGAGCGGTATACGACGGAGAAGTAACCACATGCATGTCAATGGGAGGCACGACCGCCATCATCATCCAGCATGGAAACTACCGCACAGTCTACTCGGGACTCAAATCGGTCAGCGTCAAGAAGGGAGACAAGGTCAAGGCGAAACAAACCATCGGCACCATCTACAGCGACCCTGATCAGGACAACGCAACACAGCTGTTTTTCCAGATTTACAAGGACCGCACCATCATTGATCCCGAGTCCTGGCTCGCAAAATAACGAATCATTAATCAGCAAGATAAGGGGGAAATCTGATAATTCCCCATAAGTATAAATTAACTGTAACACGTTAATTGTCATGAAAAAAATATTTTTACTTCTCACCGCAGTCTTCATGTTACTGGGCTGCAAGAAAGACAACTGGATGGACTGGAAAACGCAGAATGAGTTATGGCTGGAACAGAATCTGGCCAACGACCCGGATATCAAGGTCACCGAGTCCGGTTTGCAGTATAAGATCCTCCACATGGGAGTCACCTCTGATGCCAAGCCTCAGCAAGGTAGCGTCGTCTATTGCGACTACACCGGAAAACTCATCAACGGCTATCGGTTTGACAGCAGTAAGAACGCACAAATGTCCATGAATGTTGGCACCGGAGGTATCATCAAGGGCTTCTACGAGGGGCTTAAGAAGATTCACGTACATGGCGACATCATACTCTATATCCCATGGGATCTGGCCTATGGCGAAGAAGGCGTCGGCTCAGAGGGTTCCTCCAGTTTCATTCCTCCCTACTCGACCCTCATTTTTACCATCCACCTATGCGCCATCGAGTAATGACGTTTGCTCACTTGCGTCCTGTACGCTTGGTCGTTTATGCACTTGCGGCATGCGCAATGACTGCCTGTCAGCCTGGTAATACCACCACTTACGGCAGTTCGGTACCCAATACGCCTGTCAATTTTGAGTTGCGCATTCAGGGGCAATACGCCACTTTTGTGCCTGCCGGCGACATCAAGATGTACACCTTCACACAGCCGCAATTTCCGACTCAAATGATGGGGTATGCGGGCTTGCTCGTCTGCACTACGTTCAACGAGACATACGCAGCCTTCGACCTGTGTTGTCCCCACTGCGTCAGCAAGAGAGCGACGGTCGAACCCGATGGTATGTTTGCACATTGTCCCAACTGTGGAGAAGATTACGACATCTCTTACGGACTCGCCACTCCTACTCAGGGCATCAGCCGCGAGCGACTCAAAGAGTACCATTGCTATTACGACTATGCACGAGGCACCCTGCTCATCCGTAACTGATTGAC
>JAKSNQ010000071.1 GCA_024399615.1 Paludibacteraceae bacterium | reverse complement strand
GAAGTTAATCAAAGCGGCACGAGCAGGATTGGAGGCAACAGAAAGTATCCGTTACGGGGCATTTTCCGTGAAAAAATATCAAAGATATTTAGAAAAACGGAGAAAAAGTTGCACATGTCAGAAAAAAGCATTAATTTTGCAGACTGATAACAGACAAACAGAATATGAGCAAATTTTCAAATAATCTTAAAGAACGTATTCGCGCGTGCGAACGCGCCAGTTGGGTACGCTGTGCGATATGGTGTGCCGTATATGTAGCATTTATCATTTGGGTGGCATGGGGACATTGGAGCAGCCTGCTTTGGTTGCTGTTATTGCCTGTCGTGGCAGACATGTTTGTGACCCGATACATCCCATGGACCTGGTGGAAAAAGATCGAGAACAAAGCCCTATTCTCTGTCTTCTCGTGGATAGATGCCATCGTATTCGCATTGGTAGCCGTTTATTTCATCAACCTGTATTTGTTTCAGAACTATCAGATTCCGTCTTCGTCGCTGGAAAAAACGCTGCGAATAGGTGATTTTCTGTATGTCAGCAAGGCCCAGTATGGAGCGCGTGTTCCCAATACCCCTCTGAGTATGCCTCTCGTTCAGCACACATTCCCCAAATGGTTGGGCGGAGGAAAATCGTATATCGAAAAGCCACATTGGGAATATCGTCGTTTGCCTGGATTTGGCAAACCGCAACGTGAAGACATCGTTGTTTTCAACTACCCGGCCGGCGACACGGTTTGTGTAAAATGGGAGCAACAGATGCAAGGCGACTACTACACGCTGAAAAGCAGCCGTGGTGCACAGCATATCTTCAATCACGAAAACGAATACGGCAAGGTGACTGTTCGTCCGGTCGATCGCCGCGAAAACTACGTAAAACGCTGTGTAGCCGTTCCGGGTGACAAATTGCAGATTATTGATAACCAGGTGTATATCAACGATCAACCGTTGGAAGACCATCCGGGGGTACAATACATGTATTTCGTACAGACCACTGGCATTCGCTTATCGAAAGAGTTTATCAGCAAACTGGGCGTGTCGAAAGCCGACTTTGGCGTCATCAACGAGCAGAGTGTACAAGCCATAGCAACCAATCTGTCTTTACCGCTTGATCCTACGCTGCCCACCTACATTTTCCCTATGACGAAAGCCATGAAAGAGGAGTTGAGCGCCAACAGCAATATCGCCTGCATTCTGCGCGAACCGGAAGCATATGGTGGTGTGGTTTATCCTCAGTATTTTTACCCATTCGACCGGACCGTCGCATGGACACGTGACAATTTCGGTCCCATCGTTATGCCACGCAAAGGTGAAACCATCCATATCACAGCAGAAAACTATGCTATCTATCGCCGTATCGCCGAAGCCTACGAGTTTCAGCCCATGCGTATAGGCGAGGATTATACCTTCGCAATGGACTACTATTGGATGATGGGCGACAACCGTCACAGCTCGTTGGACTCACGCTACTGGGGTCCGGTTCCGGAAGATCACATCGTAGGCAAACCACGCTTTATCTGGCTCTCGTTAGACAAAGAGAAAGGCGGCATACGCTGGGAACGCATCTTCACCCGTGCACAGCGTTGAGTCATATCAAAACAGGAAAGAAGTGATCTTACCAACTACATATTGGGGGACCATCGGCTGGTGGGAATGTTTTCGGGCAACCGGCGAGAAGGATGTGCAGATCGAAGTGATGGAGTCGTTTCCCAAGCAGACCTGTCGTAACCGCTGCACCATACTCGACGCGACGGGGCACCCACTCGTTTTGAGCGTTCCTGTCAAGAAGGTGGAAAGTAAGCAATACACTCGCGACGTGGAAATCAGCTATCAGACACGATGGCAACATCAGCATTGGATGGCTATCTTGAGTGCCTACAAGAAAACGCCCTATTTTGACTACTATCAGGACTACCTCAGGCCGCTGTATGAACGCGAGACGCGCTGGCTCATCGAGCTGAATGATTGGACCTTTGACATCGTTCATTCATTGCTCCACAACCAAATGCCCGACGGAAATACCGGCAGGACAAACAAGACGAGCGATTGGGCCGAGCAGAATCTGGAAAACCGTTGGGGCAACGAGATATGCATCTTGGATGCACTCTTTCGGTTGGGCCCCGAGGCCATACTGCAACTGACGGCCAATACAGAGTTGTTATAAAAACGATATGCAATGACCTGAATGACCAGTTCTGGAATAAACAAGTAAATTAACCAAAAACTCAACACATATGTTCAACAAACACCCTAAGGGACTTATCCCTGCAGCCATCGCCAACATGGGCGAACGTTTCGGCTACTACATCATGAATGCAGTCCTGCTGCTCTTTTTGGTATCAAAATTCGGATTACCGGACGGCACAGCCGGTCTAATCTACTCCGTCTTTTACTTCGGCATCTATGTGCTCAGCCTCGTGGGCGGTATCATTGCCGACAAAACTCAAAACTACAACAAGACCATCCAATGGGGTCTCATCATCATGGCCTTGGGTTATGTTGCATTGGCTATACCTGTCTTTAGCGAAACAGATGGTAGCAGCCAGTGGTGGGGTATCCTCATCTTCACTTGCGTAGCTTTGCTCATGATTGCCTTCGGTAACGGTCTTTTCAAGGGTAACCTGCAGGCTATCGTTGGAAAGATGTATGACGAACTGGAGGAAGAGGCTGCCAAGGAGGGACCTGAAGCGCTGAAGATTGCACAAGACAAACGTGACTCCGGTTTCCAGATTTTCTACGTCTTCATCAATATCGGTGGACTTATCGCACCTTTCGTTGCTCCTCTGCTCCGTCAATGGTGGCTCAACGCGCATCAGTTTGTGTACAACGCTGACATGCCAGCTCTCTGCCATCAGTATCTGCAGGATGGTTTGGTGACCGAGAAATTTGCAGAGACGATGCGTTTGGCTGCTCAGAATGCGGACGCTATTACGGACCTCGCTGCGTTCAGCCAAGACTATATCACAGTCTTCAATCAAGGCATCCACTACTCATTTATCGCATCCGTTGCTGCTATGCTCATTTCGCTGATTGTCTTCATCTGCACCAAGAAGATGTTCCCACAACCTGCAGCCAAGGCGGCTAAGGCCGTAGAGCAATATACCGAGCAAGAGAAGATTGCTATGGCAAAGGAGATCAAGCAACGCTTGTACGCGCTGTTTGCCGTACTTGGTATTGCTATTTTCTTCTGGTTGTCGTTCCACCAGAATGGTCAGTCGCTTTCGGTCTTCGCTCGCGACTTTGTCCAGACCGACTCAATCGCACCTGAGATTTGGCAGGCACTCAACCCATTCTTTGTTATCGTTTTGACACCTGTCATCATGTGGTTGTTCGGTGGTTTGGCTAAGAAAGGTAAGAGCATTTCCACCCCACGCAAGATTGCTATCGGTATGGCCGTAGCAGGTTGCGCATACCTCTTCCTCATGGTCTTCTCATACGTTAGCGGATATCCTTCTGGTACCGATTTCCGTGCGCTCAGCGCTGATCAAATGGCCGCCGAAGGCTTGGCCAAAGCCGGTCCATGGGTACTCATCGTTACGTATTTCTTCCTGACCGTAGCCGAGTTGTTCATCTCTCCACTCGGTCTCAGCTTCGTGAGCAAGGTGGCTCCAAAGAACATGGTTGGTCTTTGCCAAGGCTTGTGGCTCGGCGCCACTGCACTGGGCAACCTCATGATTTGGGTGGGTCCTGTTATGTACAACGCATGGCCTATCCAATACTGCTGGGCGGTCTTCTTCGTGATCTGCCTCATATCCATGAGCATCATGCTCGGTATGGTAAAATGGTTGGAAAAAGTAGCATGCTGATATGACACCAGTCGCAATATATTTTGAAGAATTAGAAGCTCGTTTCGCTGCGTTGGAATCACGTATCGCGACACTGGAGGCAGCCGAAGAGGCAGAAGCAGCGCAAGAAGAGAAAATCGCTGCGTTGGAGTCGCGTATTGCACAACTGGAAGCACAACTGGCCGAACTCACCATCACAGTAGCAGCTGCACCTATCGCAGCTGCCACTGCTGATTTTGTCAACGAGTCCGAAGAGATTGCCATCGACCAAGAGTCCGGCCTGCCGGAACTGGAGGTCGAGTTTGATGAAGACATCGTCAACGAGTCCGAAGAGATTGCCATCGACGAAGAGTCCGGTCTGCCGGAGTTGGAGGTCGAGTTTGAAGAAGAGGCCGAAGTTGCGGAAGAAGAAACGGTGGTCGAGGCAGCTGTCGATGCAGAAGCAGAGGAAGCCGTAGTCGAAGAAACGGCGGTCGAGGCAGCTGTCGAGGCAGAAGCAGAGGAAGCCGTAGTCGAAGAAACTACCGATGCAGAAGAACCCCTGATTGAGGATGTCGTTGAGACGACCGTATCGGTTGAGACCGAGGCGCAGACTGAACCTGTCAAGTCGGTCATACCACGTCTGGATGACCTCAAGCGTGGCATCACGATGGGTGACCGGTTCCTGTTCCAAAGAGAATTGTTTGGCAATAATGGTGAACTGATGAACCGTACGATAGAGATTCTCAATCGTCTGGAGTCGTTGTCGGAAGCGCAATCGTATATCTCTACCCATTTCCCACAATGGAATCGCGAATCCACCGCCTACGAACTATTCACCCACCTCTTAAAACGTCGTTGGTAATAACGAAATTGACTTTTTAGCATATGCTGTATATCGTTCCTACACCTGTTGGTAACCTCGAAGATATCACCTTCCGTGCACTAAAAGTGCTGCGGGAGGTGGACCTTATTTTGGCCGAGGACACACGCACCAGCGGTGTATTGCTCCATCATTTCGACATCCACACGCCCCTGAAGAGCCATCACAAGTTCAACGAACACGACACCTCAGATGACATCGTCAATCGGCTATTGGCAGGTGCAAATATCGCTCTCATCTCTGATGCCGGCACGCCGGCCATTTCCGATCCGGGTTTCTTCCTGGTCAGAGCAGCCGTCGAGGCCGGTGTCGAAGTACAATGTTTGCCCGGAGCAACGGCCTTCGTGCCGGCTCTGGTTGATTCGGGGCTGCCAAACGAGCGTTTTTACTTTGAGGGATTTCTGCCACAGAAAAAGGGACGCCAAACACGCTTTTTGGCCCTAAAAGAGTTGGAGCATACCTTCATCATCTACGAGTCGCCGTTCCGACTGGTGAAAACGCTGGAACAATTGGCTGAACATGTGGGCCTCACGCGTCGCGCGAGTGTGACGCGCGAAATATCTAAGGTGCATGAGGAGACCCGACGCGGTACGCTCGAGGAACTCATTTCCTCGTTCAAGGAACGCCCGGCCAAGGGAGAGATTGTCATCTGCGTAGCAGGAAAAGCAGAATAAGGC
>JAKSNQ010000070.1 GCA_024399615.1 Paludibacteraceae bacterium | reverse complement strand
AAATTAATATTGTGTTACATTCAGGTCGGAAACGGTAAGTTTCGCTCCATCGTAGGCATTGATGCTCCAGCAGTTGCGTGCAGCGCCGTGAATACGATGAGTGGTTCCGTATATGCCGTTGATATACATCACGACTACTGAGTTATCGGTGTAGATATCAATCTTATACGTATTGTTCTCAGGACGCGGCATGATGTAACCATCCGCACCCGGGATAAAGCCCATACCACCCTCTCCATTCTGCTCGAAGTTCACCTTACGGCGACCATTCTCCTCCGGATTAACTCTGAGTGTGTAGTAGAATGGAGCATCCGAGCCACGACCGAACGAGATACCAAAAGCATCACCGTCCTTCTCTGTCTTGACCGTAAATGAGATGTGGTTATGGGTCTCCAAACGGCTATAGAGGGTATATTCATCCTTTTGCTCCTTGACAGTCACTGTAACAGGTTTGTTGTATTTGGCAGCCATAGCAGGAACCTCTGCAATAGAGAGCGTACCATCAGCGAGCTGATAGAGTTTGTGGCATACGAGTGCGCCCGACCAGTTCGGTTCGCGAGCGGCACCGACATTGATATTCTTCTCATGGTTGTCCTTTCCCGAGCGATAAGGTGCCCATCCCCAGATATAACGGTCTGTACCATTGCTGGCTGTCTTGCCGGCATAGAAAGCACGAGTATCCAGTACACCTTCTCGATCGTCTGCTGGCCACTTAGGACCATCGTTGAAGCACCTCTTGAGGTTCTCCCACGAGTCCGCCATCATATACTTCACCTTACGGCTCCAAGGCTCAGCCTTGCTCTCGCTATAGACCAGATACCAATAGTTACCCATCTGGAAAATATCCGGGCACTCCAGCATACGATCCCAAATCATCTTGAAACTACCTGCAGGCTCCCAGTTTTTCATGTCGGAAGAAACAAACTCTGCAAAGCGAGGGTCGCCACCGGTGATAGGATAGGTAGAGATAACCATGTGATACTTCTCGCCCTCCTTAAAGATTTGCGGATCGCGGAAGTCATTACCCGAAAACCCATAGTCCGTACCATTGAGTGCCCATGAGTCGTCCTTCGTCCAGGTCTTGAAATCAGGTGAAGTAGCACGCATCACTACCTGGCGGCTCTTGCAGTGGCCGTTTTCGCCGGTATAGTAGATGTAATACAGCCCTTCGTTCTCTGAATAGTAGGCGCAACCGGTACCGATGGCCGCATCCTGCACGTAGTCGTTGGCACCTACGGGGAGCAATTCTCCCATCGATTGGTAATTGCAACCATCCTTGGTCGAAACTGCCCAAATCGGATGGAATCGATAGGTCATATTCTGCTCGTACTCCTGCAGGTAAAGGACTTTGAAATCCCCCGACTTTTGGTCGTAGAAAGGCATCGGATCACCTACACGCCCCATTTGGGGCATGTAGTAGGTGGAGAATCCTGTTTCATCCACAGAGGGGTAATAATTGGTGCCAGACCAGTCTTTCTCCGGATCGCCAATGATTTTCTCATCGCTACAGCCGGCTGCCGCAACCAGCACGCAGCCCAGCATGACGATGTTGAATATTTTTCTAAACTTCATCATAATCATTCTGTGTTATTTAGTTAAGTAATCGAAAGCGTTGAGCATGATTTTACCCATATTCTCGTGGTAAACTGACTCATACTCTGTAGGCGAATGCCAGTCGAACAGTCCGGTGCCAAAGCAAATGATACCGCCCTTACCGAACTCACCGTTGTAAGCCTTGAGCTCCCATGATGATACTGTATTGTCACCACCCAGCGCACGTGCTCCGGTCTTCATCTCTACTGCCGGAACTCCTTCCTGGTATGCATCCCAGAAACCGTACTGCGAAGTGGTATTACAGATGGTGTAGTTGTTGTCCAGCGTGTAGATTGCGTTATCCGGAGCACCCGGATAGGTTACCAATCCGTTCCAGAGCGGGTGAGACCTGTCGCATGCAAAGAAGTGCCATGGGTCAGCCCCCATCAGATCAGAGCCATTGCCTCCGCCACCCCAAACGTTGTTTGGATAAGCATCCTCCGGCATAGCTCCAAGGGCAATCGCATAGTTGACAGCCGAGCGGCTCAGTACGATTCCACCACCATTCTTCCAGAATTCCTTAATCTTGGGCAATGCTGCCATTGCACCCGTCTCGGCATTGGCAAATCCAAGGGCGTTGCCGTACGAACCGGTGTTTCTGTGGAAGAAAATGAACTGACACTCATCCAGCGGAATATTGCCGCCAGCGATGTCTTCCCATGAAGCATAAGCCGCCCCACTGAGGTTTCCGGTTAACCACTTGGCAGCCGCCTTCTCCTCGTCATTCAGTTTTTCGATATTCTCCGCGTCACCCACAAAGAGTGCCTTGGGCTTATCCATCACTTCTACGTTTACAGTGTACTTCGCAGTGGCGGTATTGTCCGTTACTGTGAGTACGAACGGTGCCGTGAAGTTTCCACGGGTTCCACTGGCGGGGCTGCATACAGCATCCTCGCTGCAGTAAGCCTCAAAGGTAGCGTTAGCCAAATCCAGACCATGATTACCCATCAGTGAGATGGTCACCGTCTTCTCATCCTGATTGATGACACCCTTGACGCCCTCCAACAGGAACACATTCAGTACGGCCTCGTCGTTGCGCACCGACAGTTGATAGTTCATCACCAGACTGCCGTTGGTTACTTGGATATTCTTTGCCTCATTCAGGTAGAGATGATCTCCTACTTTGATATTGGCAGTGGCACCTTCCGAGAGAATCAGTTCAGTTACCGTCATGTCTGCCTTTTCGGTGTAGTCCACTGGGACTTTCACCTTAATCAATCGATGGGGCACATCAATAGCACCCACATATTGGCCGTTAAGGACAATCTTTTCTATCAGGCATGAACCACTCACATCGAGATCACCCGCGTTGTTGTAGTTGCATGCCACGAATCCCATCGTCACACAGATGGCGAATAGGATATGTAAAAATGCTCTTTTCATTATAAAATTGAAATTACCAATTGATATTCTGCGTATAATGTCCGTTGGATGCAGCAATCTGCTCGTGAGGAATCGGCAAGTACTCATTCTTGTCGGCGGTAAATTTACCAGCCTTGATGAAGTTCATCAGCTGGCCTTCATCATTGTAGAACTTGTTGATTACTGTAGCAGCATCACGCTCCGACTCCATAGCCAGTTCCAAACGACGCTCCCACTTCACAATCTTCATGGCCTCTTCCTTCGATTGGCCAGTCGGATACAAACCTACACTATAGTGCACATTATACTTGCCGGTATAGCCAGATACGATACTGTTGTCTGCCATGTCCTTGGCACGTGTACGAATGTCGTTGACCAAAGTCATACCTTCTCCAATCTCATTCAACTGAATAAGTGCCTCTGCACGCATCAACAGAACGTCCGCATAGCGCAGGAAGATACGGTTCATAGATGAAGCCCACTGGTTGTCGCAGTTGAAAAGATAGATGTTGCTCAATGCCGGATCTACATTCTGTTTGAGCGTAATATAGTAACCATACATACCACCCGAACGGCTCCATGTATCGGTTTTGTCGATCATGAAGTCTGTGTTGAACATATACGGCGTGCCCGGAACACCAACCGTCTCAAAAAGGCGTGGATCTACCGTCTGGCTAGAACCTACTTCATAAGCCTCACCGGACAGATCCCATACGGGCAGACCGTCGGCAGTTGTGCGATACGCATTCACCAGATTGTGAGAGGGTTTGTAAAAGTCACAACCTGCATCATGTACCTTAGGAATACAGGGTACAATCAGACGATAAGCGAAGTTCAGGTTGCCCCAAGTAGTACCGTCGTTGCGTGAGTATTGAACTGCCCATATACACTCCGGACCGTTCTCGTACTGCTCCTCTGGACGGAAGTTATTGTGCAAATCTGCCTCAAGACGATAGCCCGTATAGTACTTAGGGTCGGTGTATTCCTTGACCATGGCCAGGTCTTCCTGATTAATCTCGGTTACTTGGTGTGACTGGGGATTATCCTGACGATATGCCTTATATAGATACACCTTTGCAAGGAAGGCAGCAGCAGCAGCCTTGGTAGGGCGACCTTTCTCTACTTGCGTCTCGGGCAGAATCTCAACAGCATCCTTCAGGTCGTTGATGATTTGCTGCCAGCCTTCGTCATTAGAATATTCGGTGTTCTCCAGATTGTTATAATCTTCTTCCTCCATATTATACTTGTTGACAAAAGCAATGTTCTTAAACAGACGCTTAAGTTGGAAGTGACCATAGGCGCGCAAGAATTTCATCTCCGCAGTACGCTGTTGGATGGTTTCGTTCTCCTGATCTGCCATGTTAAGCAGGTCCAAAGACAGCGACACGCGCGATAAGAACTGGTAGTGACGATTCCAAATGCTGGAGAAAATCCAGTCCGTCGTCAGCACACCAGTACCAAGCTCCAGATTGTGGAAGGGAGCACCATCCGAGAAGTTAGAACCGCCTACATACGAATCGTCCGAACGCGTGTCGTAGTTCCATAACGAGAAGGATGAGTTCATATCCTCAATGCTAACCAGACCTGCGTAGGCCGAGATAATCACATCGTCAATATATTTCGGATCCTTAATCTGATCCGGAGTCAGAACACCCTGGGGCACCTGACTGTCCAGAAAACTGCAACCTGTCAACGACAACCCTAATGCCAACAAGGCTGCTATATATATATTCTTTCTTGTCATAATTATTCTCTTTTGTTTTTCGTTTTGCATTAGAAGCTTACGTTTAGACCAAAGGTCAAGTTCAACGGAATAGGATAGCCAAAGCCTGAATTTTCCGGATCAACCCCCGTAAAGCTCTTGCTCTTGATGGTAAAGAGGTTCTGGGCTGACAAATAGAAACGGACACGCTCCATATGCATCTTCTTCAATGCATCCTCCGGCAGGTTATAACCCAACTGAATAGTGCGCAACTTCGCGAACGAACCATTCTCTACATAATAGGTTGAGAATCGGCCCTCGTTGTTCAAATCGCGGGTAGTCAGTGCTGGAATGTTGCTATTCGGATTGCTTGGGCTCCATGCATCCAATACGCGCACGCCCTTATTCAAATAAGGCACGTTGTTAGCTGAGTTGGCCCAGAAATCAGTACGCATCTTTGTGTCTTGCGTGTTGATATCCACACCCTGAACTCCCTGGAAGAACAATGTCAGGTCAAAGCCCTTGTACTGCATGTAAACGTTCAGCCCCCAGCTGAAAGCAGGCGTCGGATCGTAAATCCATGTCTGGTCTTTCTCGTCAATGACGCCGTTCTTGTCCAAGTCCAAATAGCGAATACGGCCAAGACCAGCGCCCTCTTGGGTTGCATGGTTGTCTATCCCATCCTGACTCTTGAATATACCGTCAGCCACATCGCCTACACCGGCCCACATTGCATGACCTCCTACACTTTCTACGCCATTGCCGCCAAAAGTGCCCTTAGCAGCCACCGTTGCAGGCAATTTCATCACAGTGTTCTTGTAGCGGCTGATGTTACCATTCACGTCCCAAGAGAAACCGTTACTATACTTATGGCGGTAACCCAATGAGAGTTCAAAACCCGTGTTCTTTACCTCACCGGCATTGATGAATCGACCGGCACCTTCACCCATGGCGGCTATACCGTCCATGAACACAAGAATGTCTGAAGTCAACTTATGGAACCAGTCAAAGTTACCATACAAGTCATTACCCAAGAACGCGAAGTCCAAACCCACGTTATGCTGAGCAGTCGTTTCCCACTTGATGTCATCGTTTCCTCGTTGCTGACGGATAAA
>JAKSNQ010000007.1 GCA_024399615.1 Paludibacteraceae bacterium | reverse complement strand
GGGGTGTTGACATTGTTGTTTGTGCTTGTTTGGGGCGGAATATATGGGATGACTTATCTGCCGCAAACCCAATGTGTTGAGTGGATAGTACAATTACTAATGCTTCTTTCAGCAATCATAGTGGTTCTTATGGTTGTTTCTACTATTAGGATATTTGTAGTTCAAAAGCAACCGGAAGAAGGATTGATTACTTTTTGGACGGGAGTAATAGTAGTGACTATGACGGTTCTGCTTGTTCTGGTTGCCGGTATAACGAAGTGAAGATTGGATAAAACTTAATACCAACTGAAATGCAGAGCGAAAATAGAAAAATACATCCAGAAAGAGAACTCTATGTCTTGAATATCAAAGTACGAGACAGTTTAACCGATGTAAGGGCGGTTGAGTACATGAAATCATGGAATTTTACTTTAAAAGAATACAATGCTTTTGCTGACTCCATTCGTCCATATTATAATCCGGTAGCGGAAAAAATCATTCGCTTCTTCATTAATTATGATAAGCTTGATATGTGTCCGGACAAATATGATCCGTACGAACCGGTTCGATTAAAATTCGACAAACAAAACATTGTCGGCCCTATTAGTGAAATAGCATTCCCTGCAGGCACATTAAATCTGAAAAAACTAAGAAAGTTTAATGTGTATATAGAAAATCTTAATCATGGTCTAATCTTTGATCCCTATAACAAATATCAAGTATTTCCTTCAAAAAGAAAGATAGGTGAGTATTTAGGTGATATAAAGATTTTCTTTAAAATATCTGACAAGAGATATACATTAGATCAGATGAAAT
Organism: Paludibacteraceae bacterium; assembly: GCA_024399615.1. Lineage (GTDB taxonomy): Bacteria > Bacteroidota > Bacteroidia > Bacteroidales > Paludibacteraceae > Colicola. The sequence goes on along the minus strand of JAKSNQ010000007.1, from coordinate 48,687 downwards.
GCATAGTGGATGATTTGTGTGAATACATGAATACCGACTATGGCACCATCTATCATCTTGAAACAGAAGAAGTCTATTATAGATACGAAACAAGATAGATATACAATACTTTAGGACTGCAAGTTTTGGGGGCAGAGTACAACTCGCCCAGGGCACAAAAAGAAAAAAGAGAACCATAAGGCTCTCTTTTTCGTTTCGAAGGGTGCGTGACAGGATTCGAACCTGCGACAATCAGAACCACAATCTGACGCTCTACCACTGAACTACACGCACCATATACCTATCAAAAATAGGTGCTTCCTTTCAAAAGCGAGTGCAAAGGTACTGCTTTTTTTTGAACTGACCAAATATTTCGGCAAAAAAATGCACTTACATGAGCATTTTTGTTATTTAGACATAAAAAAGGCCACCCCAAGGCAGCCTTTTTCTGTTTATTTCATTTTTTGGAACATTTTATCCACTTGGTTTCAAGCCCTAATAATGCTCCAGCAAAAGTTGCAGATTATTTCGTTTTCCACAGTTTTGTCATATCTTCCAGCGTTTTGCCCTTGGTCTCAGGAACCAATTTCCATACAAACCAAGCGGCAACAAGGCAAATGACGCCATAAAGCAAGTAAGCAAACATATGGCCGAACTTATCTCCCATCGAACCTAACGACATATTGTACATAGGTACGAACGTGCTGGAAACGATAAAATTAAAGATCCACTGGAATGCTACAGCAATTGCAACAGCAGCACCTCGTATCGTATTCGGGAAAATTTCAGCAATCAATACCCAGCATATCGGTCCCCATGAAAACATGAAGCATGCCGAGTAAATCATGATGCAAACAACACTCATGAATGGAGGAAGTGTCACCACCTGACACATAGCAAAAGCCAATGCTCCTACAGCCATACCCAATGAGCCCCAGATCAGCAACGGCTTGCGTCCCCATTTCTCGACCGTAAACACAGCCAGGAGAGTGAAAGCAATATTCACGACACCCATCAACACGGTTTGAACCATCGGATTACCCATGCCTACCGACGCAAAAATACGAGGAGCATAATACAACACGGCATTGATGCCCACAGCCTGCTGGAACACAGACAACATGATGCCAATGAAAATCACGAGTCCGCCATAGGTGAGCAGAGGTTCACTCTTCTCTGCTGCAGTAGCCTTGATGTCCTTCAAAATCATAGCCGCCTCTTTCTCGCCATTGATGCGAGAGAGCACATACAATGCCTTGTCATCCTTACCGGTCATAGCCAGATAACGAGGTGTCTCAGGAACAAAGCAGATCAACAGCGCAAACAGACCAGCAGGTACAGCTTCGCTGACAAACATATATCTCCAGCCATTTGCCGTCATCCATTCGGCACCAGGTAACACCTGCATCAGTCCCTCAGCAGTTTTTTCTACGACAGGCTGCAGATGGTCACCCAATATGACGAAATTGACAAAATAAACGACCAACTGGCCAAAAATGATAGCGAACTGGTTCCAACTGACCAATTTTCCGCGGATATTGGCCGGTGCCACTTCACCAATATACATTGGACAAATAGCCGATGCCAATCCTACACCTATACCACCCAAAACACGATAGCAGTTGAATGCAATCAACAAGCCCATGGTAGGTACTCCCTTTTCAAAAAACAAGAATTCGGGATAGAAAGATCCCAAAGCAGAGAGGAAGAAGAGCACGCCAGCCAAAATAAGCGAACGCTTACGCCCCAAACGAACTGCGCACAGGCCAGACAGCGCACTACCGATGATGCAACCAATCAGCGCAGATGAACTGGTGAAACCATGTAGCATCTCGGAGTAATTAAATCCATCAGCACCTAAGAAAAAAGCTTGAAGTCCCTCCTCTGCGCCCGAGATAACTGCCGTATCGTAGCCAAAGAGCAGACCACCCAAAACGGCTACCAATACGATACTATACAAATAACTATTACTTTTCATACAAAAATAGGATAGGAGACTATCACTCCTAAAAAGCCAACAATCCCGACATAAAAGATGCCGAGATTGTTGGAATTATGGATTAGAGATACATGTTTACGATAGCCTCATAGAGCTCCTGCTTGCCAGAAGTCTGCTTAGGCTCACCATTCTCTTTTGCATAAGCAACTACCTGCTCGAGTGTCAGTTTGCCTTCTTCAAACTCCTTACCCTTGCCGCCATCAAAGCTAGCATAGCGCTCCTTCACCATGGCAGGAATAGGAGAGTCGTTCAGCAATTCAGCTGCAGTCAGAAGAGCCTTAGCCATAGCATCCATGGCAGCAATATGTGCGATGAAGATATCCTCCAAATCGGTAGAATTACGACGTGTCTTAGCGTCAAAGTTCATACCGCCGTTGCCCAGACCGCCATTGCGAACAATCTGCATCATAGCTTGTACCAACTCATATTGATCGATAGGGAATTGGTCCGTGTCCCAACCATTCTGGTAGTCGCCACGGTTTGCGTCGATCGATCCCAACATGCCGTTATCCACAGCGCAGCAAAGTTCGTGCTCGAAGGTATGGCCAGCCAAAGTAGCGTGGTTGACCTCAATGTTTACCTTGAAGTCCTTATCCAAACCATGAGCACGGAGGAAACCAATAACGGTCTCGGTATCCGCATCATACTGATGCTTGGTTGGCTCCATTGGTTTTGGTTCAATCAGGAACGTACCGGTGAATCCCTTGCTACGCGCATAGTCACGAGCGATGGTCAACATCTGTGCCAAGTGCTCTTTTTCACGCTTTTGATCGGTATTCAAGAGGGTCATATAACCTTCACGACCGCCCCAGAACACGTAGTTGGTACCGCCCAACTCAATGGTTGCGTCGATAGCATTCTTGATTTGAACAGCTGCGCGAGCCACTACATCAAAATCAGGGTTGGTAGCAGCACCATTCATATAACGCTTGTGACCGAACACATTAGCCGTTCCCCAAAGCAACTTGATACCGGTAGCAGCCTGCTTCTCTTTCAGATAAGCCACAATCTCCTTCATGTTTGCCTCATACTCCTCAATAGTATCAGCCTCTTGCACGAGATCCACATCATGGAAGCAATAGTATTCAATACCCATCTTCTGCATGAACTCAAAACCTGCATCTACGCGTTGTTTTGCTACGGTCATTGGGTCAGTACCTTGTGCCCATGGGAAAGTTTTGGTTGCACCACCGAATTGGTCACCACCTTCAGCGCAAAGTGTGTGCCACCATGCCATAGCGAATTTGCACCACTCAGACATCTTCTTGCCTAATACAACCTGATCTTTGTCGTAATAGCGGAATGCTAAAGGGTTTTTGCTTGCAGTACCCTCAAACTGAATCTTCTCAATAGAAGGAAAATAAGTAGCCATAATTGTTGAGTTTTATATATTATTATTTGTGTTTCATGTTTGTTGATTGCACTATTTCTATTGTCTAAATCGTTGTATTATAGCGCAATAGCAATTGCAATTCAATTAGCCCTTCAGTATCTTAAGCCATCTCTCATAAGCCTGTTCCGTAGCTTCACGATCGGCTTCCACAGGATTGACTTCATCTACCACCTGCAACGTCTTGAAGGCGTCGCGAGGGGTGGAGTAGAGCCCTGCTCCAATGCCGGCTCCGCGAGCAGCACCTACACTTCCGTCGGTATCATAGAGCAGAATACGTGCGCCAGTAAGATTCGATAGCGTTTGACGGAAAATAGGGGAGAGGAACAAGTTTCCGTAGCCAGCACGAATCAATTTCGTCTCAGCTCCCATACCATTCATTACCCCCATACCATAGGCAAAAGCGAATGCAATAGCCTCGTGCGAAGCGCGTATGATGTGCGCACGTGTGTGTATATTAAATTGGAGTCCGTGAATACTGCATGCCGAAGGCTGATTTTGAAGTACTCGTTCGGCACCATTACCAAATGGAATAACAGACAAGCCGTCAGCGCCAATCGGAGCAGTTGCAGCCAATTCATTCATTTCCGGATAGGTCAAGTCGGCCGCCACGTTCCTGTGAAGCCATGCGTTCAAGATTCCTACCGAATTGATACACAACAAGATACCCGTCTTGTTGTTTACGTGTACGAATGGATTAACTCGGTTTTTCTCGTCGCTAACCGGTAAATCACTTACGGCATATACTACGCCACTTGTGCCACCTGTAGCAGCCACTTCTCCTGCATCCAAAACGCCCAACGACAATGCGTTATTCGGCTGATCACCAGCACGATAGGTAACAGGGATACCTGCATTCAGCCCTAATTCCTCAGCGGCAGAAGCAGTTAATTTGCCTTGTTCTCCAAAAGTAGGTACCGTAGGAGCCAGTTTACGGCTATCCAATTGCAGGCGCGCCATCAGTTCCTCATCAATCTCACTTTTTTTCATATCCCAGAACATACCTTCCGACAGTCCACTAACCGTCGTTACAGCATTTCCAGTCAATCGCCAAGCAATATAATCGCCAGGTAATTGCACGTACTCTGTCTGGTCATATATCTCCGGTTCATGCTCACGAACCCAAGCTAATTTACCTGCCGTAAAATTGGTTCCATATGCCACGGCACGAGAATCACACCATATGATCGAAGAACGAAGAGCACGAAGTGGTTCCAACAGACCGCCTTCTGCATCTTTTTTCCCACCCAGACACACTAATCCGTGCATCTGATAACTGATACCAATGGCCTGAATATTGGGCTTCAAACCTTGTTTTTCCAGTTCCTGAAGCAGGGTATGAGTATCAGCAACCACAGCTTCCCACCATTGGTTGGGATCCTGTTCTGCGAAACCGGGTTGAGGCGATGCTATCGCCATTTCCTGTTTTGGAAAATGAGTACTACAAAGACATTTGCCAGTCTTATGATCTACAATGCTCGCTTTAACTGACGAGCTACCAATATCAAATCCTAATAACATGGTATACGTTTGTGTTTAAAATGGTGCTACAAAGTTACTGCTTTTTTTTTATTTATGCAAATGATTTGGCAGAAATTATGACATTCTGTTAATTTTGGTGTAATTTTTGTGGGAGAAAATATAATCATACACACATTAATTTTATATTTATGGTAGATTTGGAATATGTAAAGGCTAATTGCAAGCCTGGTTGGCAACTCAATCCCAACGAAAAAGTTGTAAACGGCATCATCAAGGGAATCAATCGATGCAACGGAGATTGTCCTTGTCACAATGATGCGGAAGAACTGCATTGTCCTTGCAGCAATTATCGTCTCCACGATAAATGCTGCTGTACACTTTATGTCAAATTGTCTGAATAAAGGACATTTTTTACATCTTAAATTAGCAAAATGGGGGTAAAAACGCCCCTTTTTGCATTTTTTTTACATTTTTTTGCTGAAATATTTGGTCATGTCAAAAAAAAGCAGTAATTTTGCACTCGGTTTTGGAAATGACCCATATGGTGCTATCGTCTAGGGGTCTAGGACAACGGCCTCTCACGCCGTAAACCCCGGTTCGAATCCGGGTAGCACTACACGGATGCAAAAGTCTTGAGTTTCGGCTCGAGACTTTTTTGTTAATTTATTGGATTTGCGTTCCATAATTTATAAGAGAGTTGTAGGATATTATAATATTATGGAGGCCCATAAATGGGACAACAAAGTTTGAAAATATACCAAAAATATGCAGAAAATATACATCGAATGCATATGATAATTTCAAATAAACAAAACGAGAGTCTCATGAAGTCGGCTTCAAGATCTCATGTGAGTCTGATGACAACCTCATGAAGGCAATAAGTGCATAAATACTGCATAAAAATTTTCTAACGCGTTTTGTGTATCTCCAAAAGTAATTTTTGACCCTAACTTTTTTACTAGATATCATGTAACCTAATTATGATTATGTAAAATAGGTGTTTTAAAAATACTATTTCAAGAATAATATGTGCTATTTATTTGGATAATTAAGAAAAAAGCAGTAATTTTGCATTCTCTTAGAAAATGAAGTTTCTTTAGTAGAAATTATTTTATATAGAAAAAGTTTCTGTAATATACTTAAGGTATGCAAAAAACGGTATTGCTCATAGGAGATTTGGTTGGTTATGGTCGATTGGCTATCACAGCACAAGCATCGGTATTGACTCGCAAAGGCTTCAGCGTCGCATATTTGCCAACAGCTCTGGTATCAAATAATTTTTGCTATCAAAATTATGCTTTGTTTGATACAACAGAATATATGCGACAATCTATCAATGTTTGGAAAGAATTGGGGTTTCGATTTGATATGATAAGCGTAGGCTTTGTTGCCAGTGATGAACAAGCTGAACTTCTTAGCAGTTTCTGTCTCAAGCAAAAGCAATTAGGCTCCATTATCGTAGTTGATCCTATAATGGCAGATAATGGACATCTATACTCCGGCATAGGTCAGGAAACGATAGATCGCCTACGCAAAATGGTAGCAATTGCAGATGTGGCAATTCCCAACTATACTGAAGCATGTTATCTGACAGATACCCCCTTTTCAGCCTCAGGATTAGATGGGGAGTCATCAAAAAAACTATTGGATTCGATGCGAACTATTGGAACAAGTTCTGTTTTAATCACTTCGTCACGAGTTAACAACCAAACATGCGTACTGGGATATGATGTAACTACTGATGAATACCTCACACTTCCCTATCGTGAAGTCCCAGTTGACTTCTCAGGAACAGGCGATATATTTTCAGGGAAACTGATAAGTATGCTCATGCAAGGACGCTCGCTACAAGCTGCAGCGCAGATTACGATAGAAAAATTATCAGCAATGATTGATATCTATCAAGACGTTGAAAACAAGAATGAGGGCCTCCCATATTGAATGGTATAATCTTTGGTGAATTTCAACAATATATATAAAGATATGGATTATTTATCTAATTTATTTTTCACACCCAGCATCACGCAATCACTTTTGGTGATTACCTTGACGATAGCGATAGGTATATTTTTAGCTGAAAAACTAAAAATAAAAAACTTCTCGTTGGGTATCACTTGGATTTTATTTGCAGGTATTGCCCTATCGCATTTTGGTATGCGCTTAGAGCCAAATGTAGAACATTTTGCTAAGGACTTTGGACTGATTCTGTTTGTGTATTCAATTGGTTTACAAGTAGGTCCGTCCTTTTTCTCAAGCTTTGGAAAAGGTGGTCTTCAGTTGAATATGCTAGCTCTTGGCATTGTACTATTGGGCGTTTTGACCACCTTTTGTCTCCATTGGATTACGGGTACCGATATTGCCACAATGGTAGGCGTATTGTGTGGTGCGGTAACCAATACTCCCGGTTTAGGTGCAGCTCAACAAGCATTTGCCGATTCCTTCGGGCACACTAACCCGTCGATTGCTACAGGTTATGCCGTAGCGTATCCATTGGGTGTGGTCGGTATTCTGCTAAGTATTATGGTTATTCGTTGGATTTTTGGCATCAACACAAAAAAGGAGGAAGAGAGTTTACGCCAGGCTTCCATTAACGAAAACAATATTCCAATCTGCGTGGATGTAGAGTTAACCAACCCTGCCGTTGACCACAAAACAGTAGCTGAAGTACAAAAATTGCTCCCTGTAAAAATCATAGCATCTCGCATCATCTATAAGAGTGGTATTGATGAAGTCGCTAATTATGACAGCCAGGTTCAGGTAGGTGATGTATTGCGAATTGTTACTGACAAGAAGAGCTTACCTACTGTAGAATTGTTGGGAAAATGCCGCGAAGAAAATAATTCAACAATCAATACGGCTACTTCGAGCCTGGTTTCGCGTCGAATTGTACTAACCAAAGAAGAGTGGAATGGAAAGAAAATAGGCAGTTTAGGTATCCGCAAAACCTACCATGTAAATATTACGCGTATTAATCGTGCGGGCATTGACCTATTGGCAACTCCCGATTTGATACTACAGGTAGGTGACCGAATCATGGTCGTAGGTGATCAGAAAGATGTAGAAAAGGTAGCAGATATTTTTGGTAACGAGTTGAAGCGACTGGAGATTCCAAACCTATTGCCAATATTTTTAGGTATCGTTTTGGGTATTGTCATAGGCACGTTACCTATCGCAATTCCAGGCCTATCTCAGCCGTTTAAATTGGGTTTGGCAGGTGGTTCGCTGATTGTAGCCATTTTGATTGGGCGCTTCGGTCCTCTGTATCATTTGGTCACTTTTGCTACCACATCCGCAAACAAAATGATTCGTGAAATAGGTATTTCGCTCTTTTTGGCCGCAGTAGGACTCAGCGCCGGCGAATCGTTTATTCCAACTATCATGGATGGAGGTTACATGTGGATACTTTATGGTTTCATCATTACCATTTTGCCACTGCTAATCATAAATATCATTGGTCGCAAATGTTTACATTTGGACTATTTTACGTTAGCAGGTATGACTGCTGGCGCTACTACTGATCCACCAGCATTGGCCTATGCAACGTCATTGTCACCTGATAATGAGCGAGCATCGGTTGCATATGCTACTGTTTATCCATTGACAATGTTCCTACGCGTCATGACAGCGCAACTAATCATACTGTTGTGTTGCTAGCCTGGAGATTGTGCGGTTACACATTATAAGTATAGCCCCCACACGAATATTATAACTCCTGGAACGTACCATCGTCGAAGAAAACCACCACTTTGGTGACATGTTTTTCTATACGACGCTCAATTACTTGCGGGGCCGCCATACTTTGGCGGTCCTGCTTTTTTGTACTATTAGTCTCACTTGTGGTTCCCAAACCGGCTATTGCAGCAGGAGTGCTGACATTCTGATCGGCATCAGGAAGAATATCAAGCGGTTTGATATCGAACAACATTTGTTGTACTTGTTCATTTTTCTGTCTATACATTGATCCAACACCTCGAATCAACCAATCAGGACTGATATTGCCGTATCTATTCAGCAATTTGGTCATCATATCAAGACTGGGTTTGTTTTTCAAGTTCAATACATTGGATAATGCAGCTTGAGAAACGCCCAACTGCTGTGCAAACTCTTTTAGTTTAAGTCCCTCTGACTGCATAACCTGTTGAACACGTTCGTTTTCGTTCAATCTAACATCCATTTTCAATTATACATTTGTCAATTTTTCCAAACAATCCTGGTTGTCAAAATGTCACATGAATTTATAAACCAAGTATTGTCAATATTTCTTCATCTCGAAATTTACGTTTTAAGACACGCAAATCGATTTAGCATAAAATACTATACATGAATGGTCAAAATGGCCTTATGTTCAAGATTTGTTAATAACTATGTTAAGAAATCGAGTGCAAAGATAACTAAATTATTTCATATATGCAAACAAATAAATAAAAATATTTTCAATTAGACAAAATTCATGTTTCTTAACTTTCATAATTATTAACAGGATATTTACATTTATATAAAACATTGAAAATCAGTCACTATACATATATAACAATACATTAGAAAAGAGTTGTACATTGCTGATATTAAACAATTTACGCAATCATAATATAGCAATAAGGCTATGTAATCAGATATGTCGGCAGATACCTACGTAAAACATAAAGTATTACTTTAGGAATTGCACGTATCTGCTGAAATATAATAAGTTAACAACCTAAATATATAATTAATAAAACTAATATTTTAGCCATTAGCGATACTTTTTATCAAATTTATATAACTAAATTAAAATTTCATAATAAATATAAATTTTACATGGTTTACATATGTAAATTGACGTATTTTTTATATTTCTTATGTTTATATTTATAAATTATCCTCATTTATAAAATTAATTTTTTTGGGGACATCCCCTCCCCTATTTTTTAGCCGCCTTTGTTTATAGTAAAGATTTCGAATATTTATATATTCAAAATAAGAAATTCTAAAAGTGGAAAAATTGAACATTCTGGCATGATTTTTGAACATCTTATAATAACTCGTAATAAACAAATACTTTACAAAATGCACCATGTATTTCCTCATAGCGGCATCGTGTTTACCAATGAAATACAAACCTTGCTGCCCCCCAACTCTACTCCCATTCCAGGTACCTATATAATATCGTGCACGCGCGGGCGCATGCAAATAACAGCAAATAAGACCGATGTTCTTGACATGGGGGTTTTCGATTTACTAATTTGTATGCCAGAGTTTTCATTAGGAGATTATCTGTGTTCGCCAGATTTTCAATGTGTATGTTACTTTGTACCAATAGGCGCCTTGAGTCAAGTACTGAACAGTTGTTTGCAGCAAGAGACCAATTGGTATAACAAACTGCAGTACACATTTAATCACCCAATTATTCATATGAATAACCGCCATATTCAATTAGGCAGCGCATTCAATCGTCTAATGCAGGTACTTATTCAAGATGATGTTAACAACGAGACTCAAAGCAAAGTCTCAAATATCCTACTTCAAAGTATTATTTTGGAGATTTTCTCATGGATACATGATGAAATAAACAAGGATGAAAATGTGATGCTCAACAAGATATCAACAGCACGTCAGGACAATCACTTTCGAGGTTTTGTACGATTGCTTTACAACGATCATGGTCGTCATCGTGATGTAAAATGGTTTGCGGAGCAACTGCATATAACTCCCAAATATCTGGCAGTCATATGTAAAAAAAACAGTTCGCAATCACCATTGGCTCTCATCAACGGAATTACAATACGTGAGATAAAAGAAATGCTGGTACATGAAGCACTAAGTGTTAAGGAATTGGCAGAAAAATTTAACTTTCCAAATGCAAGCATGTTTTGTAAGTATTTCAAACTCCACACCGGCTATACACCTTTAGAATACAGAGAAACAAGCAGAGCTGATATCGAACAAAAAAAGACGAAAATTCTTGAAGAAAAGAAATAATAACAAATCAAAAACGGTAAGAAAATTTTTTTTTGCCGTTTTTGTGTAGTATAATGGATTAGTTTTGCGTCTAACCAATAAAAATAACAAATCATATTCGACGTTTTTTTGTGTTATCTACATGTAAAAAAAGCAACACAATTACATATGCATAAATTTATAGAACGACAATTTACCGAACTAATCAAAGAGCAAAAGGCAACCATCTATTCTATCTGCCTCATGTTTGCCGATGATCGAACAGAGGTGGATGATTTGGTACAAGAAGCGTTGATTAACTTATGGCAAGGCTTTGAGAATTTTCAAGGACGCAGTAGTCTAAAAACATGGGTATATAAGGTAACCTTGAATAGTTGTATCTCTTATGATCGCAAACGCAAACACAGCAATATGGTCAGTATCGAAGTGGTCGAGCCATCTCTGCTCGAAGGTGCGGACAAAACCAACGATGCCGATCAATGGAAACTATTGCATAAACGTATTCAAAAATTAGGGCCGTTTGATCGCGCAATTGTTCTACTTTGGCTCGAGGACCTCAGTTATGAAGAAATAGCAACCATCGTAGGTATCAGCATAAAAAATGTGAGTGTTAGACTAGTGCGAATACGTCAGCAACTGATGCGAATGAAAGACGAAGATTCAGAAACAATATATAACACGAAATAAATGACAACAAATATGACCAACACCGAGTTTCAAGAGATGAGGGAGCAACTGATAACCCTCAAGAAAGAATTGGAAAAGAAAACTGAGGTGCATGAACAAGTTCTGCATAAGTTGATAACCAACGACACTATTTCATTCAAAAAGAAGGAAATAAGCAGCCTAATACTGGTAGCCAGTGTTGCATTATTCTTGCCTTTAATGCTATATTTTTTGGTTCATTTGTCGCCAGCATTTTGCTTGAGTACTGCTCTCTTTTTTATTTTTGCTTTGTGCTGGGAGATTGTGATTATTCGTAAGTATCACATCTTCCACCTCATGGAAGGGTCATTGGTTCAAACGGCAAAAAATTTGCGTGGCTACCAACGTGTGAATCGCTTTTGGCTCAATCGCATCAGTCCTGTTTTTATCATAATATGGTTCACATGGTACGTTATGGAGTATTTGGGCGTGATGGGCATAACCGATACAATGTTGATAATTTGTACGGTTATCATTTTAGCCATAGGTGGCCTGATCGGTGGCCTAATAGGTTACTTCAAATTCTACAAACCACAGATGCAAAAAGCTGACGAAATACTTAACTATATCCAAGAACTGGAATCAGAAGAGTAAAAGTATAACTTTGTGTTTTAATAACTGAGGGGATACCCTTGTTTCCAATCAGCAAGTAAGTAGCCATGGTGATCGGTACAATGATCGTGAATCTGCTGCTGGTGCTCAGGTGAGAGTGCTATCCACCAACGAGTACAATCGGGATAATAAATACGATGCACAGGTTGTTCCGGGTCGGTATTGGCCACTTTTGTAGCAATTCGTTCTTTCTGAGCGATGGTCAAAGATGACCACCAATCGTTCAAGTTTGCCATGATATAAGAGGTATTTGATTAGTAAACAAAAGGAAGTAAAGTATTGAATAATAAACAAATGGAAGAGTAATCAAACTCAGCAGTTTTGCAGACCAAGAATTATTTGATAAGGTTACCAAGCACACCACGAACGAGGGACTTGATAACGGATGAGGCGGCATTACCAGCGGCACGTCCAGCCACATCTTTCATCTTCTCAGAACCGGTTTTCTTGCTTTTCTTTCCCGTTACCGAGTTGGCAATCTCGGTTGCAACAGAGCGACCCACAGTAGAAACAGCCGCGCCGATAGCAGCTCCCACCACAGCCTGCGCAGCTTTTTTAGCCGCAGATGGTTGTTCTTTGGTTTTCTTTGCTGTTTTCTCCACTTTAGCGTTCTCTTTCTCCGCAGCAATGGCCGCCTCCTGTTCTTGGCGGATAGCCAACTCCTCCTCTGCAGCCGCTTGTGCAGCTTCTGCTTCTGCCATGAGCAACTCGAATGCACTCTCACGGTCAAATGGTTTGTCATATTTGCCGAAAAGTCGCGATTTATTGATGAGTTCCTGACGCTGTGCAGGTGTGATAGCACCAATCTGGCTAAGTGGGAAAAGGATTCGAGCACGCTCAACAACAGATGGAGCCCCCTTCTCATCAAGGAACGAAACGAGCGCTTCACCGGTAGCCAAGTTCATAATGGCTTCATCGGTCTTAAAAGCAGGGTTTGCACGGAAGGTTTCAGCTGCCGTACGAACGGCTTTTTGGTCTTTTGGTGTAAAGGCGCGTAATGCATGTTGTACACGATTACCCAACTGGCCAAGAATATCCTCAGGAATATCGGTAGGACTCTGCGTTACAAAATAAACCCCCACTCCTTTTGAACGAATGAGACGAACGACTTGTTCAATCTTGTCCACTAACGCTTTGGATGTGTCGGTAAAGAGCATATGCGCCTCATCAAAGAAGAAAACAAGTTTTGGCAGCGGCATATCACCCACCTCCGGCAACTGACAATAGAGATCAGACAAAAGCCAAAGCAAGAAAGTCGAATACAACTTGGGGTTGAGCATAAGTTTATCTGCAGCCAAAACACTTAGCACACCTTTTCCCTGTTCCTGATGAAGCAAGTCATAGATGTCGAACGATGGTTCCCCAAAAAACTTGTCAGCTCCCTCGTTTTCAAGCGTAAGAAGGGCACGCTGTATTGCACCTACAGACACGGCCGATATGTTGCCATATTGTGTCATGTATTCCTTTGCATGCTGAGAAACATAATTAAGCATGGCGCGAAGGTCCTTAAGGTCAAGGAGTAACAATCCACGATCGTCTGCTATACGGAATACGATATTGAGTACTCCCTCTTGCGTGTCGTTCAGTCCCATGAGACGCGACAACAACTGTGGTCCCATATTGGAGATTGTGGTACGCATAGGATGACCTTGTTCTCCAAAAACATCAAAGAAACGAACCGGACAACTACCAAAAGCCGGAGATGTAATACCGAATTCACCACATCTTTTTTCGATGAATCCCGTCATTTGCCCCTTCTGTGAGATACCGGAGAGATCTCCCTTCATGTCGGCCATAAAACATGGTACGCCCGCCTGACTAAATGTCTCAGCCAAGACTTGCAAAGTGACAGTCTTACCGGTACCCGTAGCACCTGCAATCAAACCATGGCGATTCGCCATCTTACCCGTTATAGAAATAGGGCCATTCTCGGAATGCGCCACATAGAGTCCGTGTTCTTCTGTAAACATATCGAAATAAATATATAGTTGTTAAGTGTTCTGAAAAGAATAGGTTAATCGTTGGACAAACAACGAACCCTAAAACTGCAAAATCAAAAAAAGCAATTCTCAGAACAACAAATGCCTTAATTTTTGGCGCAAAGTTACTAAATATTATTTAAATATGCAAGAAATATAGCCAAATATTTGCACATTTCGCAGAAATATACTAATTTTGCACCATATTTGCATGGTAAAAGTCATGAAACATAGACAAATACAACGAATCTTGACGGTCGGATTATTGTGCATATTGACCAGCATATCATGGGCTTTGCAACCACTTCGCACCCAATTATCAGGGTCCGAATTGGCAACTCTTCGCTTGCGTTATGCACCCGAGTCGGCAGATTACAATGGCCAATTATTGCGGCCGTATTTGGAATTGGGCAACGAGGATAAGATATTGGAGATCTCGTTCGATCAACTCAGCCATGAGACACATTTCTATAGTTATACCCTGCTCCATCTCAATGCAGATGGTACGCGCGACGAGTTACCTGAATACGAGTATTTGCAAGGTTCAAATAGTGTGGATATCAACGACTATGAACACTCTCTGAATACCCAACAAGACTATACTCACTATCGATTTTTGTTTCCCAACGAAGACATGCGTCCTACCATCAGCGGCAACTATGCAATTCAAATATATGAAGACGGCAAACGTGAACAAGTGGTAGCAACGGTATGTTTTCAGGTAGTAGAACAAAAGACCCGCATAGAGATAAATCAACGAGCCAATACCGATATCGAATTTTCAGGTCGCTATCAACAGTTGGACATAGACTTGGATTTACAAAAAGAAAAGGTGCTCTCGCCTGATGAAATACGTTTGGTTGTAGAGCAAAATGGTCGAATTGACAACCGAGTTTTTGCCCCTAAACCCTCGCTGGTAGAGCCACAGCACTTGCGCTGGATACATAGTCGAGAGCTCATCTTTGAAGGCGGCAATGAATATCAGCATTTTGATGATGCCAGTCTCTATTTTATGGGGCAAAACGTGGATCAGATGAGTTATGATCACACCTATCATCATGCTTTTCTATTTCCATCAGAGATACGAGCTGATCGACCATATATTAGCGAACCAGATGCGAATGGACAATTTGTGATAAATTATGAACGTTCGGATTATGACGATACAGAAGCCGACTATGTGCAAGTACATTTTATCTTACCGATGGAGAATCCTTGGTTTGATGGTTCGGTATATGTGTTGGGTGACGCATGGTACAACTTGTTTACCTCTTCAAATCGAATGCAATATGACAACGATCATCATGCCTACGTACTGACCAGTTACCTCAAACAAGGAGGCTATGAATGGTTGTATGCCTTTGTGCCCAAAGGGGAGAAGGTGGCCACGATGCAACGTATCGAAGGTAGTTTCTGGCAGACACACAACCACTATCGAGTATATGTGTATCATCGTCCATTTGGAAGTCGATATGATCGCCTGATAGGACTATTCGAACAGTAAAGAGAGAGCATCGTTTTTCCCATTGTTTGCAGATGTTTTTCCTATGGTTTGCAGTTCACAGAAGAACTTCGAGTCTCGATAGAGTATCGAACAACAACCAATGAAGACGGCCAAAACACATGTGCGTGTTTTGGCCGTCAAAGCGTAAATGGAGAATTTATGTAAGGAAGGCGAAGGATAATGTATATTACTCGCCGAGGGCTTTACCACTCAGGAGAATATCAAGCATAGGTTTGTCGTCAAAGCCACTATCGTCACGTTTCCAGAAACCAAAACCAGAGTCGTAGCACCATGTTGACCAACCGATATTAAGTTCGTCGAAAATGGAAATCATGTCGCGATACCACTGGTATTTCTGCTCCGCAGGTGCTGTATAATACACGCCCCACTCGCCACAATAGAGAGGAAGATTGTATTGTGCAGCCACGTCGGCAGCCTGCTGTATCATGGCTTTCAACATGTCACGATTCCAATCCTGCATAAAGGGAGCAAGCAGTTGTTGTTGCTCATCGCTAAGTGACTGATAATCATCGTCGGAAAGCATCACACCAGGATATTGAAACTCGCCCGTGTAGCGACCATATTCGCTCCATTCTGCCTTGTAATGAGTTAGAATCATAGGTTCGTAGAAATGGAAACTAAGGAGAATATGTGGATCATTGGCCGGGACCTTCAAATCCTTGAATGTTCTAACACCCTGCCAGAGATTAGAACCGATGACGAGGGTTCGGTTTGGTTCCAATGAACGGAGTTCATGATGTACCATCGCAATCAGTTGATTCCATTGTTCAGGATCGTCTGCAACCGGCTCGTTCATGAACTCATATGCCACCATACTGGTCTTGTAACTATGCAGGACAGCAGATAGTTGACGCCAAAGATCGACCAGCTTTTCCTGCTGTGCAGGGTCTTCAAAGAGAGTATTTTTGCCTCCATCAAATCCGGCATTGAAATGGTGTGAACGGACGATATGCAGGTCAACGATAGCACGCAGTCCATACTGTTGTGTGAGATCAAGGGTACGTGTAAGGAGCGCCCATGCTTCGGGAAGCTGATTGCCCTCTTCATCCCAAAATTGTTCTTCATCAATAGGGATACGTACATGGTCAAATCCCAGTTCCTTGAGGCGGGCGATGTCGTCTTCTTCGACACGACGTGCACGTTCTTCGCCTCGAAGTGGGCTCTGAGAAAGCCAGTGGCTAAGGTTGGTACCACGCTTGAGGACAAATGGTTTGTCAGGAGTGGTGCATGCGGTAAGAAGAAATACCAGACTGACGATTAAAGAAGATAGTTTTTTCATTGTGTTATGGTGTTGATTAGTTGTTGAGCAGATGATTGACAGCGAGGACAAGGAACATGTAGTGAGAGCTGCCGCCACCGAGTACGTACTCGACCTGTTGCCAAAGGAATGGGAAAGTGAGGAGTTCGGGGAAGTCAGGACGGATAAGCGCAGTACCAGAAACGACGCCACCCGGTATATAACTCCAATCGGCACGATTGAGACCATACCCTACGGTTGCCGACTGTGCACCTACGCCCGAAGCAAAAGAAGCCTGGTTGCTGCCAGGGTGGCAACCCAAGATGAAGTTGAGAGCATTGCAAACAGGTTCGGCAGAGAATATCTCAGGATATGCTTTAGCCAAGAAATAGTGCTTGAATCCGAACGCCTGAATATTCCATCCGGCACCCCAAATAGCAGGTCGATAAGGAACGCCATAAGGTGTTTCTGCCACAGTCAGGGCGAGCGAGTCGGCATAGGTCTGCAGAGCCATTTTATAGTCCTTAACCCAAGCTTTTATCTTCTTATCTTTCATCCCATTTACTCGTTGTTCAACCCGAGCCAAGTACCACGCATTGCGGCTGGCAGCATCCTTCAACACTTCTCTCTGCGAGATGATATAGTCAAGATAGATGCGGTTGTCGGTGGAAAGAAAGAGTTCGGCTGCGGCATGCATTTTGGTTTCAGCCAAACGGTCATTCTCCACAGGAGTGATATCGTAGAGTGCCTCTGCGATGGTAAGACATTCATCAGCCAGCTTGTCGTTAAAACCACGCAATACACGACTGGTACCAGCGAGTTGGGCTGCGGTGGAAAGTTCGCGCTGAGGATTATGCTCGGTATAGACCCACCGGTCATCTTCGTTACCAATAATTCCGTCGGTCATAGCAGCCGCATCGCCTAACATTACATACTGGCGTAAACCATTGCAGATGATACCTCTATACAGACGTCCAAGTGCGCGATAACCGGCAGTAACGGTGAGGGCGCCATGCTCAATCTGCTGTAGAATATCGTTCTTGCCATCGGGTTGGTGAATCTCGGTGAGGTGATTTACCTGATCGATAAGCGTAGCATCAATAGCAGGATGGAACTGCTCCATAGCAAGTGCGAGGATATAGCACTCGCCCGCCTGAGATTCAACACGAAGGTCGAAATCACCTGCATCGTGCCAACCACCCACGTTGAGCCCATCAACCAACTCACCCGGTTGGTATTTCCAATCGCCATTTTTCTGATCATAACCATCAAAATGGTTGTGATGATGCGCCATCTGTGCATCGTCCATGTGGCAACGATCGTGCCATACACGATATTTTTCAGTCACGCGCATATGGCACATTTGTACGGGAAGGAAATACTCGATAACGGGCTGCCAAACACCACGTTCGTACACGTCAGAACCAATGCGGAAGATAGCAGACTCAGAGTTTCCGTATGCAATTTGATACATGCCAGGCTGCTGAATATCAGAAAAATCGGCCTTGAGATATCGATATCGAAGGAAATCTCCCCACTGGGTAGGCGTAATCTCGCGAACGAGTTCCTTACCATCGCGACCGATACGGTAGAGTTGTGCAGTTTGGGTAGAAAGGTCGCGCTTGTCAAGCTCAATGACAGCCGCCTTGGTTTGAGAAGGCAAGTAGCCAATCTGAGAGGTTTGGATGACAGGCTGATACATCCAATCCGCAACGATATTAGGACGAATAGTCCAGGTTATTGCGTCGCGTGTCTTGCCAGCAGGAATCTCACTACGCAGTACAAACCAGCCATTGTTATGATTCATGCGTCCATCGTAAAGCTTGAGGTCGGCACCACATGTGCTCTCGATAGTGAGACGGCTAAGAGGATCTTCAGGACAAGATGTAAATACTTTGCCCACAGCATATGGTTCTGCGATGTAATCGTCTGCGATGATAGGACTATAGGTGTCGGATATGCCATTCTCATCGAGTTTTGCGCCAAGCAGGTGGTCGTAGTCAACAACAGAGCAATCGGTTGGCGTGTAGTTCCATGAGTGCTGCAGGTTGCTGGATGTAACATGAAGGGGACCATTAGGCTGCTGAGGGAAGATGCCACTCTGCTCGTCCATCAACCATGACTTCCCAAAGAGATAGCCTGGGAAAAATTCAAGGTTAAAACCCACTTTACCGAGATAACGCTCAGGAATAGGTTGGTCGAGATCGACAGAAACAATGATTTCGGTACCACGTGCTTCCACACGAACCTGATAGTTGAGTTTCAAGTCTGGGTATATCATCGGATTGAAACCCGTCTTATGACGCGACGAATCGGGATAGCAGAGTGTCGTGATAATCGTATTGTCGGTCACCTTGCGTCCCAGTTTTTTAGGAACAGGTTGCCATTGACCCGGTGTGGGTTCAAAACGAATATCACCATTGGTAGCGATACGATGGCCATTCATGAGAATACTAACACCACCCTGATGGCCCTCGGGATAAAAGTCATCAAAAGCCATGACATTGACTCCCGCTGTTTCAAAATAAGTGCTGTTGTTGAGTTGAAAATTCTGTGCCATTGCGGCAATAGTGCCGATAAACAGCAACAAAAAGAATGTGATTGTTTGCTTCATGATAGTATGGATTTTATTTTCATAGGATAATTAGAAAATACGGTATGTTATAGTAAATCAAATGCTTGACATTTTCTGCTCAAGAAGTTGTTTTCTGTAGTTTGGGAAAGATTCGCCAATAGTAGTCAAAAAGGCACGATAGAAAGTGGAGGGTGTGGAGAATCCGCAATCAAAAATGAGTGTACTGACAGACACATTGGGGTCTTCTTGCAATCGAGGCAATACCTCACGATGGATGCGGAGTGAGTTAATATACTCAGAGAAGGTAAGATGCATCACCTCGTTAATGTAGAGAGAAACATAGGTCTGATTGGTACCCAACTGGTGCGCAACATCGGCAATAGATATTTTTTGACGCAGGTATAGTTTGCGCTTTGTCATCACATCGTCCAGATTCTGTCCGAAATTATGATCACGGTCAAACTTATCGAGGAGTTGCAGACGTTGCATTTTCAAATCCAACTGCGCAGGTTGTTGCAAATGCAAAGTATCGCTTGCTTTGTGAACTTCAGTTGTTTCGGTCAACAAGTTTTTTTCGGTCTCAACGGTAGTGCCGGAAGGGTTCTCTTCGAGGAATGGCTCAAGTTCTTCCTGCATGACATCGCTGATAACATCCTGTTCCACCAACTGCATAAGTACGGCCTTACCCTGCTCAATCTCCTCAAGTTGTCTACCATCAATCTCCGGACGATCAAAGTTCTCGAGCACCATGCGACTGAAATACACCGTGAAGAGGGACAGTACGACAGCCCAAATGAAAAGAATCACACGTTTGGTCTGCAATTCGGGAATAAAATCAAGATATTTGGGAACCTGAACGAGCGCAAAAAAGAAAAGAATGTACAAGACCTGCTGCAAATATGCTTTCTGTGAGGATTCGTCATCAGCCATAAAATTAGCCGACATACGACTATAAGTAAAGCATTTGACAAATGAAAAAGCAAGAATAGCGGGGTTGATTACATAGAGGAGCGCGTGATATAACACACGGAAAGCAGCTGCATCAATATTCCATAATGGCGTGTTGTGAGGAAGGAAAAGCACCAAGAGGTGCAAAACTCCCATAACGAATGGGTATAAAAAGAAAATCCATGCCCAGCTGGGGAGACGTTTGGAATAGTATTGGATGTAGAGGAAAAACGTCCAAAGGATCGTCATACAGGGGTGAGTAACAATGGTCATTCGAAAGGTGTACACCAACCATTCACGCTCGTTAACCGCCTGAAAACCAGTACCTACCAGGAAAGGAATAGAGACCAAAAGGAAAGCTGCGAAAATGCGCTGAGACATTTGCAAGTCTTTCCAACGAATGAGGCACAGGACTGCACATACAAGAAACATCAGAACCGGCCAGAAAAATATACCATCAATCAGAGTGGTCTCCATATAAACGTATCAAATTCCAAATGTGAATATCAGAAAATCTCATTTATGAGATACAAAGTTACGATTTTTTTTCCAAACCACCAAACATGGTCAAGAAAAAACAACGTTAGGCTAAAAATCCACCACCAACGAGCAGATTATCTTTGTACAATACAAGCGATTGCCCAGGTGTGACACCCCAGACGGGTTCGTCGAAGATGAAGTGCCCTACTCCGTTTTCGAGATTGACAAGACGTGCAGAGACGGGTTTGGACTTATATCGGATACGAGCCATGACCTGGTTATCAGCTTTGAGCCAATCGGGATCCACCAGCATCATATCGGTAGCGGTTACTTCGGTCGTAAGAAGGTCTGCATTGTCTCCAAGTGTGACCTCGTTGCGTTCGGCATCTATTTTCGTAACAAAAACCGGTTTGCCAAGCGCAATACCGAGTCCCTTGCGCTGTCCGATGGTGTAGTTACAGAAGCCCTGATGACGACCTACGACATGGCCTGTAGTAGCGATGAAGTTGCCCGGAAGAACACGTTGGTCGTAGTCGGAGACATTATCGCGGAGAAAATGACGATAGTCGTTGTCGGTAACAAAACAAATCTCCTGACTTTCCGCCTTTTCTGCCAATGCAACGTAGCCATGCTGACGAGCGATTTCGCGTACTTGCGGCTTGGTAAGATGACCGAGAGGGAAAATAATATGACGCAGTTTTTCCTCCTCAACCCTCCATAAAAAATAGGTCTGATCCTTGTGCTCATCGGCAGCAGTATGGAGGAAAACGTGACCATTTCGTTCTGCTATTTGTGCATAGTGCCCTGTGGCAACAAATTCGCACCCCAAGCGTTTGGCCTCGTCCATAAAAGCCCCCCATTTGATATACGAATTGCACAGAACACAAGGATTAGGTGTTCGGCCGGACATGTATTCGCTAATAAAATTAGAAATAATATGCTCACGAAACGTGTCACGAAAATCGACGATATGGTGCTCAATTCCCATCTTTTTACAGTTGGCTTTTGCCTCCATGATACTATCAACAGAGCAGCAGCCCTTCTCACGAGCGAGACAGGATTCTTTGATGGAATCGTAGGTTCGGAACGTGGCCCCCACGACCTCGTAGCCCTGTTCCAAAAGGAGCATAGCGCTAACGGTACTGTCGATACCGCCTGACATGCCGAGTAATACACGCTTTGACATAGTAGATATCTTTTGCAGGATTAAATTGCGATTAATGTGATGCTTGGGTAGGAAGATTTTTTGAGAAATGGAATATTTTGGTGTAAAGACTTATTTTGTGTAGAAATAGTTATTTTGTGCAGAAAAAATTATTTTGTGTAGAGAATAACGGCATCGGTGTGGGAAGTAAACTCTTCGGCCATCATGCATGTAGCATCTGCAAGACCAGAGAGTGTGATGCCGGAAAGTGTGACATAACAATCGTAGGTGAAAGTATGCTCACCCTTGCTGAGATGAGGAACGTAGAGATTGGTTTCTGCATTTCGTACCTCTTGATAATACACCGTGCCATACCACCCTACGTGAGTACGAGGTGCGGGTTGCCAGATGTAAGATGAATGAGCTGATAATGGTTCAAGTGATGCCGGCCGTGAATCATGAATTGTAAGATTGTCCATCTCTCGGTCAAGCATGAGCGAGAGCGTGACACGGACATGATCACCCTTGCTAAGCAGTTCTTTCGCGCTGATATTATGCAGTTTCCCCTTGTCGTCGATACGTTGATAAGAGCGTGTAAGACTCATGGCCTTGGATGCAAATGACTGTACTGAAGTGGCAGGCGCATCGTACCACGAGCGAAGTGCTCCCCATGCGATAGAAGACGAAATGTCACCAGTTTTTGAGGACATATTTTTTGTAACCAGATACGAAGTTGTCGTGTCGGGCAAAGCAATATGCTGAATGGCCTCTGGTTGAGGTGTAGCAGCAATCCAAGTGCTGTCCATTCCCATGACAAGTGCATAGGTAGCGAAGGACGATAGAGACGAGTTCCCCCATTGGGTAGTCTGATAATTGAGCAAAAGCCATTGTCGCAAAGCTGTAAGTTCGTCGATCTGTGGATCAATACGCTGGAAAGCAAGGAGGAAGAGCGCTTGCACATCAGCCTGACGATAGAACCACCAGCGGTCAGCCATGTTGTTCCAATACATACCAAGACGTTTGTCGGTCGTAGCATACTGACGGAGACTATGAATAATCTGAGTAGCCTGATCGTAACGCCCCGCACGATAAAGGGTAAGAGCCACGCCCGGCCATGGTTCGAGATGCGTCCGACTCAAGTCCGGTAGAAGTGAATCGAGAGCTGCGACATAGATAGCGTTGGCTTTCTGAGAAGGAGTGATGCTATGATAGTATGCGCGAATGGCTGCATATTCGGCAAAATGACCATAATCGACAACGCGTTTGGCCTTTTTTTTCGAAGAAAGGAGTTCTTTCTCGTAAGATACAGCCCATGTATCCAGGTAACGAACGGTCTCTTCGACAGGACTAATGAGAGAAACCGGCAGGGCATCAATCTCGTAGAGTTCTCCCAGAAGCCGGAGCACGCTCATGGTGACATAGACAGAGGGTTCACAACGAGTATCATCAAGCCAACGGAATCCTTTTGGAGTCCGGTAACGGAGCAGTTTTTGCACCATTGGCTCAGCATCTACAGGCTGAGCGTAGAGTGGATATCGGGCTGCAACATAGTTACGAAGCAATAAGGCATACAGGTTGTGCGCCACCTGGGTAACAGTAATGGCAGCGGTATCGGGTTGGGATGGCAAATCAGCCAAAACGAGCTGGATAGGATTATCGCAAAGCATAAGTTCCACCTTACGTCCAGAAGCATCGGCAGGTGCAGAAGGCAAGGTGACGAGCAAAGCCGTGTCGGCAGGATGGAGGAAGAACGGTTCGGCTTCGCGTACGGGTTCGATAACAGGCAGGACGTCAACGATACGTTTTTCGCCATCGGATGCACCTTTCTTATCTATCGCATACGCGCGCACAATCAATTGTCCTGTGTAGTTGCCTGTTTGGCAAGGAAGGGTGATTAGTTGTTCGGCATGTGCATTCAAGACAAGCGATTGCTCGTGACGGAAAATGATGCTATCGTTTTCGGGATGTACAATTTCGGCAATGAGCGTAACCAATTGCTTTTCGTCTGCGGCATTTTGCAAGGTACAACCAAGATCTATGCTATCTCCGGAACGGAGGTAACGAGGTGTGGTAAGATGCAGCATAATGGTACGAACAGCCTGCATAGAGCGACAAAAAGTGGCAGATGCGGCATTCTTTGTCCATGCCATAGCCTGCACATCCCATGTGGTGTTGTCGTGAGGAGACAGGAAGGAAAGTGTAATCAGTCCCTTTTCATCTGTTTGCAAATTGGCATTATAGAGTGCATATCGCGTGTCTCCATCGCGCAGATTCATCTGAGAGAGATCGTCAGGGATAACGGACATACTTTCATCATCAGATGTGCCAACCATGTACTCCGTTGCATCGGGAGCAGCAGCACCAGCATAGGTTGCCTTTCTCACCATGCCATATCCCGAGACTTTTACGTCTTTTCCCATACCCAAGCCAAATACCTCTTCCTCCACGTCTTCTTCCATGCTTAAGAATGCGACGTCATTGGAATTGCGAGTTCTAAGGACATACTTATCGAAAAGACCCGGAATAGACAGGGCATTGAGGGCAATATGTGAGTCACAATAATAATAAACAGGAAAAATCGATTGCTCAAAGATCGATGTGAGATTCTTCTGCCAACGTGGAGCAAGCGACTTGAACGTATTGTGACGAAGTTGCTGTACGGCCTTATCAATGATAGTAATCATCATGCGTCCCTGCTGTGGGATACTATCCTGATCCAGAAGAGCGAAAGTCCACGTTTCTCTGGCGCCAGGCGTGATGAAGTCTCGCATCACCTGAGGTACGATGCGAATCATGGTTTGATGTTTGCCATCAATATGTTTGGTGTGCTGTGTCCATCGAGCAGAATGTCTGTCCCAATAGATGATGGTGGCATCCAGATAGTTGTCTTTTCCTTCAGGTCGCGGGAAAGTGAGTTGCTGTTTACCTTGGGCAAAATGTCGCCATTCGCGAGAGATAACTATATCTCGTGATGAGATAATGAGATAAGCGTCAGACTCGTGTGGCATGGTCCAAGATAGTGTAGCCGTAGAGTCGGTATCAAGCGTATCTTCGGATGCAGGTTCCAGCATCTGATGCCCCGTTGAGATATATTGTGAGGTGGTTTGCTGTTCACCTTCGCGAGTGGTCAAAGTAGCGGTTAGATGAATGCCATAGAGATGACTAATGGTATCCGCATAGAGGCTATCGCACCAATCGGCAGGAAGAGGAAGCGAGAAATGTCCATCGGCATCAATAGGCGCAATGGTATCAAAGGAGAATTCGCTCCATGTATTGCCCTGTCGGCATTGAGATGTAAGACTAACCGATACGGTATCGGCAGATATAGGCAACCCTGTCATTCGCATAGCAGAACCGCCAATCAGACGAGACTTGTTGTGTATAAGTTGCTGGTTGTCAGTATCGAACGAAAGAATGAACGTAGGAAGGCGATAGTCCTCCAGTTGAACATACGCATTGGCACTATGAGAAGGGAAAAACAGAAAGTCAGGTTCTGCCGATGGGTCATTTTTCTCTTTTTTCAGGACAGCATTTATCTTATAACCTCCCAATCGCATATCATTGGTAAAAGGGAAAGAGAAAGTGGCAGCAGCCATACTGTCCAAGACCAACTCTTCAGACCAAATCTTCTGATACAATGCCGAAAACACGACATTAACCTGGACGGTTTTACCCGCGAGCAGATGATTGTCCAAACGATAACAATCCGAACCGATAATCGTGCATGAAAGGGTATCTCCCGGCCGGAAAATGGCGGCATTGGTATTGATAACCAAAGAGGAATAAGGTTGTTGTGCATAAGGATGACGGAGAGTCGATTGAGGCAACGCGGCATCAGACTCTTTAGAGAGCCGGAATCCATAATTATAAATATCTGCACTAACCCTATGCCATGAATCGACAATCTCATCCAAAAAATCTACCAAAATTTCGCCTTGCGCATTCGATTTCAGCAATTTAGAATGAGATTTCTTGTTTTTACGATATGAGAGTAAGGCATTTACACTTTGCAAAGGTGCACCATTACGTGCGTCAGCAACAACTATAGTGGTTTTGTATGGCTTATCATAGTCTCCCGTACACAGTTGAAAATAGCGCAAATCCGATACGTAAATAATGTTGCTCTCAATCTGCCACTTTTCCAATTTGCGCACGTCCACTTGTTGTTTATCTTCGGGCAGGCGGACATACAGGAAATATTTTCCATAAGATAATGGAGAGAGGTTAAGCGACTGATTGTCAAAGTGGAATGGCATGGAAAGTGAATCAGGAAAAGTAACTTCCTGCTGCTGAACAAGAACCATTTTTCCGGCTACATGATCATCAATATGCTCGGGAAGACGATAGAGCTCAAAACCAATATGTCGTGCGTTATCGCATGAAAAATCAATATGAACCGAGTCCTCCGAGGAAATAACCGAAGGTGATGAATAATGGATGTTTTGCTGTTCAGCTTGGGCAATGTAATACCTAATCTGTGAAGCAAATGGTGAGTGCGGAAAACGCTGGACATAGTCTTGATATTGAGCATATTCAGCCTTATTGTAATATGCGAAAGCGAGATTTACTCCCTGCGTCCACTCGTCACCATGTGTAGTGAAGAGGGGATTGTGAGATTGATGAAACGCCTTCCATTCGTTGCGAAGGCTGTCTTGCGCCTCGAACGAAGGTGCGTAGCGATAGCTGCTTCTGTAGAGCACATCGTACAGGACCAAATCGTAGATGGTAGGAAGACAACTTAGCGCAGTAGAGTCGTAGTTGTTGAGAGAAAAAGATTTGTTTCCTTTGTTCAGTTCGCGCAACCAATCTGCAGTCGAGGTGTTTTGCAGGAGTTTTGTCTGCTCACTTAAAGCATATTGTATCCACTCGGCATGATCCATGCGATTGGCTTTGTCGGCCAATTGTGCAAGTGTTTTGGCGGAAGCCGCCCAAGAAGTGAGACAGCAAGAGCAGCAAAGTCCAAGGCAGATTATGAAAGTGCGAAAAAAACTCATATTTATTGCGGTTGATTACATTGTTTTCTCCACTCGGCAGCGGTAAGACACAGTTCGTCATACCACTCTTGTCCAAAACGGCGAATAAGCGGTTCTTTTAAGAACTGATAGATAGGCAGATGGAGCTTGTGTCCCAGTTTGCGTGCACAATGGCATACGTCCCAGCGATGGTACTCGAGTGCGGAAAAGGCTTCGGCCTGACCTCGCGCAGGAAAATCCTTAACACGAATAGGATACAGGTGGCAAGAGATGGGCTTTTTCCAATCTGTTTTGCCCGCGTTGTGGAGTCGCTCAATAAGACAATAGCACCACCCATTGTGATCGGTACGCGAGAAAACGCAGTCTCGTCCATTGACAATCTGGGTGACGAGTTCGCCATCTTTGTCGAGATAAGACACTCCCCCCTGCTCTACCGCCAGACGTGCTTCGGGCGTCATGTCGGGAAGCAGTAGCGGAAGAAGTTCATGGAGTTTGGCGTCCTCTTCGTGAGTGAGAGGCGCTCCGGCATCCCCTTCGATACAGCAACATCCTTTGCAGGTATCGAGGTCGCAACAGAACTCTTTTTCGAGAATCTCGAGCGAGACAATGGTATTTTGAATCTGAATCATAAGCGTGAGAAAAGATTTTAGGAGCGTTAAAAAAAACTCCTTATAAACATGTCTATAGAGGTGTTCTAAAATCCCGTTTAAAAATCAAACAAAAAACAACTATCAGAACGCACCCTATAGTTTTTTTGCGAGATGCCAGAACCTTGCCTGCAAGAAGATAGCGGCTAAAGACAATCCTACGATAAAGGCAATCCACATACCGGCGGCTCCCAATCCAACAGGGAACATGAGTATGTAGCCCAACGGAATGGCGATGAGAATATATGCCACGAAAGCGATAATGGCCGGAATACGCACATCAGAGATGCCTCGTAACATCGAGCCACCGATGCATTGGAGTGCATCGGAAATCTGGAATAACCCACAGAAAATCAACAAGGTAGAAGCGATGTCGATAACCTGTTGGTCGGAAGTGAATGCCATAGGTATGATGCGTGAGCAAGAAATAATGACTGCGGCACAGAGCACACTCCAAAGTAGGCTGAGATGTACAGACGCTCTGGCAGCCATACGCATGTCGTGCATATGCCCAGCCCCATACTGATGCGCAACACGTATAGTTGTTCCTGCTCCGATTCCCATTGAGACCATAAACGTGAGGTCAGAGATATGGTTGGCAATCTGATGCGCTGCCACCGCTTCCTTGGAAATCCACCCCACGAGCGTGACCGAACCCGTGAAAGCCAGAATCTCCATAGTCTGCTGAAGTCCAATAGGCAGCCCCAGTTTGGTTACTTCCCATGCCTTACGAAGACTGCATTTGCCAAGGAAAATGTATTGTTTCCATTTGGGTGCCAACAGTAGGATCAAGAACAGACAAATCGGCTGCAAGATGCGAATGATAAGTGTGGCCAGTCCAGCTCCGGTAGCACCCATGGCAGGTGCACCCAGATGACCGAAAATGAAAATCCAATTGAGCGGAATATTGATGATATTCAACGAGATGGCTACCACCATTGCGACGAATGTATTGCCCAGTCCCTCTAAAAACTGCTTCGCATAATGCGCGAGCAAAAAAGGTAACGTACTGATGGTGGCCAATATATAATAAGGAGTGGCCACACGAATGACATCGGGGTCTTGCCCCATGTATGGAAGAGCGAAATAGACTGCCACAAGTATGGCTACCATCGATAACGAAAGTCCAACAGAGAAAAGCAATCCAGAGCGGAAAAGCGACCCAACACGGGTGTTGTCGTTCTGTACAAACGCATATCCGACCAATGGCGTGATCCCCATCAGGGCACCAAAGGAAAAGACCATGGCTGTGAAGAAGATGGAATTGGCAAACGAAACGGCCGCCAATTCGGTAGTACCAAAGTGGCCGACCATGATTGAGTCAATAATGCCGGCCATGGCAGCTCCCAACTGTGTAAGCATGACCGGTCCAGCCACCTTGAGGTTGCGACGATAGAACGGTATGTATTCGCGGAGTGACATAAAGGGGAGCAAATTTACCAATTGCGAGAAAGGTACTCAAAATTTACCAATTGCAAGAAAGAGCCTCAAAATTTACCAATTGCGTTGCGAGAACTCAAAGAAATCAGAAGAATAAGCCTTCTGCCCAAATCTTGAGACCGATACAAATGAGGATGATACCACCCAATAGTTCGACGTTGAACGTAAATCGTTTGCCAAAAACTATGCCAATCGCATAACCAACAAGTGATGCAAGGAACGAAATGAGCGCAATAATGCTGACACCCAACCAAATCCGCTCGGGACACGGAATGAAAATGACACCGGTAGCGAGTGCATCGATGGAAGTGGCGATGGCGAGAATGATAAGCTCTTTTACAGAAAAAGTTGCAACCAATGAGTCGTTTTCTGCTTCGTCTTGTTCATCCTCGTGCAGACTTTCCCAGATCATCTTACCGCCTATGTAAGCAAGCAGAGCAAGGGCAATCCATGGTGAGAATCGGCTGAAAAAATCGGAAAATATACTGCCGGCAAAGAAGCCAATAAGTGGCATACCTCCCTGAAAAAGTCCAAAGAGAACGGCCATAATCGCAGCCCATCCCCACATTGACTTTTTTGACGCAATGCCTTTCGCCGTAGATACAGCAAAACAGTCCATTGCCAAACCGATTCCAATGAGAATAACAGATAACAGATCCATATGTAAGAATCAATGTAAGAATCAGTTGCGCTTACATTTGTATTTGGCAGTAGTCTTTCCTTTGACGATATTGCTCAGTTTGTTCTTGACAAATTGTCGTCTGATAGGCGAAATCTTATCGGTAAAAACATTGCCCTCGATGTGGTCAAATTCGTGTTGGAAAATACGGCTATTGAACCCATCGAGCCACTCGTCATGCTCTTGGAAATCGACATCGTAGTAATGTACACGTACTTTGACCGGACGAACCACGTTTTCTGATATGCCAGGAAGTGACAGACAGCCTTCGGAATAAGCGATTACTTCCTCCGATTCTTCAACAATCTCAGGATTAATAAAAGGCTGTTTGAAATTAGCACATTCGGGATAATCTTCAGCCAAAACCGTGCCGTCCACGATGAACATACGGATGGATTTACCGATCTGAGGTGCAGCCAATCCACATCCATCTGCCACCGCCAGCGTTTCGTACATATCAGCGATGAGCTGCTTGAGTTCGGGGTAGTCTTGTGGCACTTCTTCTGCCTGTTTGCGCAAGACAGGTTGGCCATAGAGATAAATAGGTAAAATCATATCAAATCTTAAAAATAGTAAACTTTTGAGCGCATTTTGGCCCGTTAACGACCCACGGAAGACTCACGGAAGACCCACGGAAGACCCACGGAAGACCGCTTGAGGTCCCATAATCTTAAAAATCGTACATTATTGGAAGTCTAAAATCATTCACAGTTGCACCCCAACAAACGCATCAAAACTGTATGGATGAGAGATAGTCCTCGAGGATGATACATGCAGCAATTCGATCGAC
The DNA here is from genome assembly GCA_024399615.1 of Paludibacteraceae bacterium. Taxonomy (GTDB): domain Bacteria; phylum Bacteroidota; class Bacteroidia; order Bacteroidales; family Paludibacteraceae; genus Colicola. The sequence goes on along the minus strand of JAKSNQ010000007.1, from coordinate 18,166 downwards.
AACCGCTTTGTCCTGCCGCTGTTTCTTTTTCATGCCACCATCAATCATGGCTCTATGAGCCAAAACAGATGTAAACCGTTCGTCGTATTGCACCATCTGCATCTGCGGGAATCGGTTGGCGAAAGCATTCATGAACGGCCGGATATAGTTCATCGATTCCGAGTCCTGATTGTTGAGTTGCTTGGGATGCCCAATGACCACCAAATCAACCTGCTCTTTCGTGAAATACGCCTGTAACCAGTCGAGGAGCGTATGCGAAGGAATGGTATCGAGCGGCCCTGCTGAGATTCGCAGAGGGTCCGTTACCGCAATACCAGATCGGCGTCGTCCGTAGTCAATAGCCAAAATTCGTCCCATGATAAAATGTAAAAAAACTACCAATAAGTGTATTTGTAGCCAAAATACGATGCAAAGGTACGATTTTTTTATCAAATAGACAAATAAAATAAAATTTTATTAAGATAATTGGGACAAGATTTGCATATGTCAATTTTTTTTCGTAATTTTGCAGCCCAAATTTCGCACGCGAGCGCCGCGTGTATATAAATTGGGGTATTCATGCGAGTAACCACCCCCTTAAACAGACAGAAAAAAGAACTAAAGATATGACAAGTCAAGAAATTCGCAAGTCCTTTTTGGACTTTATGGCAAGCAAAGGGCACGAAGTAGTGCCATCCGCTCCAATGGTGATCAAAGATGATCCAACGCTGATGTTTACCAATGCAGGTATGAACCCTTGGAAAGGCATAATCCTGGGTAATGACCCCATCAAATATCCTCGTGTAGCCGACAGTCAAAAGTGCCTCCGCGTAAGTGGTAAGCACAACGACCTGGAAGAAGTAGGTCATGACACGTACCACCACACCATGTTTGAGATGCTGGGCAATTGGTCGTTTGGCGACTATTTCAAGCAGGAAGCCATTGATTTCGCATGGGAGTATATCGTTGACGTGCTGAAGATCGATCCCAAGAACCTGTATGCAACCGTGTTTGAAGGTAGCGCAGAAGAGGGTTTGAGCCGTGACGATGAGGCTGCCAATATTTGGTTGAAGCACCTTCCAGCCGACCATATCATCAATGGTAACAAGCACGATAACTTCTGGGAAATGGGCGATACGGGTCCATGTGGTCCATGCTCAGAGATCCACGTAGATAGTCGTTCAGAAGAAGAGAAAGCCAAGAAGCCTGGCCGCGAACTGGTAAATGCCGACCATCCACAAGTGATTGAAATCTGGAACATCGTGTTCATGCAGTTCAACCGCAAGGCAGACGGCAGTTTGGAGCCACTTGCCAAGAAGGTGATTGACACGGGCATGGGCTTCGAGCGCTTGGTTCGTACCATCCAGGACAAGCAGTCGAACTACGACACCGACGTTTTCCAGCCAATGCTGAAGAAGATTGGCGCCATCTGCGGTTGCGAATATGGCAAAGAGGAGAAGACCGACGTGGCAATGCGTGTAATTGCCGACCACATCCGTACAATAGCATTTGCTATTGCCGATGGTCAGTTGCCATCCAACGAGAAAGCGGGCTACGTGATTCGTCGTATTTTGCGTCGTGCCGTCCGTTATGGTTACACCTTCCTTGGTCAACGCGAGGCCTTCCTGTATGCCCTCGTTCCACAACTGATAGCTGATTTGGGTGAGGCATATCCTGAGTTGGTAAAGCAGGAAGGTCAGATCACACCAGTTATTCGCTCGGAGGAAGAGGCATTCCTTCGTACGTTGGATAAGGGAATCGGTCTGCTGAACAAACTGATGGAAGAGGCCAAGAAAGCAGGAAAAACCGAGGTAAGCGGCGTGGATGTGTTCACGTTGAAAGATACCTATGGTTTCCCTCTGGACCTGACCGAACTGATTCTTCGCGAGAATGGCATGACCACCAACGAAGAAGAATATAACAAGGCGATGGAGCACCAGAAAGAGATGGGTCGCTCGGCCAATAAGCAAGACCTTGGCGACTGGAACGAATTGGCAGAAGGCGAGCCAGAGTTTGTCGGTTATGATGAGTTGAGCGTGGAGACCAAAGTGCTTCGCTATCGTCAGGTAAGCCAGAAAGGCAAGAACTTCTACCAAATCGTATTGGAGAAGACCCCATTCTATGCAGAGATGGGTGGCGAGGTAGGCGACACGGGTATGTTGGGCAACGTGAAAGTGACCGACTGCAAGCGTGAGAATGGCCTGAACGTGTGCATCACCAACGAGTTGCCAGCCGGCATCGAAGGTGTGTTGACAGCAACGGTAGATGCTGAGCGTCGCGAAGCCATCAGCTGCAACCACTCTGCCACTCACCTGGTTCATTACGCTTTGCGTAAAGTATTGGGCGAGCACGTAGAGCAGAAAGGTTCGTTGGTTACTCCTGACAGCTTGCGTTTCGACTTCAGCCACTTCCAGAAAGTGACTCCTGAAGAGTTGCGCAAGGTGGAAATACTTGCCAATCAACTGGTTCGCGCGAACTATGCATTGGAAGAAAGTCGTCACACCCCTATTGCGAAGGCAAAAGAGATGGGCGCGATGGCGTTGTTCGGCGAGAAATATGGTGACGATGTACGTGTAATCAAATATGGTCCTTCGATTGAGCTTTGTGGTGGTTGCCACGTAAGCGCAACGGGTAAGATTGGTTCAATCCGTATCTTGATGGAGACTTCGGTAGCCGCAGGTGTTCGCCGTATCGAGGCCGTAACCGCCGCAGGTGCAGACAAGTTGTATTTTGCACAACAAGATATGCTTGGCGACCTGAAGTCGTTGCTCAACAACGCTCCGGACCTGAAGGGTGCTATTCGCAAGGCAATTGAAGAAAATGCCGGTCTGAAGAAGCAGATCGAAGAGTATATGGCCGAGAAACTCGTTCAATATCGCGATCGCCTGATAGAAATGGCTGTGGAAGAAAATGGTGTAAAGATAGTGAAGCTGGAAGGCGAAGCAGACAACACGATTATCCGCAACGTGTTGCCTCTGTTGAAGGGTAAGTTTACGGATGTGAAGTTCGCCGTAGTAGCAGCTACCGTAGAGAATGATAAGCCTCAAATAGCAGTTTTCCTGTCGCAGCCGTTGGTAGATGGTGGTTTGCATGCAGGTAATATGATCAAATCAGCAGCCAAGCATATCCAAGGCGGTGGCGGCGGTCAGCCACAAATGGCAACCGCAGGCGGCCGTAACAAAGACGGTCTGAAAGAAGCAATGGTAGAACTGCTCGCAGCAATCAAATGATATGAAAACATTTCTTGAATTAGCTCAACACCGGCGCTCCATCCGCAAATACAAGGAGCAGGCCGTAGAGCCCGAAAAAATAGAACAAATCCTGCAGGCCGGCCTAATGGCCCCTGCAGGCAAGCGTCTCAATCCTTGGGAATTTGTCGTCGTGACCGACCATGAGGTGCTGACCCAGATGGCCGGTTGCCGTACGTATGGCTCGTCGATGTTGGCCGGTTCTCCGTTGGGAATCGTAGTGCTTGCCGATTCCGCCATTTCCGACACATGGAAGTTTGATGCCGCCATTGCCGCAGAGAATATGCTTCTGGAAGCAGAAGATTTGGGGTTAGGTGCCTGCTGGGTACAGGTGTTGGACCGCTTGGCCAAGGAAGATGAAGGGAAACGTGCGGAAGAGCTGGTACGCTCGCTACTGGATATACCCGCGCATCTCTCCGTGGTATGCATTATCTCGGTAGGCTACAAGGACGAAGAGCGCAAGCCACGCGAGATCGAAAAACTACAATACGAAAAAGTACACTATGGAAAATACTAAAAACACCAATCGTCCGGCACCATCGAACGAAAAACCCGTGCTGCCCGTAATAGCCATCACTACCGGCGACCCGAATGGCGTTGGATATGAGATTGTGCTGAAGAGCGTCTCAGATCCACACATTCTGGAAATATGCAAGCCCGTTTTGTATGGTAACCTGCATGTACTGAAGCAGCATCTGGCCACGCTGGACGAAGATAAACACAATCTGCAAATCCACGTGATTCGCGACATCAGCGAAGTAAAAGAGGGCAAGTTGAACCTCATCAATTGTTATCCCGACAATACACCTCTGAACATTGGCGTGATGACATCGGAAGGAGGCAAGGCATCGTACATGGCCTTGAAACAAGCATGTATCGACCTGAAAAATGGTGCCGTAAGCGCATTGGTTACCGCTCCTATCAACAAAGAGAATATACAAAGCGAAGAATTCCACTATAGTGGTCATACCGATTACCTGACCCATATGTTCGGTAACGGAACCGACTCGCTGACGGTGATGGTGAGTGACCAGATGAAGATTGCGCTGGTATGCAATCACGTACCTTTGACCAAAGTGGGCAGTTTTATCTCGACCGAACGCATCGTGAGAAAACTGCATACGCTGAAAAATAGCCTGCAGCAGGATTTTACCATTCGTCAGCCGCGAATTGCAGTTTTGGCGCTCAATCCGCACGCAGGTGGAAATGGTCTGATTGGAACAGAGGAAAAGGATGTTATCTGTCCGGCCATCGAGAAAGCCAACGAGGAGAATATTCTGGCATTCGGTCCCTACTCTGCCGACAGTTTCTTTGGTTCAGGCAAGTACACACATTTTGATGCGATTCTGGCTATGTATCATGACCAGGGTATCATCCCATTCACCTCTTTGGACATGAATGGTGTGAACGTAACAGCCGGTTTGGATATCATTCGCACTTCGCCAGATCATGGACCATCATATGAGCTGGCCGGCAAGAACAAGGCATCTGCCGAGTCGTTTGCTCATTCGCTATATATGGCGATAGACATGATCAAACGTCGTGAGCAATATAAAGAGTTGACAAACAATCCGTTACCAATCAAGGAACCACAACCTGAGAAGCGCGAACATCGTGAGTTTAAGGGCTTCAATCCAGCCGAAGCAAAGCGCGAACGACTGGAGAGAGAGCAGGCAGAACGCGAGGCAAGAGAGGCCGGATATTGATTCGTTTCGAAGAAACAGAGTCGCAAATCAACTTCCTTGGAAAAACATAAAATAGAGGACTGAAATTCCTCGTATTACATGTTCATGGCTGTTCTAAAAATGCATTCCCCACAAGGGGCGCCGGAGCTACCCGCTTAGCGCTATCATAAATGTGTCACGTAAACATATTAACGACAGATTAGAACACCCACTTAAATAAAGAATTATGAAAAAGATAGGATTTATACTGATGATGGCGTGCGTAGCGCTGTGTGGCTGCAAGAAGGCAGCAGGCATGAAGGTGACCGCCACCGGTGCCATCTATGAGGTATTGGTGGTGATGAATGATAACCTGTGGCAAGGCGCATCGGGCGACTCTGTCCGTGCCTATCTGGAGGCCGACATGCCATGTCTGCCACAGATGGAGAGTTACTTCACCCTGTCGCATACCAATGTAGCCAATTATGACGACGCCCTCAAGGCAACGCGCAACATCCTGTTTGTGGACGTCAATCCCGAGCGCTATACGCAGAGCAAAATCACCTATAAGAAAGACGTGTACGCGCACCCGCAGGCGCTCGCGCTAGTGACTACGCCTTCTGTGGCTGAAGTAGCCGGTTTCCTGGGCGAGAATGGCAAAGCTATTCAGACCTTCTTCCTGCGTCAGGAGTTGGAACGCATGGCCTCGTTTTATCAGAAAGATTACAACGCATCGGCCATGAGCGCAATACAGAAGAAATTTGGTGTAAGTCTGAGTGTACCAGGTGATTATCAACTGATTAAAGAGGAAGAAGATTTCCTTTGGTGCTGCAACGACAATGGTCCGAAGCGCAAAGATGTGGTCATCTGGTCTTATCCATATGTAGATAAGAATCAACTGACGAAAGAGGCCTTGTGCGAAAAGCGCGACAGCGTGCTAAAGCGCATCAATGCATACGTGGAAGGTAGCTATATGGGTACCGAATACAACATTTTCCCACCAGTCATGCAAACAATCTCGATGCATAATGCATATTGCGCTGAATTGCGCGGTTTGTGGAAAATGAAAGGTGGTGCAGCCATGGGTGGTCCATTCGTACAGCACACTCGTATCGATGAGATCAATCAGCGCGTGATAACTGTAGAGACCTTTGTGTATGCAGCCGGTCAAAAGAAACGTAACGTATATCGTCAGGCCGAAGCTATACTCTACACGCTCCAGTTGCCACAAGACGTCAATACCCTTCGCGACATTAACGTCACAGGTGAATAACCCCGGCCGTTGAGATGTGACTATATCAAAAAGTTGTAGAACAAAAGAATCTTCCTATGCAACAAAACATATCTCCAGAAGACTATGAAATGATTCAGAAGGAGTTTCAGGCCCTGCTGAATGATTACAAGAAAACGCCCCATCGACAGAAGATCGAGCTGATAACCAAGGCGTTTGAGTTTGCCAATCATGCGCATGCAGGTGTTCGCCGTAAGTCCGGTGAGCCCTACATCATGCACCCTTTGGCTGTGGCGCGTATTGTTGTAAAGGAGATTGGATTGGGTTCAACCTCGATATGTGCAGCTTTGCTGCATGACGTGGTGGAAGACACCGACTACACGGTGGAAGACATTGAGCAACTATTTGGACCAAGAATAGCAAGTATTGTGGATGGTCTGACCAAGATTGCAGGTGGTGTCTTCGGTCAACAGGCTTCGCTACAAGCAGAGAATTTCCGTAAACTGCTGCTGACCATGTCGGAAGATATCCGCGTGGTGCTGATAAAAATAGCAGACAGACTGCACAATATGCGCACTCTGGAGGCTCAGCCTCTGGAAAAACAATACAAGATAGCGGGTGAAACGCAGTATATCTATGCTCCTCTGGCCCATCGCCTGGGTTTATTCCCTATCAAAACAGAGCTGGAGGATCTGAGTTTCAAATACGAGCATCCTGACACCTATCGCGAAATAGAGACCAAACTGCAGCTGGTGGAAGAGGCACAGATGGAAAATTTCAAAAATTTTGCACAGCCTATTCGCGACAAACTGGAGATGATGGGGTATGAGTTTGAACTGCATGGCCGCATCAAGTCAGTTTATTCCATTTGGAAAAAAATGACCACTAAGCACGTACCTTTCGACGAAGTGTATGACCTGATGGCGGTACGTATCATTTTTGTGCCCAAGATGGATATGTCAGAGAAAGACCAATGCTGGATGATATACTCTGCGCTAACCGAGATGTACAAACCACACCCGGAACGTATTCGCGATTGGATCTCCACTCCAAAAGCTAACGGCTATGAGGCACTTCATGTCACGGTAATGGGCCAAGGCGGCCAATGGATTGAGGTGCAGATACGTACCCAACGCATGCATGAGATAGCAGAGAAAGGTCTGGCGGCCCATTGGAAATACAAGACCGGTATGGGTGCGGAAGACGAGACCGAACTGGACAAATGGATTCACACCATTCGCGAGACGTTGCAGAATCCGTCGCCCAATGCTATCGATTTTCTGGATACGTTCAAGCTCAACCTGTTTGCAGAGGAGGTATTTGTCTTCACCCCTCAGGGCGAGATCAAGACGCTGCCTCAGAATGCAACCGTCCTCGACTTTGCTTACCAACTGCACTCCGAGATAGGCGACGAATGCATTGGAGCGAAAGTGAACCACAAACTGCAGCCGCTCAGTTATCAACTGAGAGGTGGTGATCAGGTTGAAGTGCTCACTTCTGCCACACAACACCCAAGCATAGAATGGCTCAATTGGGTCACGACTGCCAAAGCGCAAGACCGAGTAAAGAAATATCTGCGAAAGCAAGGCATGCTCAGCGAACTGTTCACCGAGCCTCATCAGGGTGATGCGCCGAAGTCCAAGCAGAAAAGCATCGTACTGACCGATGACAATGTGAATATATTGTACAAGTTGGAACCCTGCTGTTGCCCGATACCGGGCGACGAGGTATTAGGTTATCGCGATCCGCAAGGTCAGATCCATGTGCATCGACTGGATTGCCCACAGGCCACTATCTGTAAAACTCAGTATGGTAAGAATCTCCTATCTGCCACATGGGACACCGCAGCCAGCAACACCTACCTTCAGACCATCAGGCTGGAAGGAATCGACAAGGCAGGTCTGCTCATACAGGTTTTGTATATCGTGACCGACAACTACCATATCGACATCAGCGATTTGCATTTTTCTTCACAAGATGGGATTTGCAGTGGCACTTTGGCACTAAAATTGCATAGTCTTTCCGAACTGAATGTGTTGATTCGCGAACTGAAAAAGATACGTGAACTCAAACTCGTAGAGCGCGTCAATGCATATGGAGAGTAATCATATAAAAAAGATAAAAACAAATAAATCAATAAGGTATGAAAAAAAGTTTACTTATCAGCATGATGCTGATGATTGCCGGCCTTGTCATGGCTCAGCAGGCTGTTATCACCTTCACTCGCATGGAGCATGATTTCGGTAAGATCAATGAGGCCGATGGACGTGTTAGCACGGTGTTCGAATTTAAAAACGAAGGTATGGAACCTTTGGTTCTGTCTAATGTAAAAGCCAGTTGTGGATGCACCACTCCAACCTGGACCAAGACTCCAATCGAGCCTGGTCAGACGGGTGCAATTACCGTTACCTATAACCCTAATGGTCGTCCAGGTCGTTTCCAAAAGACCGTGACCATCACCTCAAACGCTACCGAGCCTACCAAGAAGGTGATTATCAAGGGCGAAGTGATACCAAAGGCAGCTCAGCCGGTCAACAAATATCCGGTCAAAATGGGTGACCTTTCGTTGGCAAAAAAAGAAGTGAAGTTTGGAAATGTACTCAAGGGTAAAGATGGTAAAGCAAGCATCGAATATGCCAACCTCACCGACCACAATATCACCATCTCAGCGTTGGTTAAGGAGAATGACCCTATCGAGGCTGTTATCTCGTTGCCTGCAATTGAGAAGGGAAAGTCCGGGCAGATCGATTTCCTTTTTGACACCCAGCACAATAAATTATATGGTCAGCAGGAGTACACCGTATATATCGTAATCGATGGTCAGGTAAAAAAAGACGCAGATCATGAAATCAAACTGAGCGCCAACGTGGAAGAGGACTTCTCTGTCCTCACTCCTGAAGAACTGCAGAACGCACCTATTCTGGAGGTAGAGCGCATGATTGATCTGGGTACCATCGTGCCTGGCAAGAAGGTGAAGAAGAGTTTCAATGTAAAAAATGCAGGTCTCAATTCCCTTGAGATTCGTCGCTTGTACAACCCAAGCAGCGATACCTTCTTTGCTAAGGTAAACAAGACCAGCATCAAGAATGGCAAAACCGCTGCTATCACCATTGAGTGTGATGGCAAGAAGCAGGGTGTGGCAATGAAACCAGGTGAATATCGCCGCAACATTACCCTCATCACCAACGATCCAAAGACTCCTAAGATGAACGTGACTATCTCCTGGAAGATAGCTGAATAATACTGATAAATAGCAGAATGGAACATCCAGAAAACGATGATCAATATGCAGGATTAGTGGTCAACGCAGGTGTGGCTCAGCCACCCAGCGTTAACCCCTATTTCCGACCCAAAAAACGTGCTCCCCGTTTGGCTCCGGAGGCCTATATCGAGGGCATTTTAAATGGTGATATCACTATTTTGTCGCAAGCTGTGACCCTGGTGGAGAGCAATCTGCCGGCCGATCAGGCTATAGCGCAAAAAGTTATCGAGGCCTGTTTGCCCTATTCAGGCAATGCTATTCGCGTGGGCATAACCGGTGTACCCGGAGCAGGAAAATCCACATTTATTGAAGCGCTGGGTACCGAACTTTGCAAAGCCGCACAGAAATTGGCGGTGTTGGCCATCGACCCATCATCCGAACGCTCCAAAGGTTCAATTTTGGGCGACAAAACCCGTATGCAGGAATTGAGTACGCAGGACAACGCTTTCATTCGCCCCAGCCCATCGGCGGGTTCGTTGGGAGGTGTGGCTCGTAAGACGCGCGAGACTATCGTGCTATGCGAAGCAGCCGGTTTTGATACAATCATCGTTGAGACCGTTGGCGTAGGTCAGTCAGAAACGGCTGCGCACTCGATGGTCGATTTTTTCCTCCTACTGCAGGTGACCGGCACAGGCGACGAACTGCAGGGCATCAAACGTGGCATCATGGAGATGGCGGATGGTATCGCTATCAATAAATGCGATGGCAGCAACGTGGACAAAGCTCGTGTAGCTAAGACGCAATTCAAGAATGCCCTGGCTCTATTCCCAACCCCTGAGTCGGGATGGCACCCATATGCTGTGACATGTTCCGCAGTAGAGCACACCGGCGTGCAGGATGTGTGGAAGATGGTGGAAGACTACATGACCTTCACCAAACGAAATGGTTACTTCAAGCGCAATCGAACCCAACAGGCCAAGTATTGGATGTATGAGACAATCAATCAGCATCTGCTGGACTCCTTCTATCACAATCCGGAGATAGAGGCGGCACTCGAGGATACCGAAGCAGCCGTTCTCAGAAACGAAATTTCATCATTTGTAGCAGCTCACAACCTGTTGAACCAATACAATAATCAGCAATAATGCCTGCACCTACCCTCACACAAAATACGAGAAAACGCGCGCAAAAGGTGGTTCAACCTGTGGTGGTTGGCGCCAACGATCTGGGTAAACTTCCTCCTCAATCTCTAGAATTGGAAGAGGCCGTTTTAGGCGCGTTAATGATACAAAAAGATGCCTTTGGAACGGTCAGCGACCTGCTCCGTCCTGAGTCATTTTATGATTTTAAGAACAAAAACGTCTATCAAGCCATCCAGTCATTGGCGGCAGCCGACCAGCCAATCGATGCTCTCACCGTAGTCGAGAAACTCAAGCAGTTAGGGCTGCTCGAGCAGGCTGGCGGTGCGGTATATGTCGCATCACTTACACGAAAAGTGGCTTCGTCTGCTCACCTGCTGCGCCATGCGCAGATTCTGGCTCAAAAAGCCACTTCGCGTGACCTTATCACCTACGCATCCGATCTTATCGAGCGTGCTTACGACGAGCAAGATGATGTGGATGAGTTGCTGCAACGAGCTGAGGGTGGCGTGTTTGAGATATCACAACGCCAGCAGAAAAAGGATGTCACACAGATTGACCCGGTCATCAAGGAAGCCATAACCGTCATACGCGAAGCGTCCAAGAAAGAGGGAAATATCTCAGGTGTGCAAACCGGTTTCCACGAGTTGGACAAGGTTACTTCAGGTTGGCAACGCTCAGACTTGATTATTATCGCTGCGCGTCCTGCCATGGGTAAAACTGCTTTTGTCCTATCCATGGCCAAGCAGATGGCTGTTGATTATCATCAGCCAGTTGCCATGTTTTCGCTCGAAATGTCAAACCGCCAGCTTGTCAATCGTTTGATTTCCAACGTTTGCCAGATCGAGGGCGGAAAGATAAGAAATGGCAGCCTGACACCTCAAGATTGGGAAAAACTGGACCACCAGATCACGAACCTGATGGGAGCGCCCATTTTTGTGGACGACACACCGGGGCTGTCTATTTTTGAGTTGCGGTCAAAAGCACGTAAACTCAAACGTGAGCACAATATAAGTTGCATTATTATCGACTACTTACAGTTGATGTCTGCCACGGGCATGAATCCCGGTTCACGTGAGCAGGAGGTGAGTATGATCTCACGTTCGCTCAAGGGACTAGCCAAGGAATTGGACATACCTATCATTGCCTTGTCACAGTTGAACCGTTCGGTCGAGTCACGCGGTACGGGTGCAGAAGGCAAACGTCCGCAACTGAGCGACCTTCGTGAATCAGGTGCCATCGAGCAAGATGCCGATATGGTATGCTTTATCCACCGACCCGAGTACTATTTCCGCAATGGTGACAAGTCGGAAGGATATGATGCATCGATGTTGGGAATGGCGGAGATTATCATTGCCAAGCACCGTAATGGTGCTACCAAAACGGTGGTACTGCGTTTCATACAAGACTACGCAACCTTTGCCAATCGAGAGGAATTCAGCGGTGGATTTGATGCAAACACTTTCTCTGCACCTAATCTTTCGACCGACAATAGTGGTTACACCTCTCGCAGTTCAAAGATGAATGCATGGAATAGTGATGGCATCAATGCCAACAGTCTGAATACAGCCTTCCCCGAGTCGTACCCATCTGATATGGCGATGGACGATGGGGGCGAGGCACCATTTTAAGTTGTCGGAAACCAATCTAATTTATAAAAATAAAATACCCCATGACACTACTTTTCATTGGAACGACCGAGATTATCGTCATCGCCTTGGTAATCGTACTGCTCTTCGGTGGTGCTAAACTGCCCGAGTTGATGCGCGGTTTAGGCAAGGGCCTAAAGGAGTTCAAGGACGCCAGCAAAGGAGTCAGCGACGAGTTGAAACGCGACGAAAAGGACGATAAGAAAGACTGATGTCATCTGAGAATCTATCTTTTTGGCAACACCTGGATGTTCTCCGTGGTGTATTGATTCGCTGCATCGTGGCCATTATGGGCTGCGGTGTAGTGTTTTTTTGTTGCAAAGACTGGTTGTTTCGTGCTGTATTCTGGGCAACAGACTCATCTTTCCCGCTGTGGAGACTGATGCCTTTATCGGCAGACGAAGATGCTTTTCATCTGATTAATACCGAATTAACTCAGCAGTTTATCATCCACATCGAGGTGGCGATGATGGCAGGTATGCTGGTGGCTTTCCCCTATATTGTGTATGAATTGGTTCGCTTCATAGCGCCGGCTCTCTACCCCAGCGAGAAGAAGGCGGCCAAGCCTGCTGTTCTGTGGGCATGCACGATGTTTTACATGGGCATGGCCCTCAGTTACTTTGTTATTTTCCCGATTACATATCGTTTTTTAGCAGGTTATCATGTACAAACCGAGGTGGTGAATATGATTTCGCTGCGCTCCTATGTCAGCACAATGATGGTACTCTCGCTGATGATGGGGTTGCTTTTCCAGTTGCCTATCCTCTGCTTTGTGCTGAGCGTCATAGGCATCCTCAAAGCGGACGTTATGCGTCATTTTCGAAGATATGCCATCGTGGCTATACTCATCATCGCTGCTGTCGTCACTCCTACAGGCGATGCTTTCACTCTCTCAATCGTAGCGTTGCCAATCTATCTGCTCTACGAGGTGTCTATTCTCATCGTCAGCAAGAGTCAGCGTACATAACCGATGCTATTGTTACCCCTATCCGATTCTGTTCTGGTGCAGGCCAACCGTCCTTCTGCACTCATGATAGCAGGTGAGGTTCCGCCTCACCCGTGGGCACATGCGGCTGCACAACAGACCATGATGATGGTCAGAAAATATATGGTCGATCATGCGAATAGCGAACTGTATCGACAGGGCAAGATGTTCGGTGTACTGGTCGTTGACACCGGTCATGAGATTGGCTACCTGCGGGCCTTTTCTGCCATGCTGGATGGTACTTACCACCACACCGATTTTGTCCCACCCATATATGATCTAAGCCGTCCCGATGGCTATTTCCGACAAGAAGAGGCACGTATTAGCGCCATCAGTTCACGCATGAATATGTTGGACAAAGAGCAGGATGCTGCACAATGGGCTCAGTTGACAGCAGAGCGCAAACAACGTAGCCAAGCCTTGCAGAGGTGGATGTTCAGTCAATACCTGATACGCAATGCCGGTGGTCAACAACGCGACCTGCTGCAACTGTTCGCCAACGAGAAACCGATCTTGAGTGAAGAGGACTATTTTGCACGCCAGCGTACATCCGACAATCAAGACCATCACGATGCGCAAAACGAACTCAGGACGGTGTTTCCTCCCTCGGGAGCAGGCGAATGCTGCGCACCCAAACTGCTGCAGACCGCATTCATGAACGGTTGGCAACCATTGGCAATGGCTGAATTTTGGATGGGTGCCCCCTCCTCCACCGAAGTACGAATGGAAGGACAATTTTACCCGCCATGCGTAGGCAAATGCAAACCCATACTTAGGCACATGCTCAGTCAGACCCCGATATTGACGGAATCCGATGGACGAAATCAGCAGTCGCCTGCCGAACTGACCCAGGTGGTCTATGAGGACGAGGTATTGATGGTGGTCAACAAACCGGCGGGCCTCTTGTCCCAACCCGGTAAAACCGATGACTATTCGCTACAGGACTGGGCATGTCGGCACACCGGACACGAGGTATGGTTGGCGCATCGCCTTGACCAGGACACCTCCGGCCTGCTGGTGATTGCCAAGACTCGCGAGACGTATGGCATACTGCAGCGCTATTTTCTTCGTCGCGATGTGTACAAGCGCTACGAAGCCATCCTGACCTCATCTCCCATCCTCTCTTCTCTGCCTCTGGAGGGCCTCATCGACTTGCCGCTACTGCCAGACCCTTATGACAGACCTCGTCAGATGGTGAACCGTGAGCATGGTAAGCCTGCTATCACACGCTATGCTGTCAGACAAGAGATGCCTGATGGACGCATATGCGTGGACCTGTTTCCACATACAGGACGAACGCACCAGTTGCGAGTACATTGCGCACACCCCTTGGGATTGGGACGGCCTATCACCGGTGACCGACTCTATGGGCAAGCTGGCGAACGATTGTTGCTGCATGCTGCCGAGATTCGTTTCCCTCATCCCATTTCCGGCCGGATGATGCAATTTGTGGTACCGGCTCCTTTTCTATCAACCGACACTTATCCGGCCCGCTGACATCTTTTATTTTGAAAATGAACACATTATCTTATCAGAAAATAAGTCAACTACTACAGCAATGGTATCAGCACGAGAAGCGTGAGCTACCGTGGCGTGATGCGGCTCTGCAGGGCTGTGCCTATCGTGTGTGGTTGTCCGAGATTATCCTTCAGCAGACACGTGTTCAGCAGGGTCTCGAGTACTACATGCGCTTTGTGGATCGATTCCCCACGGTGGAGGAATTGGCTGCGGCCCAGGAAGATGAGGTGCTGCTGCTCTGGCAAGGCTTAGGCTACTATTCGCGTGCGCGCAATCTGCATCAGGCTGCGAAGATGATTGTGGAGAATGGTTGGACGCCATTCCCGCAGCAGTTTGATCAGGTAATAAGCCTGCCCGGTGTGGGCGAATATACGGCGGGAGCCATCATGTCGTTTGCCTACGATGCTCCCTACCCTGCGGCAGATGGTAATGTGTACAGGGTACTGTCACGGCTGTTTGATTGTGACGAACCATTCGACACCACACAGGGAAAGAAGATGTTTCGGCAGATGGCATGGGAACTGCTCGACCGCTCGCAGCCGCGAATGCACAACTCCGCCACCATGGAGTTCGGCGCTCTCTACTGTACGCCCACTTCTCCGGATTGCGGCCATTGTCCCGTGTCGGCATACTGCATGGCTCATCAGCACGGTACTGCCGAACTGCTACCCGTACGCAAACCGCGTCCAGCCATACGTGACCGTTACCTGATGTACACGGTGTACGTCACGCCCGACAACCATACACTCATTCGCCAGCGTACTGCCAAGGACATATGGCAGCATCTGTACGAGTTTCCTGTTCAGGAGTTTCTATCGAAAGAAGATATGGAGAACGGGCTGCATGAAGAGCATCCAGATGGCCGTTTGTTCCGTTTCACGCATGTGCTCTCGCACCAACGGCTGCATGCGTTGTTTGTCATCACATTGGTGGACATGCTCCCTGCGCAGGACGGCTGTTTCCCCATCCGTTGGGAGCAACTGCAAGACTATGCACTCTCGCGCCTGACTTTACGATACCTTGAGGCTGTGCAACCATGATACGTTGCTAATTCACTTTTTGAGTAGTCTTACACCGATTTTCCCTATCTCAAACAACACCGGATGAGACACGTAGCGATAGCGACCCAATTCAGCGATTTGGCCGCCCATGGCTTGTTTGAAATCGCGCACGCCATAAGGCACCCCCGGTTCGCCGGCTCCCATCAGATCCAGCAGGGGGATGGAGTGTTCGACAGCATAGTCCATTGCGGCCCATGTGCAGATCACGTCGCCTACCACAAACCACTCGTATATCACGCAGCGTTGGGAATCGTTCGGATGGCGGAAGATGGGGCACAACATACCGCCTATCACTACCCCTTTCTGCTTTACAATCAGCAGTTTACCCACACCATTTCGAACAAACGTCAGGAAAAAAGAGAGGGGATACAGGGGAGTCTTCACCTTGGTTCGGTACAGATGCTCCAGCAGGTCATAGTAGGCTTTTATGTCAGCCTGGTCGGTTGTTTCCGTGAGGATGGCTCCCTCCTGGAGCGCATGTCCTATCTGACGACATTTCCCCTCCTGCATGCGTGCGAACATCGCCTCTTTGCTGTCGCAAGTGATGAACATGTCGTAGTGCGGATGGTAGTGATATCCAGCCAGTTCAAAGGCCTCACGCCAATGGTGATAGTCGCAGAAATTGCGTGTCTCGATGTAGATGGCACGTCGGGCGATGTGTTGCTGCACGGCAGTCAAGAGTGTCTGTACCTCCTCATGTGTAGCGTCGTTTGCCAGTAGCGGACCGCTGTAGATGATGGCGCGACGCGTGAAATAGCGCTTCAGGCGACTGCATTCCACGGTGATATACCCAACACAGACCGCCCGAAGTGATTGACCATCTGCAGCATCTATTGCTATCACAAATGGCTCAAATATGTCAGGTAGTGACAGATAGAACGCATACGCCTCGGGTGTTTGAAACCACGAGGCGGTGCTTGAGACCGACAGCAGTTGCTGCCATTGGTCCACTGATAGTTCAGATATATCGTCGAGAATGCGCACCCCTCTAACGCTTGTAGATGAGTTTACCGTTCACGATGTAGAATCCAGCGGGCAGACTGTAGAGTGCGCCGTCGATAATGCGGTTCTCGCCGATAGGCAGGTTTTCCACACCGGCTTCGACCTGCACCAGACGATAGAGGCAGATGGCTTTCTTCTTGCCCTCGGCGTGGAAACGGAAGCGGTTATGCTTTGTGTCGTCGTTGTAGCGCAAGTAGTAGCCACACTTGGCCTGGATGTTGACCTTACCCTCCTCGCCCATGGTGATGTACAGAGGATATTTGTTGTCCGGTCCGCACTTGAGCGTGTTTTCTACGAGGCTGTCCGCGTCATATTTAAACGTGTTGTAGCCCAGATACAAACCAGACTTTGACTGGCAAGACCATGCGGTATCAGCCTGATTAGCAATCAGGAAGGTCGCAGCTGCCAGTTCGTCGGTAAGGTCGATGATGCCATCGGTCATAGGGACTTCGAAGCAGTTGTTCTTCACATCGAGGTCGTCGGCAATGTGTCCGTCAAAGACGAGCACTGTGGTGTCGCTGGTTTCACGAACGATGAGGTACTCGCCTGTCCAATCAGCGGGAGCCTCGGTTACTTTTTCGAAGTACTGAATCAGTTGTGCAGATGCGTTGAGTGTGAATGCACATGCTGCAAATAGAGAAAGGATGAATTTTTTCATTAATGTGTAGATATAAATTATTGAATCCACCATGTTGGTGTTGATTGCCGTGGAAAGACCGATGGCGTGTGGCAGGATAAAAATGTTTTAGCGTTTCTTGAATACAATAATCTCCGGATATGCTCCATCGGCACCATATTCGCTAACGAGGATGTAGTGCTCATCGCAGGCGATGCCGTAGCAGCGGCCGTTCTTTCGTTGCACCTGATTGCCCCAATAGGTAGCGTTATCGTCCAGCAGTTTAACCTCGTTTCCATTGATGAGATAGGCCTGATTGACAAAGGCCCCTTGCAGCACGTATAGGTTGGTGATGTGTAGTTCGGGCAGACCGAGTGCATTCACCTCATCGATAAAAACATGCTTCATCGGATGTTCGGCATGCGGTAGATTCTGGTCCGTGCCATTCCATCGTTTGAGGTTAGGATAGTGCTGAAGCAAAACCTGTTTATACTCGCAAGCAGTCAGGTGGTTGCCTGTATTTTTATTGTATTCTTCTACAAACATAGAGCAATACTCGGCCATCTCTTCCATAGTAAAGTTGCCGGTAAAAGCCCCATCTTTCATACAATAGATGCAGTAGTCTTCGTTCTGGCTGCCATCTGCATTTGTGGCAAAAATCTCCTCGGTGAGCGGCATGCCACAAGATTGACAAAATTTCTGTGCCATAGTTTTTGTATTTCAAATTTAACCGCAAAGGTAGCAAAAAAATATGACATGAGCAAATTTTTCCCAAAAATAAGTCCATTTATTTGGACAACGAAAAAAAAAGTTGTATCTTTGCAGTCTCAATTGTAATTTTCAGAACCCACAATACTCAAAATGATAAAAGC
>JAKSNQ010000069.1 GCA_024399615.1 Paludibacteraceae bacterium | reverse complement strand
GCCACGAGAGAAAGCCCATTGATGTAGCTTTGCGCGTAACACGCTGCAAAGTTACTGTTTTTTTTTGATATATGCAAATATTTGGGACAAATACATAAAAAAAGTGTGCCTTTCGACACACTTTTTTTGTCACTGGTGACTAAACACAGCTTTATTTTTTTTCAAATATATACGTGTAGGCACTTGGTACCTTTGCGCGCTAACGTGAACATGCGCTGGAAACGAGAATTAAAATCTTAAATCAAAATCCTTACTAAAATACGCTCCAGTACGTCGCTTTTGGGAACGATTTTATGTTGGATCGCCCTACGGCCTCGAAATCTTAAGCAAAATCTTAATAAACATTTTATAACCAATAATATGCAAACTTGCGAAAGTTAAAGTTGCTAACCCAAAACTACCAAATCAAACAAAAAAACAATCGGTTGGTGAGAATATTCAAACCAACCGATTACAAAACGAAGTCTATTATTGCAAAAATCTATTTTTTGCGGACGGGATCACAGGTGAGGCCTATACCCAGTTTGCGGAAGATCTGTCGATCGACGGGTGAGACCATCACCGTACTGTGCACCTGACAACCATCCAACTGGGGCAGGCAACCCAATGCACAACGACAATTGGCATCGCTGAGCGACAATACGGAGAGTGCGATCAGCACCTCGTCGGTATGCAGGCGTGGGTTGTGGCCACGGAGGTAGGTGAGTTTGGTGTTCTGAATAGGCGTGATGAGCTGCTGGGCAATGAGTTTGGCAGAGTGGTCAATGCCGGCCAGATGCTTGGTGGCATTGAGCAGCAACGCCGCTGAACAGCCGAGCAGTTCTCCGCTGGATGCTGTGATGATAGAACCATCGCGGAGCTGGATAGCCGCACATTGTGCCCCACCCTCGCTCTCGGAGCGCTGGCGTGCTGCTGCGACTACCGGACGGTCGTCAACAGAGATACCGGCCTGACCAAACAGCATCTGTATCTTCTGCACCTCTTCCTCCGAGCCCAATCCCTCAGCGAGCTGGTTGAGCGCGGTGAAATAGCGGCGGATAATCTCATCTTTGGATGCCTGTGAGCAGACCTCATCGTCGCTGATACAGAAACCCACCATGTTCACACCCATGTCGGTAGGCGACTGGTATGGGCAATGGCCATAGATGCCCTGGAAAAGCGATTTGAGCACAGGGAAGATCTCCACATCGCGGTTGTAGTTGATCGCCACCTTCTGGTATGCCTCGAGGTGGAAAGGATCAATCATGTTGACATCATTAAGGTCCGCCGTAGCCGCCTCGTATGCGATGTTGACCGGGTGCTTAAGTGGCAGGTTCCATACGGGGAAGGTCTCAAACTTGGCATATCCGGCAATGTTGCCTCGCTGGTGCTCGTTGTAGAGTTGCGAGAGGCAGACCGCCATCTTGCCCGAACCGGGACCTGGTGCTGTGACGATAACCAGCGGACGCGTGGTCTCTACATAATCATCCTTGCCAAAGCCTTCAGGTGAGTCAATCTTGGCCACATTGTGTGGGTAGCCGTCGATCATATAGTGGTAATAGCAACGTATGCCGAGCATCTCCAGACGGCGACGGAACGTTTCTGCCGAGGGCTGTCCGTTGCAATGGGTAATGACTACCGAAGAAACCAAGAAACCGCGGTCGATGAACTCGCGGCGAAGGCGCAGGACATCCTCGTCGTAGGTGATGCCCAAGTCCTGACGCACCTTGTTCTTCTCGATATCTACCGCCGAGATGACGATAACAATCTCGGCAGAATCGCGCAACTCGGAGAGCATGCGCAACTTGGAGTCAGGCTGAAAGCCGGGGAGCACACGCGAAGCGTGATGGTCGTCGAAGAGCTTTCCACCCAACTCGAGGTACAACTTATTGCCAAACTGCGCGATACGCTCGCGGATATGCTCGCTCTGAATGCGAATATATTTGTCGTTATCAAATCCGATCATAAAACGTGAGATTAGAGGTTTGTTTCTTCGAGAGTAAAGCGTGAAGAGCCATCGAAGCAGTGGGTACAGATATGCTCTTTAGGCAAACCAATGGCCTGCACGAGTGTCTCGAGCGTCGTGAAACGGAGCGAGTCCAATTGGAAACGGTCACACAAGGCACCTACGAGTCGCTTGTACTCAGGCGAATCGGTGATGGCATATGCGCTGATGCGTTCAGGATTGTTGGCCGCAGCCTCGCCCTCAAACTCAGCAATGATACGACGTGTGATCAACTCCATGTCCGACTTGCTGGCCGAGAAATTGATGAATGGACAACCATAGAACAACGGAGGACAGGCAATACGCATGTGTACTGCCGCAGCACCGGCCTCACGGAGACATGCTGTGTTGTCTCGCAACTGGGTACCACGTACGATGGAATCGTCGCAAAAGAGGACACGACTATCCTTTAGGATAGAGGTGTTGTGGATGAGTTTCATCTTGGCTACCAGTTCGCGCATCTGCTGATTGGAAGGGGTGAACGAACGTGGCCATGTAGGCGTATATTTGCAGATGGCTCGACGATAGGGTTTGCCAGACCCTTCTGCATATCCAACAGCCATACCCACACCCGAGTCGGGGATGCCACAAACACAATCGATATCCACCTGCTCAGCCTCGCCCATGGCACGACCACAATCATTGCGCACCTGCTCAGCATTGCGTCCCTCGTAGTCGGAGTTAGGGAAACCATAGTACACCCAAAGGAAAGAGCAGACCTGCTTGCGGGGCGAAGCCGGACGCAGTTGGGTCATGGTGTCGGCCGTGATCTTGACAATCTCGCCCGGACCTACGAAATAAGTGGTCTCGAAACCAAGGTTGACAAATGAGTTGGACTCGCTGGCCACAGCATATGCCTGATAGTTGGCTCCACCGATGGTGGATGCCGCAGCCCCATCACGACGACCAACGATGATAGGCGTACGTCCCCATGAGTCGCGTGCAGCGATGATGCCATCCTCGGTAAGAATGAGCATAGAGCATGAGCCCTTCACCGAGCGATAGACATTCTCAATACCCTCGACAAACGTCTTGCCCTGGATGATGAGCAGACCTACCAGTTCGGTAGGATTGATCTTACCGGACGAGAACTCGCTGAGGTGCATGTTTTCCTGAAGCAACTGATTGACCAGCTCTTCAGCATTGTTGATTTTTCCAACAGTGGACAAGGCAAACCGGCCCAGATGAGAGTTGAAAAGCAAGGGCTGCGCATCGGTATCGGAGATGATACCAATGCCGGCATTGCCGCAGAACGAAGGTAACTCATCCTCAAACTTGGTGCGGAAATGGGAGTTCTCGATAGAGTGAATGACACGCTTGAATCCCGTTTGAGGTGAAAAAGTAGCCATGCCGGCACGACGTGTGCCGAGGTGTGAATGGTAATCGGTACCATAGAAAACGTCAGTAACGCAAGACGACTGACTGACTGAACCAAAAAAACCGGCCATAAAAAAATTAACAGACTATTATTGTTGAATTATTCCCATGACCCATCCCCTGGTGGGGAAGGGTCATAAGAACGCTTGCTGGTAAACGTAAACGAAAACGTAAAAAAAGTGATACTCACCCACCCTCTATTATTGGGCAAGATAAGCAAGTACATTTTCCTGAATGCGTGCGTGAAGATCATCACACTCGGCATTGAGGTCGATATTTTCACCGGTAATATGGTTGTAGAGTTCGGCATATCGAGCGGTGATACCAGCAACGACCTCAGGGGTCATCTCAGGCACCTGCTGTCCGGCCTTGCCCTGGAAACCGTTGTCCATGAGCCATTCGCGAACGAATTCCTTGGAAAGCTGACGTTGTGCTTCGCCTTTTTCAAAGCGCTCCTCGTAACCCTCAGCATAGAAATAGCGGCTTGAGTCAGGCGTATGTACCTCGTCCATGAGCATAATCTGACCGTGGTAGTTGCCAAACTCATACTTGGTATCCACGAGAATAAGTCCCTGCTTAGCGGCAATCTCCTGACCGCGCTGGAAGAGCGCGAGTGCATACTTCTCGATCTGTGCATACTCGTCCTCAGGAATGAGACCACGTGAGATGATTTCTTCACGCGAGATATCCTCGTCGTGTGTACCAATCTCCGCTTTGGTGGTAGGGGTGATGATAGGCGTAGGGAACTTCTCGTTCTCGCGCATGCCTTCCGGCAATTTCACACCGCAGATTTCACGCACGCCCGACTTGTAGGCACGCCATGCGCTACCGCACAGGTAACCGCGAACAATCATCTCGATAGGATAGCCCTGGCAAAGACGGCCCACAGAGACCATCGGATCAGGGGTAGCGACGAGCCAATTGGGCACGATGTCCTCGGTTTCACGGAGAAACTTAGCCGCGATGTTGTTGAGAATCTGTCCCTTGAATGGGATACCCTCCGGAAGGATGACATCAAAGGCAGAGATACGATCGGTAGCGACCATGAGCAGACGGTCGTCGTCGAGGAAATAAACGTCACGGACCTTGCCGTTGTACACGCTTTTCTGACCAGGAAAAGCAAAGCTGGTTGCAGTTAATGCTTTCATATTATAGTATATAACAAAACGTAATCAGATAAATCACAACATTTTTGTAGTAATCAATACTCGTCCCATGCGTTGATATCGAGTGCATCCAATGCCTGCTGAGCCGTCTCAAGCGAGGTTGTGGCAGCAGGAGCCATGGCCATAAAGGCCTTAACAAATGCACCGGCAAGACGAGGATTGGAGATGACCGGTATGTTCAGGTCGATAGCCGCACGGCGTACTTTGTAACCATTGTTGACCCCCTCCAAGTCAATTTCCTTAGGAATGGAGATGACGAGTTCGATGGCTTTGCTGTGCAGCATATCAAGGGCCATCGGCAAGGTAGCGGTATCAACACCCGGTTTTTCGTCCTCGGCTTCGTTGGGGAGGAAGACGCGTGTGCAAGGGATATGATACTGGTCAAAGAAAGCGGCAGTTCCCTTTGTGGCAAAGAGTTCGTAGCCACGGCTTGCCAGAAGTCGCGCAGGCTCCAGGAGCATGTTCTTATGCTTTGGATCACCGGCCGAGATGAGTACACTCTTTTCCGGAACACGCTGCCCCACCGAGAGCATAGCCTTCAGCAGCGCCGCATTGGCATCTTCGCCCAGACAGCCTACTTCACCGGTAGAAGCCATGTCCACGCCCAATACAGGATCGGTACCCTGGAGGCGATTGAACGAGAATTGTGATGCCTTGACGCCCACATAGTCGAAATCAAAGAACGACTTGCGTGGTTTCTCGACAGGCAGGCCCAACATGATGCGTGTAGCGATGTCAATGAGGTTAATCTTGAGCACCTTGCTGACAAATGGGAACGAGCGAGAGGCGCGAAGGTTACACTCGATGACCTTTATTTCGTTTTCGCGAGCGAGGTATTGGATATTGAACGGACCGGAGATATTGAGCTCTCGGGCAATCTGTCCGGAAATCTTCTTGATACGACGAACGGTCTCAACATACAATTTCTGAGCCGGGAACATAATGGTGGCATCACCTGAGTGAACACCGGCATACTCGACATGCTCTGAGATTGCGTATGCGATAATCTCGCCATTGCGTGCCACGGCATCCATCTCAACCTCCTTGGTGTTCAGCATGAACTTGCTGACCACGACAGGATGCTTCTTGCTGACATTGGCAGCGAGGGCCAGGAATCGAGTCAGTTCCTCTTCGTTGGAACATACGTTCATGGCCGCACCTGAAAGCACGTATGACGGACGAACCAGAACAGGATATCCGACCTTCTGTACGAATGCGTGAATATCGTCCATCGAAGAAAGTGCACGCCACTCCGGCTGATCAACGCCGATGCGATCCAGCATGGCGGAGAATTTATCACGGTCTTCGGCGTTGTCGATAGACTGAGCGGTCGTACCGAGGATAGGCACACGCTGCGCATCCAACTTCAGCGCAAGATTGTTTGGAATCTGTCCACCGGTGGATACGATGACACCATGTGGATGATCGAGTTAGATGATATGCATGACACG
>JAKSNQ010000068.1 GCA_024399615.1 Paludibacteraceae bacterium | reverse complement strand
CAAATCACCAAACGTACCAAAAATCGTGATGAACAAGGCAACACTAAGCCACTCAACCAATGTGTATGTAGGTTCGAAATATGCAAATAATCCACCAGCAACGAGTGAAAAGATAAACCCACCGACGAGACCTTCCCAGGTTTTCCCCGGACTGATACGTGGAGCCATTTTGTGTTTTCCAAAGAGCGAACCCACACAAAAGGCTCCAGTATCGTTTGCCCATAGACAGACAAATACAGCCAATAGAATATAACGTTGCACACTCCACTCACCCAAAGCCAAAAGGTCGTTGACCATAGACATAGGATAACCAAAGGTGAAAATAGAACAAACAACACGTCCCCAAGTATGTATAGGATTTTCGGTATGAACGAAGAGCAAGGAAATAAGCATAAAAATCAGTAGTACGCCGAAAAGCACATGCATGAAAACGGATGACAAACCAAACACATCTGGTAAGCTGCGCAAATAGAACACCATTGTCAAAATAACGGAAGCCCAACGCTCGAACTTATTGCTTTTCATTAGCAAATGAAACTCATTTACCAACAAAGCCGTAATAACCAGAAAAAAACATTCGGTGGCTACTCTGCTCAACAGAATCGTAGCAATAATCACTACGATAAAAACAGAGCCAGACAAGGTGCGCTGTATTACATTGTTCATACTACAATGAATTAAAAGTTTACTTCAATTTGAGTGTAATTGCACTGCCATCATAACGAGCCGTAACAGTTTTAGCAGTCTTGAGTGACTTTTCACCAACCTTGATTTGCTGATTAGCCTCGGTGAACACAGCAGTTGTCTTATCAGAAATAAGTGACACAACGAAAGTACGCTCGTTCAACATGCCAGGGAACTCACCTTCGCGTGGATGAATAGTAAGCGTACGGCGAGCATCATCATAGGTAAAACGGATTCGAGCATAACGACCTGCTTCGTAGCCATAGTTGGTACCCTCGTCTTCGTAGAGCGTGAAGTCACCATCGGTTCCCGCATAGACATAGAGATGAATCGTCTGAGGTGCCTGCTGACGAGTGTACTCAATCTCAGGACCCACAGGAATGATAGCACCAGAAGGTACGTAAACAGGTACATGATCGTAAGGAGCATCCACCATATGCTTCTCCCCACCACGTGAAGCAATGCGCCCCGTGTAAAGGTCGTACCACGTCTTACCAGCTGGGAAATAGACCTCACGCTGACGTGCCTTGTATTCAAACACAGGGCAAACCATCAAAGATGGGCCAAACGTAAACTGATATGGTTGAGACAATGCCTCATTCTCATCGTAATCCATAAACAGAGGACGAAGCATGGTGTAATCATCGAAAGTGACACGTGCTGCAAGCGAATAGATATACGGCATGAGTCGGTAGCGCAGTCGCAAACAAGCAGCGATTGCCTGATATGCAGGATGTCCCTCAGGTGCAATATTCCATGGTTCACGGAAAGGGAACTGTCCATGTGATCGGTAGATAGGCGCAAACATACCCCATTCGTGCCAACGAGCATTGAGCTCACGCCATTCGACAAGGTCTGGTGTTTCTTCACCCGTAGCATCAAAGTGAGACTGTGCGGCAGCATAGCGATTCTCAACAGAGAAACCACCGATATCCTGACTCCAATATGGAATACCAGAAATAGAGAATTGCAAACCAGCAGTAATCTGCGCCTTCATATCCTCCCAACGAGTACCAATATCACCGGACCAAGTGGCGGTAGAATAACGTTGTTGTGAAGGAAAACCATTGCGGGTAAGCAGGAAAACACGGTTGTTGTCGGGCGAGAAGACATTATTGTATCCATTCTGATTCCAAATAGAAGCAGCAGCAAGCGCATGCCCATCCTTACTATCAATATTGCGATACTGCATCGTGGTCTCGTAACCACGCTGACCATCATAGATAGCTTCGGCATTGACAATGGAATAAGCATTGAAATACTCGGCTGACGAGCCATAGAAAGTAGGTCCACACAGCTGTTTACGGTATTCCATTGGAGTACAATCTCGAACATTAGGCTCGCTGGCATCCATCCACCATGAGTCAATACCTATGGTACCAAGTTTCTCATAAAGTTGACGCCAAAAAATCTTGCGCGCAGCGGGGTCATAGGCATCGTAGAAGGCATATTTATAGCCCAACCAGTCATAGAGACTATCAGCAACAGACTGGCGGTAGGTCATACCCAAATCGTTGAGTTCCTTGTAGTTATCAACAGTGAGATAGTACTTAGGCCAACAAGAAATCATGATTCGTGCATTCATGTCATGTATGTCGGAACACATCTTTTCAGGTGAAGAAAAACGTGTAGGGTCGAAAGTAAAAGCGCCCCATGAGTCGGGTGTCCAATAATTCCAGTCCATAACAATATTGTCGATAGGGAGATGGCGGCTACGGAATCCAGCAAGCGCATCGACAATCTCGTCTTGCGTCTTGTAACGTTCGCGGCTCTGCCAATAGCCCAACAACCATTCAGGCATAATTGGCGCTTTACCGGTAAGCAAACGGTAACCAGCGATGACATCGTCGTATGACTGACCTGCAACAAAGTAGTAATCGAGTTGGCGATTCATTTCGCTAAAGAAACTGATGCGGTTTTGATCTTCAATAGAACGAGGAGCATAGGCACGAAGTGCACAATAAGCCTCATCACCATCAGGTGTCCACTCTATACGCAGATGATATGGTTTACCTGCCTCCATGTCAATATTAAATTTACGCGCATTGGGATTCCAAGCAGTTCTCCAGATAGTCTGGTCAGTTGTTCCCGCAGCAGTGAGATCTTCGGTATAAACAGACTTTCCGTCAATAAAGATTCGCTGATAACCAGAGTAATAGTGCTCAAACATAAACTGACCAGATTGCTTAGGAATGATAGTACCTTCGTACACAACATTAGCCTTACTGAGACGCATTTTGGGGAGGTTCTTACCAGAGAAGATATCAGCAAAGTTGATAGAATCCTCACGACGAACAAGAGATTGTTCACCAGGAATGATGTATTCGCCGGTAAGCGCTCCTGCTTCACCAGTTTTATCAACAAGCGTGAAGACATCACCAAGCTGATGGTAGTCATCAGGATTGCCAAAACGGCAGAGCGAATAACTATCCAGCAGAATGCCATACTTACGATTAGATACAAGGAAAGGAACGCTGACTTTGGTATTATACTGATACAAGTGTTCATTGGTTCCTTTACGATTCCATTCGTCGGCCTGATGCTGTCCTAATCCAAAAAGAGCCTCGTCAGCAGGAGACTCAAAGACCAAAGTATAGGACCACCCATTATAGGTCTCAGCTTGATTGTTGGGGTGAGTTTGAGTGCAAGAATATGGTGAAAAATGTACACCTCCTCCCTTTTTCTCTTCGAGGAGAAGTTTGCCTTCAAGGTCCGCGAAGGTGACTTCTCCTGTTGCCGTATTAACTGTGGCCGTCAATTCTGGTGTCTGTAAGACCACTTTACCATCGGCTTCAGTAGTAGTGAAAGGAATGGGATTCCGACGAGGAATAACAATAAGTGACTGTGGATCGGCAAACTGCGCTTCTGGTGTAGCAGAAACATGGATAACCCGAGGCGACATCACTTCAAGGCGAACAAGCTGAGGATTACCTTCGGATACCTGATCCAAATGAACAACAACTCCACCAGGAGTAGGTGAAACAGCGCCAGCCCATGCAAAAGTTGATGCCAACGCGAGACATGAAAAAGAGAGAAATTTATTCATTGTATTGCTTTTATTATTCAAAAAAACTTGTCTATGAGATGCCTTTTTATAAAAGACAGACATTGACAGAAGCAAAAGAGAAGTTACCAACTCATAAGTTGCTGAAGGAATGGAGTCAGTTCATCGGCCATTTTCTGCTGTTGCCACATGCTGGGATGCCAACTAGCACCATAACCTAGACTTCCATTTTGTGGAGTAAAATCAAAACGATAGACCTGCTTGTCGCCTACCTGATTTGCTTCGGCCACAACCTGATTCATAGTATTGGTTGCCAACTGGAGCGCATCACCATGCATCATACAACCGCAGAGAAAAACTATTTTGGCATTGGGATAAGCATTGCGAACCTTAGCGAGAAGATCTTTATAGCCCTTTTTAAGCAGAAAAGGTTCCGCACCACTGGTACTGGTATCGTTGGTTCCAAGATTGATACATACTACATCGGGGGTGAATCGATTGAAGTCCCAAACCTGAGTTGAATCGTAAAGTAAGGTATGCAAGTACTCGGTGTTCATATTGATACGATCACCCTCATGTGGTCCATCGTAGTTGCGGTAAACACCAATGCCACTACGAGCCACTACGACATGTAAAGCATCGAGTCGGCGTGCCGTCTCGGCAGCATAAGTGAGGTAATGATTGCAGGTCTCATCAGAAAACGGATCGGAACAAACCATGCTTTCAACACCATAGCCACAAGTGATACTGTTACCAATAAACTCAATCTTACGTGAAGGAAGAGGTGCCGGTTGGAGCAAGTCAGCTTTGTCATCGAGAATGAATCCCCAAAACTCAGCACGACGGTCATATCCCTCGGTTACATACATGATTTGCACCTCGTGTTGTCCGTTTGTGAGGCCCGCAGCGAGCGAGACGATAGAATCGTTAGGCGAATTGAACCCCACTTTGAAAGCCTTGCATCCATCAATGCTAGCCATAAAATAACCACTCATCGGTTTTGCCATCATCTTAAGGCTAGTACCACCAAATCGTGCACGAATCTGAACGCCTGGGAAAGTAAACAACGGAGCAGTTGGATTGGACAAACTGACACGACCAATGTATTGAATACGCTGATCTGCAGGTGAAATTTGATGCCCAATAGGAGC
The DNA here is from genome assembly GCA_024399615.1 of Paludibacteraceae bacterium. GTDB lineage: Bacteria > Bacteroidota > Bacteroidia > Bacteroidales > Paludibacteraceae > Colicola. Next base: position 1,212 of record JAKSNQ010000068.1, on the reverse strand, counting down.
AATGGTAGTGCCTGCAGGCCAATTGGTAACGAAAGGCATATTCTGAACATAATCAGCAGCAAAAATTTCATTTAATCGCTCTGCCGTATTATATTTCTTTTCGGTAAAATCAGTCCACAGCATGAACCAGGCATAACGACGATAGGCTGAGAGTTGTTGTACAGAAGGAAGAGCCCCTACTTCACCAAGCGCAATCAATTTTTCGTTGCCAAGAGTGAGGAGTTGATCATGTGTATCATCAAACCACTCGTTGTGATAAACATCAGCGGCCAATACGTCAACGTATTCACTACCAGGATAGAAATTCTCATATGCCATTAGAGGGTCATGTGGATGTTTACGTGGATTATTGGGATTCCACACCCAGATGAGATTATTAAGATGATGATAGTTTGTCAAACGATCATAGAGAATTGTCCATAGTTTATTGAAGCCATACGCATCACCACGATGGTTACCCCACCAGAACCAATCACCATTCATTTCGTGGTAAGGTCGCCACAGAACAGGAACTCTGGCATCTTGCAATTGCTTGAGATAGTGCGCCATCTCATCCACTTGTCTCTCCCACATGCGACGCATAGACGTGCCTTCATCAAGCATCTCGCACCATTGGCGGTCGGTCATCTTCCCCTGAGTCTGCACCTTGAAGTCAACCGTACCCATGTCGTAAGGACGCGCACAATGCCAAGTAAGCGCAATAACGTATCCTTCTGCGTAGTGTTGCTTAGCGAGTTCCACCACTTTATCAGCATTCCAAGCGAGATCCCCACCCCACACTACAGGGACAGCACCAGGAGCGGCCTCTTCAATACGCTTGAGATCATCGCGATATTGCGGCATAGAAAGCTTGTTATGATGCAAGCCGGACAGAATTTTGCCTTGATCAACGGCCGTATAAAGACGCTCCAATAGCATAGCTGCCTCAGGAGTAGCATTTGGATTTACAGGTACGTAGTGAGGAAATGGTTGCGCAAAAACTTCTACAGAAAGCAGTAAAAAAAATGCCAACCAAAAAGAATTCTTTTTCATGTTAAAAGAGAGATTATAAAAAGTGATTGCAAAGATACGAAAAAAAAATGAACTATGCAAACAAACACATAAAAAAAGCAAACAAAAATACAAGAAAAGCACAAATCCAATAGTCGAATAGTTGCAGCAATGGTCAATTATCGCATTCAACTTATGCAAAAACTACAAAATACTACTTAG
>JAKSNQ010000067.1 GCA_024399615.1 Paludibacteraceae bacterium | reverse complement strand
CGTGATACAGATTGGCTGCTGGTGCTGCGTGATACGCTGCTGGAACTACTGCTTGGACGTGACACCGACTGAGTTGTCGTAGTGCGCGTTGCGCTACTGCGAGTGGTGCTGGCGGTGGTAGTACTGGTGCTACGCGTAGCACTGCCCGAACTGCGTGTTGCTGTTGCTGCCGTACTGGTACGAGCTGTAGTCGTATTGCCCGTACTGCGAGTCACTGTTGCACTATTGCGTGAACTGCTCGTCGCATTGCCGCGGCTCAACTCGTTGCGAGAAGTGGTAGCGTTGCTGGTACGTGAACCACTGTTGGCTTCGCTGCGTGATGAACTGGCTGTTGAAACTACGCGAGTGTTGCTGGTCCCTACACGGCTACCATAGGTGCGATCGACTGAGGCCGAGCGGGTGGAGTTGTTGCCTTGTACTGCGCGTGAGGCTGATTGGCGAGAACCGACTTGTAGGTCACGAGCATTGCTGACGCGGCTGCCTGAGGTGGTCGTACGCGATGCATTGCGAGATGCAAAAGCGCGCTCTGGATTCTGACGAGCATAGTCATTGCGACGCTGTGGACTAATCTGGTTATTGATGTTACGATAGCCGGCACGTGGCTCGGGCGCATAGCGGAATGAGCAATAGTGGTGGTGATGATGGAACGCATGTACATGGCTCCAATAGTCATGTATAGCCCAGCAGGTATAGTGGTGATACCAGTGTGGCCAATAGTCCCAATACCATGGTGAATAATAGCAGGTCCAATATGGACTCCAGAACCAGTCGTAGATGATTGGGCGATAAAGGTAGGTGGGCTCTACTACGTAGTTCTCACCATAGATGTATACATCACCTACTACCTGTACGGCCACCTCGTTGTTATTTTCATCGCGTTCAACGTAAATCGATGCTACGTCCTGAAAGATATCCTTGGCCAGCACAGCTTGAATCAAGACCAGGTGTTGGTTGCTGTTCTTGCTATCCACTGCCTCTACTACGCGTAAATAATCGACTGCACCATCACCATTGAGGTCAAGGTTCGAGATATGATTTTCTTCGGTATTGAGAGCTTGTTCAAATGCTTCCAAATCTTTGGCTTCACCAAAAATGGTGGCTACGGCCTTCAGGTCGAGTTGTGCCGAAATTTCTGAATCATTTGCACGAACGGTGATGGTCTCGTCTGCACGTGCAGACCATACGAATGCCACCATTATGAGACTGGCAAATAAAAGGGTGAGACGTGTCTTCATAAGCTTTGTTTTTTTGTGTTGAGTAGTTGTTTTATCTTTGTTGGTAATACCATCTTGGGCAGAGGTATTGCCTTAATCTTTTTTATCAAATAGCGTGCCAAACGTGATCTACGTAGTATTTTTTTTATCTTGGCAAATTGTTGTCGTGCTATTTTTTGCCATGCGTCGGGGTTGAATAGTGCCGAGTCTGTGGCTGCTTTGTACGTAAGGAAGATGCCGATTGGCAGCAGTACGGCCGAACTGAGCCACATGCCTTGCCATGCAGGCCAAAGTGCCTCGCGGGCCATTTTATAACCGATGTTGTCGATGATGTAATAAATGATGAACATTACTACGCTGATAACAACTGGTGCACCCAAACCGCCTTTTTTGGTGATAGCACCCAATGGTGCGCCGATGAAGAAGAATATGAGGCATGCAAAGGCGAGTGTGAACTTGCGGTGTAGTTCTACTTCATGTTTCCGTACATAGTGCGCGTATTCATCTAAGGTGATGGCGTTGTACTCTACTTGGTCTTGCTGAGACTGCGCTTTCTCGATGGCTGTGCGATATACACGCTCTTTCTCTGATCGAGACATGTTCTCATATACTTCAAATAGGCGGTATTGATGCATCTCTTCTGTGGCGGGCGGAACCTGAAATGCCGTGAAGCGTTCGCGACCGAAGTAGCGATGTTGTACGATTTGAAATCCTTGCTCATGTGCTCGCTCGGCTACCAGCTGATTGACCGAATCAATAGAGTGCATCAGTTCGGTCACGTTTTTTGATACGTGCTGGTCGTTAAGGATTGACTCGTCATAGCGATTAAATTCGGTACTGAAGTCGATTAGTATGTTCTTTTGACCGAATGTTTCGCGACGGTAGGGGATGCGATCTCGTTTTTGACCTTGTGACTGTTCCTGCTCCAGGTTCTCAAAACTCTCGCCACTGAACATGCTGAGAATCAGGTATTTCTGATCGGCTGTGAAATAAAATTTACCCGAGTCGGCAACCATCACTTTCGCATCGTTGAAACCTTCCGAGTAGTCGTAAATCATCATGTCGTAGAGCATGCCTGTTTGATGGTTCTTGTCGCGGATATAGATGTTGTAGCCTGGGATGCCATCATAAAACTCACCTTCCGGAATCTCCATCTCCGGCGATTTTTGTCGTAGTGAGAAGATGAGTGCCCATAGTTTTACCTGTGAAATGGGGAGCACGTTGTTTGAGAAAAAGAAGGCACCTACTGATATCAATGCACCGGCAAAGGCTAGTGGACGCATGATGCGAAAGAGCGATATGCCGGCCGATTTCATGGCCGTGAGTTCAAATTTCTCGCCTAAGTTACCAAAGGTCATCAGCGAAGCCAACAAAATAGCCAAAGGTAGCGCTAATGGGACCACCGACATAATTGCGTACCAGAAAAATTCCAGCAGTACGCTGACCTCGACACCTTTACCAACTAGGTCCTTGACATGCATCCAAACAAACTGCATCAACAATATGAAGACGCAGATGAAAAAGGTCATCAGAAACAAACCTGTGAAGGTCTTGATTAGATACCAGTCTATTTTCTTGATTATTCGCATGTTTTTGTCAGATCAGCTCGCTCCCTCCATGTAGCGATTCCGCAAAGAAACACATGGGCAGCAGGTCTGCGGCCGACTCAAACACAACGCTGTGCTCTGCGCCGTATAGGATAACTGCCATTTTCTGTTTGTGCAAATGCTCAAACTCGATCATCACTTGTCGACATGCCCCGCATGGCGAACCTGGCTGGGGAGTGAAAGCACCATCCGTGTAGCACGCTATCGCGATGGCTTTCACCGCCAAATGAGGGTAGGTTGAATTGGCATAAAAGAGAGTGGTACGCTCTGCACAAAGGCCGCTTGGGTAAGCCGCGTTTTCTTGGTTCGAACCTTTTACTATGGTTCCATCCTCTAGTAAGGCGGCTGCGCCTACCTGGAAATGGGAATAGGGACTATAGGAATGATTCGTTTGGTGCTTGGCCTCTTGTACCAATTGTTGATATTCTGCGGGCAATTCGTTCTCCTGATAGAGCGTTGCCTTGGTGCTGAGTGTTATCTCTTTCATGGGGGTCTGATATTTGCTTTTTTTGATTGAGTTTTGTTGGAGGGTTATGTTGGACTGCGCTTTTTTACGGCCGAAGCCTACTATCCGAATTTATGACTTTGCAAAGTTACTACTTTTTTTTCAAATAACCTAATTTATAGGCATCAGTGTGCGTATTTTTGCTGTTTTTGATTGTATTGTGCATTTTTTTTAGCCAAACGATGCTTTTTTTTATATTTTTTTACCGAAGATAGTGGTTATGTGCGAAATTTTCTGTATCTTTGTGCTCATTATGAAAACACGTATTTTTTTTCCCCTCTTGATGATGGCTATGTCGTTGAGTGCAACTCGTTTGAGTGCAGAAACGCTAGTGCTTAACGATGGTTGGCGATTTGCTTTTGGTCATGCGCAGAACCCAATGCGCGATTTTGGATGTGGTACCGAATATTTTAATTATCAGACCAAGGCGGCCAGCATTCACAACGAGGGACCTTATTCGCTTCAGTTCAATGATTCGGCTTGGCATGATGTATTGGTTCCACACGATTGGGCACAAACGCTTGGGGTGGAGGAGATGGCCAGTCATAGTCATGGATACCGACAGATTGGTTGGAAGTATCCTGACAATTCAGTGGGTTGGTATCGACGTTCGTTGATGGTTGATAGTGCCATGTTCGCTGGACCTGCATGGCTTTATTTCGATGGTATCTTTCGCGATGCACGAGTGTGGGTAAACGGCTTCTATTTGGGAGGGCAGGAGAGTGGATATATGCGACAACTCTACGATATTACGCCTTACCTTACTTTGGGTGACAACAATGTCATTTGCGTGCGAGTTGATGCTACGCTTGAGGAAGGTTGGTTCTACGAGGGGGCAGGTATCAATCGCCCTGTAATGCTCTTCGTCGGCACACAGCAACCATTCGATCCCATTTGTGCTAACCGAGGCGCTGACTATGCTCGCAAGCACTATTCTTGGTCACCTGAACAGGGATTCATGGTGGACGGAAAGAAGCAGATGTTGCGTGGGGTGAACTTGCATGCCGACCATGTGGGAGTTGGGTCTGCTGTGCCTCGTGGGCTGCTTGAGTACCGACTGCGCAAACTGATCGACATCGGAGTAAATGCCATCAGATGTAGCCATAACATGATGTCGTCCGATTTCCTCGACCTCTGCGACAGTTTGGGACTATACGTCATTGAGGAGAACAGACTCATGGGATTGGGCAAAAATTCCAAAGACTATTTGCAGAATATGATCGCTTACGACAAACGGCATAAGAGTATTATTCTGTGGAGCATTGGTAACGAAGAGTGGGGACTCGAGTGGAATGATTTGGGCGAAAGGGTGGCGCGGGCCATGACCGACTATGTCCATCAGTTGGACGACAGCCGACCTGTGACGGTGGCTACCAGTAGTGGACCGAATATCATACGCGGAGTGGATGTGGCCGGATACAATTATATGATGCAAAACGACATTGACGGGGAACGCAAACGGTTCCCCGGACGGTGTGCCTATGGCAGTGAGGAAACGACCGGATGCGGCACACGGGGTGTCTATTATACCAACCCTTACTATGGGCACATGGCCGCTATCAATCGTACGGATACGACCTATGTCGACGAACTTGGACAAGTGGGCAATGTCATTGAGCGCGGGTGGAAGTTTTATGTTGAGCGACCATGGCTGGGAGGACTCTTCTATTGGACCGGTTTTGACTATGCCGGGGAACCCAATCCTATGGTCTATCCTGCTGTCAGCTCCGAGTTCGGACTGCTTGACAACTGCGGCTTCATGAAGGATGAGGCATACTATCTGCAGGCATGGTGGACCGACAAACCAACACTGCATATCCTGCCACACTGGAACCTCGAGGGGCACGAAGGAGAAACGGTCGATGTGTGGGTGTATAGCAATATGGATTACGTCGAACTCAAGGTCAATGGGCGCTCGCTCGGCAAGAAACGAATGCCTGAGAATGGACACCTCAGTTGGCGCACAACCTATCGACCCGGGCATGTTGAGGCCGTCGGATACAAGAAGGGCAGAGTGGCTATGACCGAGACCGTCTATACCGCCGGGCCGGCCAAGAACGTCGTTATCGAACGCCATACCTACGACAACATCACCGTGGTGGACCTGACACTGCTCGACAAGAACAACCACTTCGCGGCGACGGCATGCAACGAACTGGAGGTCAGCATCACCGGCTCCGGACGTATCTTGGGAGTCGGCAATGGAGACCCTGCGTGCCATCAGGTCACGCCGCTCAATGGTTATGGTCAGAAGGCATGGTTCAACGCCTTCAATGGGCATGCGCAGGCGGTTATCGAGGGCGAAGTGGGAAAACTCGATGTCACGCTCTTCGACCGCATCTTCCGGCATATCGACTGATTCTCTGTGGCGTTCATGCCGCCGTAGGGCCCATCTCCTCAGACAAGACGGTAACACGGAACCGATACGCGTACTCATGTTTGCAGGAGTACAGATGGGATGATGCTATAGCATCATTAGTCATAGGCGCTTCAACCCAGGCAAACAAAATGCAATACCGACTAAAATCTATAGCTGTATTTGCTGGACAGATTGCCTGCAGTTCTTCTGCACTTTTGATAACGATAACCTTACGACGTGTTTTAACGGCTCGCCATGGTTGACCCCTCTTAACAAATAATGAATCCAGACTCTTTTTGACATCGTCATCCAAAGAAACGCGAGGCACAAGTTCATCTACCTGCTCAGTTACTAATGGGTCATGCGATGTGTCAGGACCGGCATGCTATCAGCGAGAGGCAAAGCAAAAAGGCGGAAAATAAAAAACAATGTTTCATATACATACTCATTTAGTACTGTTGCGATAAATTTCGCATTAAATTTATCGCAACAGTACTAATTTTGGATTTTTCTTCATTTTACAACGTTTTCAGCGTATTT
>JAKSNQ010000066.1 GCA_024399615.1 Paludibacteraceae bacterium | reverse complement strand
ACAATTAACATGCGTTGGAATTGACAATTGGACTATTTACAATTTTACAATTTTTGCTATTGCTTTTTCAGTCGGTTGCGGATTCTTTCGAGAGGTAGTTTTTGTGCTACAGCATGTGTCCATATGCATAGAACGAGATAAGTGCGGCAAACAGCAAAACGAACAGGAAAAAGAGCAGCAACATCACCAGCACCAGAAGCGCGAGGTAGCGAAGCGCCCTCTTGTGGCCGATACCAAGAAGCTGGAAAATATTCACGTAAAGAAGAAGCAATGCCAGCCAGAAAGGTATAGTCAGACATCGTCCAAAAGAAAACAGCAACACCAACGCATTGTAAAAGCAATATTGACAAACCCAATAGGCGGCGATACATGCACTGGCAGAGAAGGTAAGGCGATAGCGACGACGACCAACCAGCCAAAGACTGCACGTAACCAGCATCATCTGCCACATGAAAGTGAAGACTCCTTGCGCACGCAACCAGCCTTCGAGTCCAGCCAGAAACTGCTGCGAATGGGTATGTACATCAGCGGGGAACAAATCCAGATGCGTGACACGATATATCTGAAACAACTCTTGTACAATCTGGATTGCGAACAGTTCGTTCCAAGCATGCTCCAAGCGAAATTCGCTTTCGTTCATCTTCTCCAATACCGTCTGGTATACGTTCTCCTCCAGCCTAAAACCATCGGGCACTATCATAGAAGACAACACCACCTGCATGGCGAAGAAGACGACAAGCGCCGTCATGGGATTAAGTATATGATTGTCTTTCCCACGAAGGAACTCGCGTATCATATAGCCAGGACGAAAAACCAACTGCAGGAGCGTGTTCATGGTTTCTCCGCTGAAGAACGGCAATGCCGAATCGATTGAGCCACGAAAAAAAGCCTTACCCAGTTGTTTGTCACCGGTTCCGGCTGCAACGGTACACTCGCCAATCTGCCAGGTACGGAAGGCATGCCACCGGTTCTGCAGGTATTGAATCCAACTCATATCATTTGAAGGGTGCAAAGGTGTTACTTTCAAGTAGGCAATTAACTCTTGTTAATTATCAAATCAAATACTTAGGGCTCTGCCCGTCAGATAGTATGCTTGCGCATCACGGACGCCAAGTTCGTAGAGGGCACGGAGTTTGCTGGGGTCATGCTCCAGTCGTGCTATTTTCATTGAGGAAGAAGGGCGCAGAACGGTGATTCTTCCCTCGGCTTCCAAGCGCTCGATTTGCTCGACACGAAGACGATAATTATGATTGCGGACGCGAAGGGCGCTTCGTAGGGCCGGATATCGATGATAAAAGAGTCGCGCCAAGAGATTGAGATGGTCATTTGCGAACTCACCTCTGGGTCGCGTCAGCACCACAAGCACTTTGTCACAACCCTCCTCCAGACACTTGTCCAGAGGAATATTATCCACAATGCCACCATCCAGATAGTCCTCATCATGATATCGCACCAACCGGCTCAAGAAAGGCAGAGAGGCCGTGGCACGCACAACATCCATTTGTGTCCGACAATCTTTCACCTCGACATATTCGGCTTTGCCGGTACGAACGTTAGTCAGCGTAGCAAAAAGGCGGATGCCACTATGGAGATAGGTCTCATAATCAAAAAGATCCAATTCATCAGGCAGCTGCCGATAGCAGAAGTCGACATTGCATATATCGCCGGTTCGAAGGAGCGAATCAACACTAATATAGCGCTTATCACCAGCATATTTCAGGTTATATCGCAACACGCGACCGGGCTGATGGGATGGATAGTTGACACCAAAGGTGACACCTGCCGAGGTGCCACAAATTACGTCCGGACGGAAACCATGCTGCATCAGCACATCCATCACACCGGCAGAATACAAGCCTCGCATTCCACCACCCTCAAGTACCAATCCTGTCATATTCGTAAAAAAAGGAACTATACCACTACTCCGCAGCGTAATAATTTATGAACTAAATTTACGGGCATTTACGTTACGCCGCAGGCTTTCTTATTTTAATTCAAGCACTACTTGCCAAGTAGTATTAGTTGCCCCAAAAAACATCAACTATATCTCATAAGGCCATTTGAATATTGAGTATTCCTCGCGCAATCAGTTGCAGTTCTTCGTTCGTCTTGATCTGCAACGTCGGATAGCGGTCTTTATCCATCAACATCTGTGAATAAAAATAGGCATTCGCCTTGACAATCAGTTTATTGAACGCACAATGCTTTGTGTCGAAGGCGCCCATATCATCACGATTACCAAAATTGAACCCATAGCATGGTTCACACCAGTTATTGATTGGACAGCCAATGCATCCGGGTGACAGTTGCCAACCACGCTTGGTACAGAGGTCGTCAAAGAGCCCCTCGATGACATCCTGCTGATATTTTTTCCCGAAACGAGTGATGAAAGCATGGCACGGATAGCGATGTCCATCGGTGTCGTAGGCAACATTGTGCGTGCCTGCGCCACAAGCTTTCTGTTCCACTTTTTCCGTAATATGAGCAAAATGTCGTGGCGAAACCGCCATCATCGGGCATGGGTTCACCTCGGGGTGATCCAAGTAGAACCGAATCAGTTTGAGCAACTCGCGTTCCAATACGGGTATTGCCCAGTCCATATCCCAGTCCACCTCTTGCGCGAGACTTGGATTAACACAGAACCCGAGTTGTCGGATTTGCATGATGTCATCAAACATCGTCTCGAGCGACCCGGGACCGATGGTCATTTTCACACGTTGACGGGGCCAATTGTCACGAATGAAGGAAAAGTCGATGCGGTCAAATGAGCCACTGCGATTGGCATTATGCGTTTCTCGTCCACCATCCAGACTTAAGATTACAATAAATCGGTCTCTGTTGAGTCTGAGCCATTCCTTGCTGGTGGCATCCAGTATGGTGCCATTGGTCGTAGCCATGCAGCGCACATCCAACTCGGCGTAGTGGCTCCATATCCACTCACAAACGTCTCGCATCAGGTCAAAACATAAAAAAGGTTCGCCGCCATGAAAGACCACATCGAAAGCGGTAAACGATGGATCGGAAAACTCCCGAATCAAGGTCTGTCTAATGGTATCGAACGTGCTAACCGCAGCATCTTTATCCGCCTCGTAGCAATAGACGCAACGCAGATTACACTTGTGGGTCAGGAGAAAAAAAATATTTTTTGCATTTCGACTGTCTCTCATAGGTGCGATGGTTCAGTGGGTGGAACGGGTGAGTTGCAGCGACACTTGAAGTAGGTCTTGTATCTGTTTATGGCTCTTCTGTTTGAAATAGATGTGCTCCGGATTATGCAGAAACATTTTCAGAGCCATCTCGGCATTGGCAATATACATCGCCTTATTATTTCGGCAGATACTCTCTGCCGCCTCTGTGTTCTGTCGATTAGCGGCCACAGAAGCCGGACAACTGTTGCAGAACTTATGATAGACGCACTCCCGACATTTTTCCATCAGGCACAACTCCGTGTCGAGCGACAACTGTTCCTGTGGTATAGTCCATGTGCCGGTGTTCCAAAAATCCGAGCAACGATGGCAGGCGTACGTTTTTCCTTTGGCATCCACACAATGCATGGTAACAAACGGGTGGCAACGCTCTACGGCATAGTCGTCCCTAAGGAGCCATAACGCATTGTTCAGCATATTGAATGGCAACTGCTCAGCATGCTCTAGATAATAGTCTGTCAATTGGGACAACTGCTCGTACAAGACGGCATCAGAGTCATCGGTCCAGACAACGCCATCGGCCAGCACCGCCTTCACATTAAATCCCCGAGAATGCAGGAAAATAATATTCTCGGCCAAACAATCCAGTGTATTTGGGGAGATGGTGCAACTGACAGCAGTCTGCGGATAAGTATTCGCAAAAAAAGCCAAATCTATTCGGTCGAACGAGTTGCAGCGGTTCTTGTCATGAGTGGCTTTCTTTCCGTCGATGCTGAGACTCAATTGAAGAATATCCCGATTGGCTGCCAACCACGCCTGTTTGTCCTTGTCAACCAGCGTACCATTGGTAACCACCTTTATCCGAATAAGAATATCCGTAATCGATCTGGAATAGGCGACCAATTGCTGAATCAGTTCATATTCCATCATTGGTTCTCCGCCCATCAGAAGCACCCTGAGCATCTCGAGGTGAGGATACCGATGACAAATAGCCTCAATCTCGTCCACAGCCTGCCTAACAGACATCACCAGCGGATGAGAAGATGTGTCACAATTACAATACGCACAGCGCAGATTGCATCGTTCGTTCACCAGTAAAGTCAACTGATAAGTACTATTCATAAAATGATTATGGATTTGATTTCCGATAAGAGAGTGGAGGAAATTCCCCCACTCTCTTACATCTAGTAATGCATGAATCGGTACCGTTATCAGCCGGTAATGCCGTTTGCACACGAACCACCCCAACAGGTAGTGCAGGCGGTTGGAGTGTTAAAACTCTCTACTTTGGCAGGGCGACCACTTTCGATAAAAGACTGAATGGTGGCCAACTGCTTTGCATCCAAATTGAAAATTGCCATTGACAGTTTCATTTTTTATGATTAGTCCTACTCTGTTTGAGCTTTTCGGAATCCGCTTAACGAAGTTGGAGCTCCACGTGGGGCCTATTTTGAAAGATAAATACTATCCCAAAACCACGCCTTTGCAACTCGTCAGGCTGCAAAATTACAGAAAAACTTTGATATGTGCAAATAAATCTCAATTTTTTAGATGCCAGAAGTCGATTTTCCCCGAGTTTGATGCGTTTTTTCGTTTCCAGAGATATCGTGCTACGCAACATCTTTGCTTTCTGTGCGAGGTATAGGGGCTTAGCGCACAGAGCGAAGGTCTCGAACAAAAAGCGTGCGCGGGTGCTGATAGAAACGGACGAAATCCTCGGAAGAAAGTGAAGCAGGCAGTGCGCCGAAGTGCTCGGTGACGTAGTTGCGCCATGTGAGCACATACACGATGGGAAAACTCTCCACAGCCGGTTGCAGCACCGTGGTTCACCAGGTAGGATACACATCGTTCTTGCATCCACATTCAGTAAGAGCGATAAGCAACCCATGCTGAGCAGCATAGTCGGCAATGAAAGACAGCTCACGCGTCACGTTTCGCCGGAATCGCTCAGCCTGCGCTTCTTCAGCCGTCCATTGATAGGCATCTGGTCCCAATAAGTCCACTCGCTCGTCGCCCGGCCACCGTTCCAAGAAATGTGCAAGTGTATTTTCTTCACGCAGATTGGGCGTATTCGCCCAAACAATCTGTCCGGGCAATTGCGCATTGAGGTAATCCTGAGTCATGCACCAAAGTTGCTTGTACTCGTCGGGTGAACAATTGCTTTCCCCCCACCAGAACCAGGATCCGTTATACTCGTGCCAAGGTCGAAAGATGAATGGGATAGGCTGCCCCTTGCCGTCACGCAAAGAGGACATGAAATCGCGCACACGAGAGAGCCATAAACAAAAGGTGTCGTAGGCCTCACCTCCGGGCAGAATGGCAGCTACGGTGTGCTTGGGGTCAGGGAGCATACGTTCGTCCGCCCGTATGCCCACGCAGCCCCATAGAATGGATCGTCCTGATGGCCGTACATATAGCCCTTCTCCTGAATCTTTTTGAGGCGGCTGAGGAGTTGATCACGAGGAGTAAGCGAATCAGAGAAGATAGCAGTCCATCCACCGGCAGGAGCCAGATGAATGGTGAGCGATTCGGACGGAGCGACCTTGCGGTTGAGGTGCTGGTAGTCGGTAGCCTCGCGATAAGCATTGATGCCATCGGCAAAGCAATCCATAATCATCTCGGCAGTAAGGAAACGAGACAGGTCGATGGTTATGTCTCGTGCGTTCCAATTGTTCATAGCCGCCACATACCATGTATTGCCCTTGCGTCGCGCGATGGCCACATATTCTCCCATCTCTCCGGCCAACGGTAATGTCTCGTCGAAAGTGGTAGGTACGGCAGCGATGAAAGACGTGCACTCCTGATTTTGCTCATAGTGTGTAGGGCTGTCGGCCAGCATCTGTAGAGGCGCCTCAAAGATTGTGTACATAGCCATCTGATGCACTCGAGTTCCCTGACTCATCGGATGGCTGTTGTTACCAAAGAAATGGTCGCGCGTAGCATTGAGCATCGCTCCCGGTGTATAGTCGAGCGGTCCGGGTAGCATGCGCAGGTAAGGGATAGAGACATCGTAACGTGGCATATCATGCACAGGTCCATTGGCATTGCGAGGTTCCCATTTGCAGTTCTCCAGTCCCTTGACTCCCTCGAAATTGACCACATTGGGATAAGCGCGCTGCACGCCATTAGGTTTGAGGCCATGGTAGTCCACCAGCAAATGATACTTAGCCGCCACGGCAGCTATCTGATAGCAAGAGTGGATGACCTCATAGTCATCACGGTCGAAGAAATCAATCTTGAAGCCTTTGACCCCCATCGCAGCATAGTGACTCATGTTACGCTCCAAATCCCGGATAAGATTGCGCCATGAGCTCCACAAGATCACGCCCACATTACGTTCTTTTCCATAGGCCACAAGTTCGGGTATATTGAGTTGGTCGTTGCTATATTGGAGCAAGTCCTCCTGACTGCTCCAGCCCTCGTCCACGATAATATATTCCAAGCCATTCTTTTGTGCAAAATCGATATAATGTTTGTAGGTGCGAGTGTTGATGCCAGCGAGGAAATCGACGCCGGATATGTTCCAATCGTTCCACCAATCCCAGGCCACCTTGCCGGGTTTGATCCATGAGGTATCAGTCAGTCGGCATGCAGGTGCCAGACAGTAGGGAGTGTTGGTATCGAGCAACTGCGTATCGTCCGTAGTAACGAGCACCATCCTCCAAGGAAGCTCCTGCCGAGCCTGAATCTGAGCGATATAATCGGCACGTTTGGTGGGCACGAGGTTCAGTCGGTCGAATCCGCCCACAACGGTTTCGAGTGGAAGTGGCGCGAAATCGCTTTGGAGGGTATTGGCCGGCGAGCTGTTGTTGCGATAGAGGAACATGCCCGGGTAGTTCTCTACGGCCGTTTCCATGACCACAGCCTTCATGCCATTAGGCAGACAGACAGCCAGAGGCGTGATGGCAATCGAGTCGTGATACATCGCCGAGAGTGGCTGTTCGTCATAATAGGACTCAAAACTATAGCAGTATCTTTCTCCTCCGCGATTGTCGTTGACATATGGAATAAAGGCCTTGTAGTCGTCGGAGAAGGCGAATTCGGGCGCCTCGCTAACAACAGTCAGTGGTTTGCCTATCTTGCTGACGAGACGATAAGCACAGCCATCGTCGTATGCGCGCACGATAAGATCAAACTCGCCATTGCAGTCAAGCGTCAGTTCGTTGCATCGATGATTCACCACAGCCCGCTTGTAAGCCACAGCGGTTATAGTTTCGTTGATTGTGCGTTGTCGCGCCTTCCGGATGCGCGTTTTCGCGCCCCATTCGCCGGTTGTTGTTCGGATGCTGACAGCAGAGGGAGCCAATACGACCACTCCATCATGTGTGATAGTCCACTCGATTCGTTGGTTGTCATTGACAGTGGCCTTCAAATGGCCATTGGGGGAGGTCACAACATACTCTTTAGCCTGCAATGCGACGCAGAGAAGCAGGCTGAGAAGAAGTGTCATCGTG
>JAKSNQ010000065.1 GCA_024399615.1 Paludibacteraceae bacterium | reverse complement strand
TTTTTGCAGTCTTTTCGCACTGCGATATTGGGCCTTTATCACAAAATAAGGCCAAAAGGCAAGGAAATATAGGGGTGCTTTATCACACGTCAATTTGCGTGGTTACAAAAAAAGCAGTAATTTTGCAGCGTTTTTCAAACGATCATTGAACGTAAAAAAACAGAAATTTTGTTATCTACACAATCATTGAACGTAAAAAAGCGAACAAAAACAATTATCAGCACACCCCTAAAGAAACACAACATGAAACTGACAAGTAAACAACGAGACATTATCCTAATGGGAAGCCACCTGGTCTTAGTGGCCATCATCACCTTTGCCCTTTGGTACATCGATAAATATCACACAGATAACTGGTGGTGGATTGCCGGATTGGGAGTCTTGGAGATATTCCTGTTAGTGATGGTACTGAACGTAGTACCCAATTTATTTGACATGCGCGTGCAGAATCAGCATGCATGGGCATACGCGAACGAGCGCTTGGAGATCAACGGGAAGGAGAAAGTATGGAAGTTGGTAGGAATACAGATTATGGACATACTATTAGGCGGATTAGTATTTGCAACCATGCAATGGGCTCAATCCGGACGACATATTTTTCTTTCGACCATTTTTTTTGAGACAATGATGACCATTCTCACATCTCCATTACTGGCAGATCAGATACATCGTTGCCTGAAAAACACGTACACGATAGAGGGTAGCAATCTGATCATAGAGGAATGGGCCTGGTTCAAGAAAAAGACCGACCGACTGGTAGTGCCCATAAACGAGATTCAGTCCATCCGCAAGACCGCAGGTGGTTGGGTACAACTATGCAATATTGAGTTTGAAGTAGCCGGAATCAAGCGCAAATTGACAAGCGGTATGATAGGTGAGGAACTATACAACGGACTGAAAGAAAGGATGCAATGATGGACTACACATTCTTTTTGATACTAATATTTGTGCTCCTGTTTTTTTCATTAAGTATGGCCTGCATTGGTACATATCTATACGAAAAAAAAGACCAACTGAAGGACAGCAAGATAGCGAATCACGTAGCAGCAGGTCGCATCGCCGCACAAAAGCAACTCATCATCGGCGAAGTAAAACAGAAAATATTGAATAAGGACTACTCGTCGTGGCAAAAAGCATCAGCAGATTTGACGACCGTGTTTGCGGACGAGACCAATCACCTGCGTTTGAACTATCCCGAGCTGACCGATTTGGACATCTGCGTGCTGCAACTGTTGGCTATCGGATTAGACAATCAGGAGATTCTGACATTTTTGGATATGACGAAACGAACCTTCTATAAAAGGAGGCAACTGATAGCAGGTCGCGTAGGTTTGTTGGCCTCACAATTGGACCAATTTGCCTACGCGAACATCAAATAATCAATAGAACACCCCTTAGAAAAAAATGAATTGGCGTGAAGAAAATGAGGCCTATATGGCTTCGCTGGCAGAAAAAGACGGGTATGAGAAATGGCCCGGTGGCGTGTATGGCAAGTTTTTGGCAAAAGCCGAAACCGGAACGGACGCAAAGAAACCTCGGTTTGACTCGGTAGTGACATGTCACTATACGGGAAGGCTCATCAACGGTAAGGTGTTTGATGACAGCCGTGCCGGAGGTGTGCCCGCGGCTTTTCGGGTAAGAGAACTGATTTCGGGTTTTCAGATAGGCCTCACGCACATGCGCGCGGGCGATAAAATAGAGGTGTATATCCCCTGGGCACAAGGATATGGAAATCGCGCCTGCGGCGCAGATATCCCCGCCTACTCCACCCTGATTTTTGAAATCGAGTTACTCAGCATCAACTGATGGGAGAACACCCCCCACATCCAAAACCATCTACTCCTAATAACAAATGAACAGAATGCACACACAACAGATTCGGGCAAAAATGCGCAGCATGGCTCTGTTAGGAGCCGGTCTGCTGATAAGCCTAAGTGGCATAGCCGGTAAACCAGGCAGCGGGCAACGTGAGTTAATATGGCCGAAAGGGAAGATGCCGGATTACCAAGAGCATCAGATAGCGGCCATGACCTACGAGCCGGAAGGAAGCAAATTCAAGTCCAAAGATCATCAAGTGGCCTATCTGGAGTGGTTTGAGCGTCCTGCCGATGAGGTCAGAAACGGCACCTGCATGATACTGATTTCCGGCGGCAGCTATGAATGCTGCTGCGACATGAAATATATCGAGCAATGGTCAGATCGCCTAACAGCCGAGGGAGTTCAGTGCGTAAACTTTGTCTATCGCACTCCCCGTCCGGTAGGCATGGCCATCTACCAAAGCGCATGGGAAGATGGGCAGCGCGCAGTAAGAATGGTGCGCAGCGAAGCCAAGAAACGAGGTTTTGATCCGGAAAAGATTGGCGTGGTGTCCATGTCGGCAGGATCTCATCTGGCACTACTATTGGCAGCCAACAGTCAGACATCCGCCTATCATCCGGTGGACAAGCTGGATAGTGTTCCATGCCACATCAATCTGGCAATAGTACATGCTCCGGCATATGTGACGACAGACGGAGAGGCGGGTATTCCGGCCACACGTGATGGATATGGTACAGACGTGCGGTTATCAGACGTGTTCCATTTCGACGAAAAGACCTGTCCGATGAGCCTGCACCACGGCGGTTTGGACTGCTACTCGCCCAATGGTTCCACCCTGATCTATAGAGAACTGAGAAAGAGGCATGTTCCCGCTGAACTGCACCTGTACCCCAATGTAGGCCATGCAGCGCTGGGTTTTGAGCGAGGAGTGGAATTCATGCAACAATTGGGTTTTCTGGGTGAGACAAGTCGTGAGGTGGACGTGATGGAGGTGTACAACAGCGACAGCGCCAGGGCTCGAGTAATCAGACAAGCGGTTTGGCCTGAAGGGAAGACTCCCGATTTTCAGGAGCACCAAGACATACCCTATATTGAGTGGCATTTCCCGAAAGAACTGAAAACCAAAAGCATCCAGATTGTGTACAGTGGTGGAGCCTATGACCGCAGCAAGCCCGATGATTTCGAAGTAGCCCCCGTTCGTCGGAAATTGAATGCCGAAGGAATGACTGTGGTTACTCTCCATTATCGCGTGCCACGTCCCCTCGGTTTATCCAAACACACCACCGCATGGCAAGACCTGCAACGAACGATTCGTTTGGTCAAAAGTCAAGCGGTATCGTTCGGCTTGGACCCTAATAGCATAGGACTAATGGGCAGTTCTGCAGGCGGTCATCTGACCCTGATGGGTGTGACTTCTTCGCTTCACCAGTCATACCTTCCGACAGACAGTATCGATCAACTGCCATGCAACGTACAATGGGGCATAGGCATCTATCCGGCATATGCGCTGACGGATGGCATCGATCAACACAACACAACGGGCGGGAACTCAGACGCGGCCCTGCTGGTACCAGAGTTCAGTTTCGACTTATGCACCTGCCCGATGCTGTTCGTTCACGGTGATGCCGATGGATGGGCTGCCATGAATTCGGTGAAAGTGTGGGAGAAAATGCGCAGTATGGGCGTGCAATCCGAATTACACACATTGGCAACTCGGGAACATTGCTTCAACCACTATGCCAGTCAGGGAACAGGCAGCGCATCGATGTTGGATCGCGTAGTGGAGTTTCTTCATAACCAAAAACGTCTGTAAGAGTCCCCCATTATTGCCCCCTTTGTTTTGACAAAATCGATAGGGCTATAGAAAAAAAGCGTTGGCGACGTAGTGTTGCTGACGCTTTTTTTGTGTACTTTTGCATCGTGAATCAGCCGAAAGGGACAGAACGAGATTAAGAAAGGAGAATAAAACGTAAGTTACCTGACGGCTCGGTTCACAAAAACATGTCCCATAAGGGATGTTCTAAACTCAGAAACGCTATGTTATCGAAAAAAATTCAAGAAGCGCTGAATGCGCAAATCAATGCCGAACTGTGGTCGGCCTATTTGTACCTGAGTATGTCAATGAACGCGCAGACAAAGAACCTGCCCGGTCTGAGTCACTGGATGTTCGTGCAATGGCAAGCAGAATTGGACCATGCGCGCATCCTGCAAGAGTACATGCACGCACAAAATGCAGAAGTGCAACTGATGTCAATCGCATCGGTTCCCACACGTTGGGAAGATGCAGCAGAGATGCTACGCGAGACCCTGATGCATGAACAGGAAGTGACCGCCATGATCAACGACCTGATGAACATGGCAATGGAGGAGCGCGACTATGCCACGATGAATCGCCTGAATTGGTTTGTAGCGGAACAAGTGGAAGAGGAAGAGAGTGCCCGCGACCTGCTAACCACGTTGGATAGCTTGTGCGATGACCCATTTGGATGCTATCAAATGGATCAGCAACTATTGCGGCGTCACTACGAAATGGCGCGTGGATAGAGGAAAAAAGAATGCTCAGGAACGAGGGCATGGCGTTGAGAGACGGCATGCCCTCGTTTTTTGCGTATAAAATTGGGGGATATAGATTTTTTGCGTATAAGCACAAAAAAACTATTTATTTATGCTATTTTCTTTCGTAATTGAAATAAAAGTTGTACCTTTGCAAAATAATTTCAGGGGTGGACAAAGAAAAAAATAAGCATTCCCCTTCAAACAACAGGGACGCAGCATGCCACAAAGGAAGCTTAACGTTCCCCAACGCAAAAATAAATTCGTATGAAACAAAAGACACGCGACCTGCTGGTTATCAAGTTGATGTACATTGTGGCATTTGCCATCGGTGGTGCTGTTTGTTGGTCAACAAACAGCCCAATAGAGCAAATAGACAACCTGGTTTGGAAAATGCTGGTAATGGACGTAGTGGCCACGATTGTCATTTTCGCCTGCTCGGTAACATGGAGAAACAGCAGTATCTATGACCCCTATTGGTCTGTGACGCCACAGTTGCTGAGCCTATGGTTGGTGGCCGATCGCCTCTACCATGGTTACGCAATCGGCATCTGGCACTGGATAGTGCTGCTGGTTTTCAACGTATGGAGTATACGTCTGACGCTGAACTGGATGCGTACGACCACAGGTCTGGATTGGGAGGACTGGCGTTACCGCATGTTCAGAGACAATAACGGGCCCGCGCTATGGCAGTTCCTTAACTTCACGGGTATTCACATGATGCCGACGCTGATTGTGTTTGTCGGTTTCCTGCCACTATTTCCCATCATGGAGACAGAGTTGACGGCCTGGAGCCTGATAGGCGATGCCATCATCGTATTCGGCATTGCGTTAGAGCACTTTGCAGACACTCAGATGGCTGCGTTTCTTCGCACCACCAAGGAGAAGAAAGTATGCCGCAATGGCCTATGGAAATACTCGCGCCACCCCAACTACCTGGGCGAGATCAGCATATGGACAGGTCTATTCATCGTGCTGATGAGCGCGCGGCCTGAACTTTGGAGATATGGCATCGGGTTTGTAGCCATGATTATTCTCTTCAACGTAGTGTCTATACCAATGATGGAGAAACGACAGATGCAGCGTCGTCCCGACTATGCTGACTATCGTCGAACCACCTCACGCCTGTTGCTGTGGAAAAGTTCTAACTAAAAATGGCATAGTTTTTGTTGCAATTAAAAGCAAATATCAGAACAACCATAAAAAAACGACAATGAAAAAGATTCTCTTATCAATGCTCATCGCCGTCTGCAGCATGAGCTCTTTTGCCCAAGTCTCCAAAATGGTAGGCGAGTGGTACACCATCGACGACAAAACCAATGAGAAGAAAGCAGTTGTGCAGATTTACAAAGAAAAAGATGGTCTCTACTATGGCAAAATCATCCAATCGCTGATAAAGGCCGACGGTGCTGTGTGCGTAGCATGTACGGGCGAGGATGCCAATAAGCCAATCGTCGGGTTGACAATCGTTCGCGGATTCAAAGAAAAAGATGGTGCCCTGGTAGGCGGTCGTGTTCTCGATCCAGAGAGTGGAAAGTACTACTACGGCAAGATTACCATGGACGGCGAGAAGCTGGTACTGCGCGGCAGTATAGACAAGATGGGCGTCTTGGGTCGCTCGCAAACCTGGATCAAGAAAAAATAAAAACAGGTCATCGGACAACAAATAGGGTAACGAAGTGTAACCAAGCAACAAGGTGCACAACGGAAGCACAACAGTAACAAAACACCTGCTCTCGATGCATAATGCAGAGATAAAGCAGGTGTTTCGTTTTTTTTGACCGGAAAGGACGAGGTTTGTTGTAGCATCATCGGTAGTCTCTCGGCGCGGCTAATTGTTCAGTCTAAATTGACAAATTGGCTATTTTTGCTCTATTTTCACCCTCAAAAAGCGGCAAAAACGAAAAAATGCAGTCTTTTTTGCATTTTTTTGCTCAAAAATTTGGTCATGTCAAAAAAAAGCAGTAATTTTGCACTCGCTTTCGAAAAGGAAGTATGGACAACCCATGGTGCGGTAGTTCAGTTGGTTAGAATATCGGCCTGTCACGCCGGAGGTCGCGAGTTCGAGTCTCGTCCGCACCGCAAAAGCTTTGAGCTTCGGCTCGAAGCTTTTTTTGTAGAACTATGCACGCAATTTCGTTAATGATATTGCCAAAATATATTTGCGGGGCATAGAAAAATTTGCACAAAAAAAGCCTCGCGACGTGCGAGGCTTTTTTATCATCGTGTTAATCAACCATAAGCTTGACGCTCTGCTTCTGCCCCTGTGCAGACACCAATATCATGTACAAGCCTTTTTCGAGAGGAATGATCATCTCCGGCGAATAAGAACGCGTTGACTCGATGAGTTGTCCATCAGCCGTAAATACCCAAACCGTTGCGTCATCAGGCAAACAAGTCATATATACCGCACCATTGGCTACAGTGAAAGTGAGAGAAGGGAATGGTGCAACGTGCAAATTCTCAACCGAGGTAGGCAGATAGCTATCCGACACACATCCACAATCGACGAGATCCTGCAGTTCAACCGCCTGACCGGCTTTTTCTCCCCAGAAATACTCAGCAAGGACGGGACAGTCTATGAATGGGTTTCGATTGCCCTGGGTCTGCTGTATTCCGTTGTTGCGATGCTGTTCGCGCAGGGAAACGTCATCAGCGCGATGCCAAGCCATGAGAAGAGCTACCGAGTAGGCGGTGAGACCATAGTGATTTGAAGCGGTGATGGACTTTCCGGTATTGGAGAACATCACCTGTCCACCATCGGCTTGGTTGAGGGCGTAGGATTTGCCATATCGCACGAGCATACCAAAATAGTTGCGCGCAAAGTCGCCCTTCCATTCGTCATCGGGTTCGAAAACTTTGCCAACACTCGTGTAGCCAGAGAAGGTCGAATTACCCAATTTCCCTCTGGCCTGTGCACTCAAACGAGTACCCGCAGCGCATTCGCCAAAAGCATAGTTGCTACGCTGACCATTGACCTTACCATCGGTAGGCATGAGGTGAAAGAGGTCGGTACCCGGGGCATTTGAGTCACTTCCACCGAACCAAGACTTAGGCAACGAGTGCTCGCGATTGTAGCAGTCGCAAACATTGCTATAGTTTCCACATTGCTGCCTTGTTGAAGACCATGTGCATGAACTATACGGATCCACCAGTACCCCATTCTCCGCATCGGTGGTCCAGAAATAAGTCCAAAGATCACGATAAGAATGCGAGGTGTAACCCTCAGCAGCAATGGATGAGATAGCATCAAACAAGTTCACCCCCGATACGCCTACAAGACTTGCGTACTCCGTCTGATAACCGGTGGGCACTTGCGCAAAAGTACTCACAGCCAATAAAACTGTTATGATTGAGAAAAATGTACGTCTCATACCATAAAAAGGAAAATCTTAAAAATAGTACATTATTATCGTTAAAATTCGCAACAAATGACCTCACGAAAGACTCACGAAGGACTCACGAAGGACTCATGAAGACCTCACGAAGACCGCTATCGAGTTTGAATCTTAACAATCGTACATTATTTCACCACTACCAAATAGTAGTTTTTCTTACCCTTCTGGAAGAGGAGGTATTTGTCGTTGAGCAAAGAAGAAGCAGTGATAGGAGTGTTAGGATCGGTGAGTTTCTCCTTATTCATAGAGAATCCATTCGCCTGAATCATCTTTCGTGCCTCGCCCTTGGATGGGAAAATCTGTGTGTCCACAGCGAGCAGGTCAAGCGGCGCGATACCAGCATTGATAGCATCACGGGAGATCTCAAACTGCGGCACACCCTCAAAGACCTGAAGGAAAGTTTCCTCATCAAGGTTGTGCAATGCCTCGGTGGAAGCATTACCAAAGAGGATGTTGGAAGCCGCAACCGCTGCATCATAGTCTTCGCGCGAGTGAACCATGACCGTCACTTCCTCCGCGAGTTTCTTTTGGAGAACACGCAAATGAGGAGCCTGATCGTGTTCAGCTTCAAGTGCTTCGATGGTGTCCTTATCAAGAGCAGTGAAGATACGGATATATTTCTTGGCATCATCGTCGCTGACATTGAGCCAGAACTGATAGAACTTGTAGGGGCTGGTGTATTTTTTAGAGAGCCATACATTTCCGCTTTCGGTTTTTCCGAACTTGCCGCCATCGGCTTTGGTGATGAGAGGACAAGTGAGGGCAAAAGCATCGTTGCCAGTCATTTTCTTGATGAGCTCGGTACCAGTGGTGATGTTACCCCATTGATCAGATCCACCCATTTG
>JAKSNQ010000064.1 GCA_024399615.1 Paludibacteraceae bacterium | reverse complement strand
TTGCCATACTTGTCTCCTTTCTTAAGAGTGTGTCTTCTTACGTTCAATACACCTTATTTATAATATATGCGTGCGCATGCATAAGTCCAGATGATGTGCTACCTATCCGATGACTTTGCGGCTGCAAAGTTACAGTTTTTTTTTGATATGTCCAAATTTTTTGTAAAAAATGCCACAGAAAGGGTTTAATTGAAGCAAAAAACTCAGACAACCGCAAGGTCGCCTGAGTTTTTTTCACTATCACAACATGCTGTTGCGACAGACGAAGTAGTTGGTTTAGCAAACGCCGCTGAAGCCCATGAAAGCCATAGCCAGAAGTCCGGCAGTAAGGAGGGCGATAGGAGTGCCCTTCATTGCCTTAGGGGTATCAGACATCTCGAGTTGCTCGCGGATACCGGCAAAGAGGACCAATGCCAAAGCGAAGCCGATAGCGGTACAGAAAGCGAACCAGGTACCGGTCAAAAGGTTAGGTTCTGCTCCTGCAGGGAGTTTCTCGGTGCCATTAGCCACCATGATAGCCACACCGAGGATGCAGCAGTTGGTGGTGATAAGTGGCAGGAACACGCCGAGTGCCTGATAGAGCGATGGGCTGACCTTCTTGAGCATGATCTCAATCATCTGCACCAGGGCAGCGATGACGAGAATGAAGACGATGGTCTGCAAGAATCCCAATCCATAGGCGTTGAGCAGCAACTGCAGCAGATAGGTGATAATGGTAGCCAGCACGAGAACGAAAGTAACGGCAGCACCCATACCCAGAGCGGTGTCAATCTTCTTGGACACGCCCAAGAAAGGGCAGATGCCAAGGAACTGCGACAATACGATGTTGTTAACAAAGATTGCGCTAACGAATATCAGAAAGAAAACCATAATTCAATTACTTCTTAAGATGATTAACCAATGCCATTACGAAAGCCAGGGCGATGAACGCACCCGGAGCCAAAACGAAGACGAGCATACCATAGCTGTCAGGGAAGATAGCAAAGTCAAAGATCTTGCCGGTTCCCAGCAACTCACGTATTGCGCCCAGAACGGTAAGCGAGAGGGTGAATCCCAAGCCCATACCGATACCGTCAAGAGCAGACAACGCCGCGTTGTTTTTGGCAGCAAAAGCCTCGGCACGACCCAGCACGATACAGTTTACCACAATCAGCGGGATGAAGAGTCCCAAGCTCTCGTACAGCGCAGGCAGGTAAGCCTGCATACAGAGCTGAACGATGGTAACGAACGACGCGATAACGACGATGAAAGCAGGAATACGAACCTTGTCCGGAATCAGGTTTTTCAGCAACGAAATAACGACGTTCGAGCAGATGAGTACAAACATAGTAGCCAAGCCCATGGACATACCGTTCAATGCGCTGGAAGTGGTAGCCAAGGTAGGACACATACCCAACACCAGTACCAGGGTTGGGTTCTCCTTCAGGATACCATTAGTCAGAGTAGATAATGCTTTGTTTGCCATAGTTTATTCCTCCTCTTCGTTTTCTGGTTCAACAATAGCCTCTTCTGCAGCCTCTTCCACGAGTTGAGTAGCAGCGGAGGTAGCCTCAAGTTCAGCACCCATATAGGCGTTGTAAGCCTTGGTGAGGGCGAGCAGGAAAGCACGTGATGAGATGGTAGCTGCGGTAATAGCATCCACATCACCGCCATCTTTCGATACGATGAAGTTCGCCTTACCAGGGTTCACGCCCAGTACAGACTGCTTACCGGTAGCAGCACCAAACCACTCCTGCATCTTTGATCCAAGACCCGGAGTCTCCTGATGCTCGAGCACCTGGAAACCGGTGATAGTACCCTCGGCGTCAAAGCCAACCATCACCTTGAAGATGCCACCGAAACCGTTCTCAGCGGTCTCGACAGCAGCGCCCACAAACTCTTCGCCCACGTATGCGCGATAAATATTAATGTCATTGACCTCCTCTGCTTCCTCAGCCACAACGATTCCGTCCAGCTGTGGCAGAACGGCCAACTTAGCAGCAGCCTGTTTAGCTGCCTTAGCTTGAGCAATAGGTGCTTCGGTCAGCGTATAAACGCCGGCCAGAAGGGCAGCTGCACACACAGCAATCAGCGTGAGTGACAGCAACATATTCTTTAGACTGGATTGCATTTTTGCCATAGTTGTATCCTCCTTACTTTTTTTGTTCGCCAAAGCGTTTTGGGTGAATATACATGTTCAGGAGTGGGGTCACAGCGTTCATGATGAGAATAGCGAACGACATGCCTTCAGGATATGCGCCCCAGCAACGGATAATCATCACGATGAGACCGATACCGATACCATAAATGATCTGTCCCCAATGTGTCATTGGACTGGTGACGTAGTCGGTAGCCATGTAGATAGCGCCGAGCATCATACCACCTGCGCAGAGTGTGGTGCCCACAAAGGTAGCAACAGGCAGCCCTGCAAATGCTGCAAACAGAGCGGCAAAAACCGTCACGGTGCAGAGGATGCTGACAGGGATGTGCCATGTGATGGTCTTGGTGCAGAGCAGATAGATACCACCGATGAGCAAAGCCAAAGCGCTGACCTCACCGAGCGAACCGCCAATCATACCCGAGAAACTCTCCCACAAAGTAGGCAGGTTGCTGAGCAGGTCGGCATTGCTCTCCTTGATGGCCTGCTTCATAGCAGCCAACGGAGTAGCACCGGTCTCAGCGTCCAGAGCCATGAATCCCTGCATAGGACGAGGCCATGTGGTCATCTGTACAGGGAAAGAGATCAGCAGGAAGACACGTCCTACGAGTGCGGGGTTGAATGGGTTCTGGCCAAGGCCACCAAACGACATCTTACCTACGCCAATAGCGACCAACGCGCCAATAACTACAATCCACCAAGGCAGATTGCTCGGGAGGTTGAAAGCCAACAAAAGGCCGGTAAGCACGGCAGACAAGTCACAGATATGTGATTTCTGCTTAAGCAGGAACTTGGTGATGAGCCACTCGAAAAGAACGCAGCTCGCCACCGAAATTGCCGTCGTGATAATTGCACCCATGCCGAAAGCGATAGTAGCAACTATCAGCGCAGGACAGAGCGCAATAATCACATTGAGCATATTCTTGCGCACCGAGTCGCCACTATGGGCGTGAGGTGCTGGAGATACAATCAAATTCATATTGTTACACTTAAACTTTTAATCTTATAAACTCTTACTTCTTAGCCTGAGCCGCCATTTGGCGGGCACGGATGATGCCGCCCACCTTGCCTTTACCCAAACGGATATAGTCAAGCAATGGACGATGAGAAGGACAAGTGAACAAGCAGCAACCGCAATCGATGCAGTCCATCACGTTCAATTTCTCCATCTTCTCCCAGTTTTGTGCGGCGCTCAACTTGGCGAGCATATATGGTTCGAGGCCCATTGGGCAGGCGCTGACGCACTTGGCGCAACGGATACAGTTCTCAGGTTCTACTCGCACGGAGTCAGCCTTGGTCATGAAGAGGGCGCCTGACATACGCTTGTTGCAAGGCATGTCCAGGTTCTGCATGGCGCGTCCCATCATTGGACCACCACCGATGACCTTACCCGTATCCTCAGGAACGCCACCGGCCAACTCAATCACGTCGGTCAGCGGAGTACCGAAGCGAACCTCATAGTTGCCCGGTTTCTTTACCGACTTACCGGTGAGGGTCATGACGCGAGAGATAAGAGGTTTGTTTTTCTGCACTGCCTCATAGATAGCATACAGCGTAGCGACGTTGTCCACTACCGCACCCACCTCGATAGGCAGCGCGCCTGATGGAACCTGACGGCCGATACATGCGTCGATGAGTTGCTTCTCACCACCCTGAGGGTATTTCAATGCAAGAGGTTTAACGCTGACGCCCAGATGCTTGTTGGCCAATTCGGTCATGTGCTGGATAGCGTCGGGCTTGTTCTTCTCGATACCGATGATGGCTTTCTGAATACCGAGCGCCTTCATCACCAGGTCGATACCAACCATAATCTGCTCGCCACGCTCCAACATGAGTTGGTGGTCACAAGTCAGGTATGGTTCGCACTCTACGCCGTTGACAACGAGCACCTCAGCAGTCTTGCCGGGAGGTGGCATCAACTTAACGTGAGTAGGGAAACATGCGCCACCCAAACCTACGATACCGGCCGCCTGGATCTTGGCGATAATTTCTTTTGGTTCCAATTTGCAAACCGCATTGAGCGTGTCGGTGCGGTCGATTTCTGGCAACCACTCGTCACCCTCTACATCGATGAAGATACATTGCATCTTCATACCCTGTGCGTCCAGCGCGGTATCAATCTTGGTAACCGTACCACTGACAGGGCTGTGGATAGGAGCACTCACAAAGCCTCCGGCCTCGGCCAACACCTGACCAACCAGCACTTTCTGCCCCTTCTCAACCACGGGCTTGGCTGGAGCACCAATATGTTGCACCAACGGAATGATTGCCTGCTTGGGCAATGGCACTGCTGTTATCTGCTTATGTGCAGAATATTCTTTATTATCGTGCGGATGTACACCGCCAATCTTAAACGTATTCATTTCTATTGCTTTAGTCATTTAGAATGGTTAATCGTCAATAGTTATTTCGCCTGAGCGCGCTTGAGCAGGTTCATACCGGCAGCCTGTGGAGTAGGCAGCGCCGCAATCTGAGCAGCAACGGCAGGATCGAACTTACCATCTCCCTCTTCAGCAGGAGCAGCAGCGGCAGTTTTTGCGGCAGCGGCAGCAGGTTTACCTGAGAACTTACGATCCGGAGCATTTTGTGCCCAGATAGCACCGGTAGGACAAGCAGCCTCACAGTCGCGGCAGAGGATACACTTCTCTGCATCGATATAAGCCACATTGGCCTCCACCGTGATAGCGTCTGCGCCACAGACCGTCTTGCACTTTGCGCAACCGATACAAGCGTTGGCGCAGGCTTTCTTGGCAGCAGCACCCTTGTCCTTGTTGACGCACTCTACGACCATGCGCAGTCCGTCCGGTCCTTTCTTGCGGATTTCGATAATGTTACGTGGACAAGCCTTGGCACATGCGCCACAGCTGGTACACTTCTCTTCGTCCACTACCGGCAGGCCTGTCTTAGGATCCATGTGGATAGCGTCGAACTGGCAAGCTGCCACGCAGTCGCCACAGCCCAAGCAACCGAAACCGCAATTGGTCTCACCCACATAGAGTGTGCTCATGATAGCACAGGTGCGAGTACCATTGTACTCTGATGTTTTGGGGCGAGCCTCGCAGTTACCATTACAGCGAACGACTGCCACCTTAGGATCACCCGCAACAGCGGCCATACCCAGGATTTCGCCTACTTTCGCCATGGTGGGCGCACCACCTACTGGGCAGAGAAGACCGTCCAAAGAGCTGGCTTTCACACAGTTCTCAGCAAATGCACGGCAACCGGCGCTACCGCAACCACCACAATTGGCGCCCGGCAACACCTCTTGCACCTCATCGATGCGAGGGTCTTCCTCCACCTTAAACCATTGGGCTACAGCATACAGCAGCACAGCTGCCAAAATGCCAATCACGCCCAATACGAGTAAAGAAACGAGAATGATGTTCATTGTTTTGTTTGTTTATTGTTTGTTATTTATTTTCCTTTTTCCAAGTCTTTCCGACCACCGGTCACGCCTTTCTATCCCTGGTCACGCCTTTCTATCCCTGGTCACGCCTTTCTGACCACAAAGCGGTACTCTCTCTGCAACCTGTCGTCAAACAGGTGGAGCACCAGATAATATGGCGCCAGCGACACGATGGCCACGGTGCCCACAACAGCCTCGTTGCCAACCCATCGTGGCAGCAGCAACACAACGAGGAGCATCAGGCAGAACGGCAACACAAAGGCGAGCAGAACGGCTTTCCAACCCAATTTTCTGCTAACCTCGACCAACACCTGATCCCCCACAGCGACAGGCTCCAGCGCTATCGCATCCAGTTCCTTCACTGCCGACTCGGATGCCGTACACATCGACTTGGCCTTACAGCCGGCACACGCCGCCGTTTGCACAATGCGCACATGCACGCGATGATCGGCAACTTGCTCCACAATGGCCTCGTGAGAGATTTGTTCTGACATAGGATAAAACGGGTTACAAAAACAGGATACAAATAAGAGATGAATGTGTCTTCCTTTTGCAAACTACACATTGCAAAATGAATAATCGTGCAAAAGTAATGCTTTTTTCTCACATATGCAAATTTTCTGCCTATTTTCCTGTGTTTTTTTATTAAAAAAAGGCATTTATTTGTTCATGTCAAAAAAAAGCAGTACTTTTGCGCAAAAATTTTTCATCATGCCTAAACGACCTACACGTCCTGCCGCTAACGAACGGCAGAAAAAGCAGTCGGCAGATGGCCGACCGGCAGCCAAACAATTATGGGAAGAGGCAGCACAGATTGTGCGCAGCGAGCGCTTCCACTATGCAGCAGGTTTTGCCTTGGCCTGCCTGATGCTGTATTGCCTGGTATCCTACATCAGTTTTTTCGTACATGGTTTCCGTGATTTCTCCGAACTGGGAGGTCAGGGTATAGCCGACAACATACGCAACCTCGGTGGCAGCATAGGTGCCGGGATGCAGCATTTCTTTGTGAACGAACTCTTTGGCCTACCCGTTATCGCCATCATCATCATGTTTACGCTCTATGCGCTCAGCATGCTGCGCGTTGTCGTTCTCAACCATTGGAAAGTCTTTTTCCACACCTTCTTCTGGCTCGTATGGGGCAGTTGTTTTCTCGCATTTATTCAGCATATTTTCCACATCTCCAGTTTCTTCCTGTGGGGCGGTGGTCACGGAGCCGCTTTCTGCAACTGGCTGATTCCCAAGATACAATGGCTGGGCGTAGCGCTCATCCTGCTGGCCACTCTTCTCACCTATTGCGTAGCGGTAAGTCGCGAGACCATACCTTTTATCCATCGCGCATGTTCGTGGTGCAAGCAGCGTCTGGCACGCTTCCACAAACATCACGAACCCCAGGTTGAGACCATCAGTACCACCACCGACGATGGTACATTGGTCACCATCACCAATGCCGCTGAAGACACTGAGATAACTACCGATAAGGAGGAGGAATTCGGCAACGAAGTTATCTTTGAGGACCTGCTGACAACGAAGGTGCAGCAAAACGACCAACTCGCACCCGAAGACGAGTTCACCATCATCGAAGGCAAGGAAGAAGAGATGGTGGATCACATGATTCAAACCGTCGATCCAGAGGCCCAAGATGACCCATCAGAGGAGGAAACGAAGCATCAGGTAGTGGATGAACTTGCCATACAGTCCGTCACCACCGAAACCATCGACAAGAACAATCCCGACGAATGGTTGCGCCAAGCGGGACCATACGATCCACGCAAAGACCTGGAGAACTACCGATTCCCAAGTTTGGACCTGCTCAAGGTGTATGACAACGAAAATACCCCCATCATCAACGAGGAAGAACAGCGCGCCAATGCCAATCGTATCGTCGAGACGCTTAAAAACTACGGCGTGGATATCGTGAAAATCAGCGCCACTGTGGGGCCTACGGTGACACTATATGAGGTAGTGCCCAAAGCGGGAGTAAAAATCAGCAGGATTCAGAGCCTCGAGGCCGATATCATGATGAGCCTTGCCGCCAAAGGAATACGTATCATCGCGCCTATGCCGGGCAAGGGAACGGTGGGTATCGAGGTGCCTAATGCCTCTCCACAAACCGTCTCGATGCACTCCGTCATAGCCAGCAAGCGGTTCCAGGAGGAGAAGAAAATGAAGTTGCCTATCGCTCTGGGGCGAACGATCACCAACGATATCTTCATGTTCGACCTGGCCAAAACGCCTCACCTTCTCGTGGCCGGTGCTACCGGTCAGGGTAAATCCGTGGCCATCAACGCCATCATCACGTCGCTCCTCTACAAGAAGCACCCTGCCGAGATGAAACTGGTGATGGTGGATCCGAAAATGGTGGAGTTTGCGCCATACAAACCCCTCATTCGTCACTATCTGGCAGCCATGCCCGATACCGAAGAGAACGACATCATCATCACCGATTGCATGAAGGTCATCGACACGCTAAACTCGCTGGTCATCGAGATGGAGGACCGATATAAACTGCTGATGGATGCCGGAGTCCGCAACCTGGACGAATATAACGACAAGTTCAAGAATCGCCGACTCAACCCCGAAAAACTGGTGGACGGCCATCTCCATCACCAGTTCCTGCCCTTCATCGTCATCGTCATCGACGAGTATGGCGACTTCATCATGCAGGCCGGAAAACAGGTGGAGATGCCTATCGCACGCATCACGCAAAAAGCGCGAGCCGTAGGTATGCACATGATCTTGGCGACACAACGTCCATCTGTAAACATCGTCACAGGTCTGATCAAGGCCAACATTCCTACCCGTATCGCCCTTCGTACCCAATCGCTCATTGACTCACGTACGGTACTGGACACCAAGGGGGCCGAACAGTTGATTGGTCGTGGCGACCTGCTCTATTCCGGTTCTGGCGACATCACCCGCGTACAATGCGCGTTTGTTGACACCCCCGAAGTGGACGAGATAGTAGAACATATTCAGCACCAACAACGCTATTCCGGGCCATACGAATTGCCCGAATACGTAGGTGAAGGCGGAAGCGACGAAGCGGCTGCTCCGGGCAGCGTTGACCTGAAGAAATTGGATTCGATGTTCGCCGAAGTGGCGCGATATGTGGTGATGAACCAGCAGGGCAGCACATCTGTCCTACAGCGCCGATTTGAGATTGGTTACAACCGCGCCGGCAAACTCTCAGACCAACTGGAAGCAGCCGGAATCGTCGGCCCTGCCAAGGGGTCGAAGGGGCGCGATGTCCTGATTCAGGACGAAGCACAGTTGCAGGAAGTGTTCCGTCG
>JAKSNQ010000063.1 GCA_024399615.1 Paludibacteraceae bacterium | reverse complement strand
TTTCTGTTGCGACGAAGTACGTTGTTCTTCATTGCAGCCTCAAGGCGAGCGGCAACCTCAGGAGCGTCCTCTTTGAGGATGACAGCGTCGAGACGCTTGTACTTAGGAGCCTGAGCAGGTACTTCACCAAATGAGTAGTTGAGTGTATTCTCGTAAACGATCTGATCACCCATAGACCAAGTCTGTGCAACGGTGTCGACATCAATCTCATAACCAAAGCCCCATGCACCACCGAGTTGCTTAGCAGAAATACGGTTGTAGGTCAGAGAGGTCATGTAGTTATAAGTAGGATCGATATCCAGATCGAACGCAGCCTGAGTTACGAGAGCGTCAGGGATATAGCTGTAGCTATAGCCATCAGCTTCAGGATTGTATGACCAAGTGGTAATAGTAGAACCGCTGAAATTCTCAGAAGCAGCCTTCAGGAAAGCAGAAAGGTTGTCTTGCTCACCATTGAAGTAGCCGGTCCAGAAGTCAGTAATATTAGCCTTGTAAGCACGCTCATCGATAGCACCCGGAGCGCCAACGTGCATCTTACCAGCAAACTCAGGATCATCAGAAACAGCCCATTCACCCAAGGTGAAAACTGAGCCTCGTTCAGACTTGTTGAGGAAAGCGGTAGCGTAGTAGAAAGGAGCGTACACCGTAATAACAGCTGCCTCATCAGCGCCATCAAACTGACCTTCGTTGCTAACGAAGAAGCCCTCAGAGAACAACCACAACTCAGCCATAGTAGGATAAGCGAGGAATCTTTCTCCATCCAAAGACTCAATGGTATCAACAGGGATGATACCGGTAGCAGGATCAGCATAGTAAGTAGTATCCTCCTGATAGAGAAGGGCCTTGGTGAACTGGATGGTCTCAAGGAAAGACTTCACAGTAACCTTGCACTCAGCCTTCACTTCTCCACAAGCTGCAGTAATAACAGCCTCACCAGCATAAACAGAAGTAACGTTACCACGACGATCGACAATAGCAACGAGCGTATCTGAACTGCTCCACTCGATAGTAGCGTCAACACCTTCCGGTTGTACCTTAGCACTCAATTTAAAGCTTTCACCCTCAGACAGAGTAATCTCGGTAGGAGTAACAGTAATACCAGTTACCTTACTCTTATCGTCTGGATCAGTAGGGTTTTTGGGTTTACATGAAGTTGCCATTACAGCCAAAGCGAGTAATGAAGCAAAAAATAACATTTTTTTCATAACAAATTATGTTTTAAAAAGTTTAACTATTCAATTAAGTATTGTAGTATATATCCGATAATTCTCATCTAAAGGGAATGCCAATTATCAAAGAATTTCGTCAAAAAGACAGTCTAAACTCCGGGCTTAGTCGTTATCGCGCATAGCAGGGTTGTAGATAGTCTCAGAAGAAGGCATCTGGTAAGTGTAAGAAGCGCTATTGGCCTGCTTCTTAGAGCCAGCCTCGCTACAGTGGTTACCACCACGAATCTTCTCACCATTCTCTTCACACTCTCCACCCAAACGACGGAAAGTCTGCAAAGCATATCCTTCGCCCCACATCTCGATACGCCAGTTGTAGTAGATTTCCTTGAGGAGATTGCTCTGATCAAGACCAGACTTGTAAAGAGCATATTCAGCCTGCGCAGCATGCATATCAAGATCGTTCAAACGGAGATCGGTGATAGCAGTAAGATAGTCCTTAGCAGCATCAAATTCACCCAAACGATAGCTTGCTTCAGCAGCAATGAGATAGAGCGACTCGTAACGAAGGAAGATATTATCGCTCAACCACTCACGATCGATATCATCCGCAGCGGTGCTGACAGGGCTCTTCGCAGAGAAGAATTTCTTGTCAGGGCAGAGGATGAACGAAGGATTGCTCTTACCATCGTTGAACCAGTTGGCACGACCATCCCACGTGTAGATGCTCTTGAAGAGGTTCTCATCGATTACCTTGGTATCACCTGCCCAAGCATAGCTGTAAGAGTGGATATCCACCTGACCGAAGAATGAGCCCAGACCAGAAGCCGTCTCGATGGTAACATTCTCACCCCACATCCAGCACTTGGTGTTCACATCGTTGAAACCGTTGGTAGTCAGTTCGCCTTGAGGGAGCAGCGAGTACTCATTGCTATCCATAACCTCCTGACAAAGTTTGACAGCAGAACGATAGGCATTGGTGTTGACCTGAGAAGACAAACGACTTGGGTTAGCACGGTTGAGGTAGTTGTAGGCCAAGATAGCACGTGCAACCGAACCATCCACCGACAGTTTGCTTTCGCGAACAGTAAGATGTGCCAAGCCATCGAAGCAAGCGATTGCGTTCTCGAGGTCTTCCTGAATGCGATCAAACACGGCAGCGAGTGAAGAAAGAGGCTGAGACTCGTTCAGATTGGTCTCGGTATAAACAGGGAGAACAAGATACTCCTCCAACGTATAAGCAGATACGACATCCTTGACAGTAGGTGCAAAGAGAGTAGCCAACTGGTCGTAAACATATCCACGGAGGGTCAGGGCCTGAGCATAGGCATCAAGGATAACGATCTCCGATTCGGTATAAGTATATGCGAGTTTACCATCCCCATCGAACGCTTTCAGTCCATCGGTAGGATAACCATACTTAGCCACCGTTTGGATAGCGCCGGAATTGTTCACCTGCTCCAAGACCAGGTTGATATTACGCAGCATGGTATAGTAGTAAATCCACAGATAACCACTACGTGCAGAAACGGACATACCCTGCTCGTCGCTATAGAACCAACCATAGTTGTAGTTGGTGAGGGCCATATCCCCGGAGAAGATATCGGTGTACATATCGATAGAACGCTCTCCAAAGGAATCGTGGCCGGAATAGTTGTAGAGCATCGAATAGATACCACGGAGCGACATCTCCAGTTTGTTGGCCAACTTAGCATACTGTTCTGCGGTCACCATGCCGCCGATAGGTTCGCGGTCACGAAACGACTCAGAGCAAGATGCCAGATTAAGAATGGCTACACAAGCCAAGATATAACTTATCTTTTTCATTTTCAAATCTCCTTATTTTAGAACTGCAACTTGATACCACCCATGATGGTTGACAATGGCGTGTATTGATAACTATCAGAAGAACCGGTCAAGCTGGACATAGGGTTGTAACCCTTACGAGCCGAAGCGATGGCCAGGTTGTCAGCCGTAACATAGATGCTGAGCATATTGAGGTGGAACTTCTCCTTGTCACCAAGCAACTTCTTAGGGAAGCTATATCCCAAACGGATGTTGTTGAGTGAGAGATAGCTGTTGCTGGTCAGGAATCGAGTAGAACCCATGTTAGCGTAGTTATCGGAACCGTTAGACAGACGAGGCACTTTAGCAGCCGCCTTTTCTTCGTCGCTCATCATCGCGTTCCATGCGCCACGGATATCCTTGTGCCAGTTGAAACTACCCGCCTTGTCAGAGTTCATCAACAAGGCATATGTATTGTCGTAGCCATAACCACCAATGCCGTAAGAGCAAGTCACGTCAAGAGTGACACCATACACATCCAGGTTGAAGCCAAAACCACCTGCGAAATCAGGGCTTGCTTTCTTGCCTGTGAAGTTGCTACCTGCATAAGCAGACTCACGACCAGAGACGATAACTGTCTGAATATCAGCGTCCTTATTTTTAGGATCGTTCAGATAACGATAGACATTTGACACGTAGTTGTTACCATCACGACCGGTAGCACGGCGGTTCTCAGCACTTTCACCCGTACCCCAGCTACCCAACTTCGCATCGTAGTAACCGATATACTGTGCCTGACCTGTTTCAGGATCGATACCGGCATACTCAGGAAGATTGTACTCAAAGATAGAGTGGCCAATAGCCAAACCACCAGACATAACCATCTCAGTTTCGGTGTTGATATACTCCGGCAATGAGAGCGTCTTGTTGTCATAGTGGCTACCGTTCAAACGGAAATCCAATTTGACATTACGCTCGTTGACAGCGTGTACTCGGAACTGCAACTCGATACCCTGATTCATCATCGCACCACCATTAATATAATAATATGTGTATCCGAGTGATGGGCTCACGTAACGTGGCATCAACATATCGTCGGTATATTTGTAGAAGTAGTCAATCTCCGCATCCAAGTACTTGTTGACCTGGAACTCGAGACCCAAGTCCACCTGTTGGCTACGTTCCCAAGTTACGTTCTCATCGCCCTTGCTAGACCAAACGAGTCCCGGTTCGCCGTTCACGTTTTCAATAGAATAGAGGTCGGTGAACGCATATGAGGTAGGCAAGGACTGGTTACCCTGTACACCCCAGCTCAAACGCAGTTTACCATCGTGTATCCACTCTTTGTAGTCAGCGAGGAAGCTCTCGTTGGTGAATGACCAAGCAGCACCAATAGAACCGAAGTGACCCCAACGCTTACCACGAGCAAACTTGCTGGAACCATCGGCACGATAAGTAGCGTTGAGCACGTACTTCTCGTCGTAGGTATAAGATGCCATAGCGAGGTAAGACTCGATGGTGTACTGACGTGAGTAAGAAGTCAGGCTGGACATTTGAACAGCGTTACCCAACTCCAGCACCTCTTCACCGGTAGGGGAAACGACGTGGCTGCTACCACCGGCAAAAATGCTGGAAG
Source organism: Paludibacteraceae bacterium (assembly GCA_024399615.1). Lineage (GTDB taxonomy): Bacteria > Bacteroidota > Bacteroidia > Bacteroidales > Paludibacteraceae > Colicola. Next base: position 4,432 of record JAKSNQ010000063.1, on the reverse strand, counting down.
TGGTGAAGCTGGTCTCGTGACCTGCCAAGACACGGATGTTATGCTCATCGAGGAGCTTGGTATATTCGAGCAACTGATTGCAGTTGAATGCCAGATAGTTCTGCTGCGTCTTGTATGTACGACCGATACCGGCAGCATCACCATAGAATGCGTTGGTATATTCCGAATTCAAGCCACCATAGTACATAGCACCCGCATTAACAGTCAGTTTCAAATCCTTGTAGAACTTGAACTCCAAGAAACCATTGGTAGTAACCTGATGCATAACGGTGTTGTCGCGGTCGTAACGAAGAGAACCAGCAGGGTTGATGCCCGTACCGAAGGCACGACCTGAACCCTCCTGCATACCATAGTCGTATGCATTACCACCGGTCTTAGGGTCCACTTGGATAGAACCGTCCTCATTGTAGAGGAACACAGGATAGATAGCAGGGATGGTGTTCACATAGTTGAAACCGTTGTTCATGTTATCACCCTGACCTACAGCATTCATGGTAGAATAGGTGTAAGCCATATTCAAACCACCCTTGAGCCACTTTTTCGCCTGATGGTCAACGTTTGCACGAACGCTAAAGCGCTGATAATCAGAGCCGATATAGTAACCTTCGTCCTTGAGGTAGCCAAATGAAGTATAGTAGGTAGTCTTCTCAGAACCACCGCTGATTTTCACGCTGGCGTCCATTTTCTGACCTACGCGGAAGATTGCATCTTTCCAGCTGGTCATGTTCTCATAACCAGGCTTGTAGTTCACGTCATCGTAGAACTTGCCATCAGGACCGATAAGTGCATTACCCTTGGCATCCCAAAGGTTATAGTAGAACGGAATACCCTTACCCTTGACCTTGCCATCAGCAGTCATCTCGGTATAGAGGTTGCTATTGACAGCCTTCAGACGCGCGGTCTCGTTGGAATAGCCATCATAGAATGAGTTGTAGATACCCATCCATGCCAACTCGACATACTCTTTAGGATCGGTGATAACATCGTACATAGGGAGCAAGTGCATGTTGGCACCATACTTCACATCCACGTCGATCTTACCGGTCTCACCAGATGTACCCTTCTTGGTAGTGATGAGCACAACACCATTTGCACCACGTGAACCGTAGAGCGAAGTAGCTGTAGCGTCCTTCAAGATAGAGGTTGATGCGATATCGCCCGGGTCGATAGCAGAGACGTCGCCATCGTAAGGCACACCATCGACAACGTAGAGAGGAGTAGTACCCGCATTGACAGAACCAATACCACGGATATAGATAGTAGCGTTGGTACCAGGCTGACCCGAAGTATTAACGACCTGCACACCAGCAACCTCACCGGCCAACGCCTTTGAGATTTCGGTAGGACTCTTCTTCTCGATGGTCTCAGCGTCCACAGCCTGTACGGAACCTGTGTATGAGCCCTTCGTCACGTTACCATAACCGGTAACAACCACCTCCTGAATCACCTCGGTATTTTCGTGCATCACGATGTGCATGTGCGTTTTGATAGCGACCTCCTGGGTCTGCATACCGATGAAAGAGACGGTCAGTTTCTTGGCGTCATCAGGTACAGTCAGTTGGAAAGCACCCTCGTAGTCAGAGATAGTACCCAGGTTGGTACCCTGTACTTGAATAGACGCACCAATCACAGGCTCGCCTTTCGAATCGACTACGGCGCCATTAATTTGCTTGTCTGCCAACACCACAAGGGTCATCAGGCAAAAGCAAAGCAAAGTAAAAAGCTTCTTCATAATTTAAAAAATTAAATTCGGGCTATAGGCAACACCTCAGCAGAAATAAATACTCTGCGTTCGATTTGCGCTATAGTTTATAATTAAACTGTTATTTTTTCGTTACTATTTTCCTTTTACACAATCGTCTGCCACCTTTAATATATACACGTGCGCACATGCACATAGATACGCACAAACGGCCAGCTTTTTCACGGCTGGTGGTACTAAAACAGACGATTTTTAGGGCCTAGTTTACTCTAAGCGTAAAATTCGGTGCAAAGTTACTACTTTTTTTTCAATTATCCAAACATTTTGACAGAAAAAATGCCAAAATGCTTACTTTTTGTTACTTTATACAGTTTTTGCATAAAAAGTCATGCAAGAAACGTCCATTTGTATGCCCGCAGAACGCCCGAAAGCCTCGGCCAAGGTTGTGTCTTACTGCTTGCAGACCCACGGGAGACCCACGAGAGACCCACGGGAGGAGAGGGAAGGTTATGGGTTATGGGTTATGGGTTATGGGTTATGGGTTATGGGTTAGGGGTTAGGGGTTGATAGACCCTCGATAAAATTATATGTAACGAAGGATATAAAGTGAAGAGGGCGCAAAGACCTGCTGAGCAACGACGTGCAGATCATGTGGCGTCAAGCGCTCTATCTTTCCCATTGTATCAGCCAAAGTTGGGACATAGCCATAGTACAGCATCTGCTTGGCCATACTGAGGACGTTATTCTCGCGATTTTCGGCCGCGATAGCCATCTGCCCCTTGAGTTGACGCACACGCGAACGGAGCATGGAATCAGAGAGCGGTTTTTCTCGCAACTGCGCAAGCGTTTTGAGGACGAGTCGCTCACATTCGTGACGATTCTCAGGGTCGGAAGCGAAATAAACCGACCAATAGCCCGTATCAGAAAGAGGCGTATAGATAGAATCAACCGTATAAACCAACCCACGTTGCTCGCGCAGTTGCAGATTGAGCATGGAATTCATGGCTCCGCCCGCCAAAATATTGTTGAGCAGATAAAGCGAGAGTTGCCGTTCGTGCCCCAACGGATAGGCCAACCCTCCCATCATGACATGCGTCTGATGCGTGTGTTTATGATACTCCAATAAATGTGAAAATGACTCATCTGACGAAGATGTATTTTTACAATCAGAATCCGTCTCATCAGGGGTCAGAACAGCGGCAGAAAGATCAGCAGGAAGATCGCATGAAGACGGCTTCAAGACCGCTTCAAGACCGCTACTACCATTTTCCTCAATTTTGACCGCTTCAGGAACGCGCTCCAAACGCGCTTGCAAAGCATGCGGTTCAACCATCTTTTCCACCATTTTCAGCACCTTCAGGAAAGGCATGTTGGACTCGACAAAAACCACCATTTTGTGGGGGAGATACGTCCTGTGCATGAAAGTCCTGGCTTTCTCAGGCGTAAAATAACGAAGCGTTTTCTTGGCGCCAAGAATAGGTTGTGCCAGCGAATGTCCGGCGAAGACCAAGGACTCGAAATCGTCGTAAATCAGTTCGGACGGGGAGTCGTTGTAGGACTCAATCTCGTCGTAGATGACTCCCTTCTCTTTTTGCAGTTCCTCCTTAGGGAAAGTAGGAGCAAAGACCATCTCCGCCAGCAAGTCCATAACGCGTGCCGAACAGTCTGCCGGAGCCGCCACATAGTAGGTCGTTTCCTCCTTGGTCGTATAGGCATTAATCTCGCCTCCTATCGCCTCTACACGATTGATTATCTGTCTGGAATTCAGTTGTTTGAGTCGATGTTGGACCCCCTTAAAAACCGTATGTTCGATAAAATGCGCCATGCCATTTTCGGCAGATTTTTCATCACGCGTACCAGCTCCAACCATGATGCCCAAATAGGCAACCGGCGACGTACAAAGACGATGAACGAGGCGTATTCCCGAAGGAAAAGTAAAGTATGATGTCGTATTAATATGTATTTTTTCCATGAAAATATCGAAAAAATTTGCGTATTTCAAAAAAAAGCAGTACCTTTGCAGCCCGAAATGAGTGACAGAAGTTGTCCTCCTTTTGAACGTATAGCGGCATTGGCGTAATTGGTAGCCGCGCCAGACTTAGGATCTGGTGTCGAGAGACGTGTAGGTTCGAGTCCTATATGCCGCACCAAGAAAGGATGACTGAGATGACTTGGTCATCTTTTTAATTAAGGGGAGACAAGATTCCCCACAAACAAAAAGTCAAGCAATATGAAGAAACTTCTATTTTTACTCGTAGTAGCAGGCGCCTGTCTGACAAGCTGCCACTTCATTGAGGGTGGCGAGAATTACACCCCAAATATTTCCACAAGCATCTTTTATAATACAAAAGGTGACACGTTGCGAATCGGCTACAATAGCAAGCAAGAAAAATATTACCTGGATACAATCCACATGGGTGATACCATTCGTTTCGGCGTTCAATTTATGGCATACGCCAACAATTTGGTACAGTCCAATATTGATTGGGAAAAGGAACTGGTTTCTCTCACATGCGACAGCCTACCCAAATACAAAGACTGCTTTGAGAATAACTCCGTGCTGGAAGAGATGCTCATCTACTACAAGATAGAGGGCATCCAAGGCTACTACGCTTTCGGTTATCCAATCGAGCTGGTACCACTCAAACCAGGCAAATCTGAGTTGTATTTCTACGTAAAATCAGATGCCGATTCCGAGAAGATTCAGAACGAAAACGACGTGACTATCGT
>JAKSNQ010000062.1 GCA_024399615.1 Paludibacteraceae bacterium | reverse complement strand
CTCCTGCAGCCTGTGCGTGGTGGAAATCGAAGGCATGCGCAAGCTGATGCGCGCCTGCGCCACCACCGTGTCCGGCGGCATGGTGGCCCACACCAACACCCCCACGACCCCGCCGGTCCGCCAGCAAAGAGCAGGTCGTTTTTCTGATAATCGTGCAGCAATTTCTGCTGATGAGCGGTTCGGGCCAATATCGATTTACCATTCACACCATGCAGAATGAGGTTGTCGTGCTGAAATACCTGTGGCGCTTCACCTTTGATCAACTCGATGATAATCTCTTCAGTGAGCGTGTTATGCTCGATGCAGAACTGTTCCACTTTTCTCAAGTCCTGTTCAAAAGCGGCCACTTCCTCGTCTGCCCCCGTAGCTTTCAGGACGTAGCCACGCGCTACGACACGCACCTTGGGGTGCATGTTCTTCAGGCATAGGATATTTTGATTGTTCACGCCATATAATGTGGCGGTATCCACCTGATCGTTGAGTTCGATTATTTGTTCTGACATAGATATTCGTAAACAGGTATTCCTTCCAGAGGATGATAGCCCGTCTCTGTGACAAGACAGGCAGTATATCGTTGACCATTGCTTAAGATAAAATATCGCACCTGCAGTTGCCGATTATATACCGCCACCTGATCATAGACATGCTGAGTAAGTGCAACAGTAGGTGCTTTGAACTCGATGATGCAAACAGGTTGCAGCAGGTTGTCATACACGATGGCATCGCAGCGCTTTTTCACCTTATTCACCTCCATAGCCGCCTCAACAGCGATCTTTTCCTTAGGATATCCTATCTCTGTGAGCGTGTGTAGAAAATGTTGCCGAACCCACTCTTCCGGAGTGAGGCGAACGTATTTCCGCCTCCACTCACAGAAGATATAGTCTTTGCCATTTTGCTGGCGAATCTTGGGTTCGTACTGCATTACTTTTTCCAGTTATCCTTGAGACTGGCCGTACGGTTGAATACCAAATGCTCGGCAGTCGTGTCTGGGTCCACAACGAAATATCCCTGCTTGAGGAACTGATAGTGGTTAACCTGAGCGATACCCTCGTTGTAAACCGTATCATGCAGTTCCGCACGAAGCGCTCCTTCCACCTTACAGTTGATAATCTTCAGGCTATCCGGATTGAGCAAGTCGCGGAAATCCCCCTCTTCAGCAGAAGGATTTTCACATGCAAAGAGACGGTCGTACAAGCGAGCCTCAGCATCGATAGCGCTGGTGCACTCCACCCAATTGATGGTTGACTTGGTCTTACGGTTACCGCCTTCGGTACCAGACTTACTCTCCGGGTCATAGGTAGCATAGACGGTGGTGATATTTCCATCTGCATCCTTCTCGCATCCAGTCGCCTGAATGATGTAGGCGTTCTTGAGACGCACTTCGCGTCCACCAGGGCTCAAACGGAAGAAATCTTTGCTTCCCTCTTCCTGGAAGTCGCCACGCTCGATATAGAGCTCATTGCTGAAGAGCATCTCACGTGTACCCAGTTCAGGATGACCATCGATATTCTCTGCACAGAATGTCTCCTTTTCGCCATTGTGGTTGGTCAAAACCAACTTGACAGGGTCAAAGATAGCACATACGCGTGGCGCTTTCTCCTTCTGATCCTCACGTATCGCATTCTCCAACCAAGTGTAGTCAATCATACCCTCCACCTTGGTGTAACCGATCGTGTCGATAAATTTACGGATAGCAGCAGGCGTGTAACCACGACGGCGTAAGCCACAAACGGTCGGCATACGTGGGTCATCCCATCCACGAACCAAACCTTCCTTGACAAGTTGCAACATCTTACGCTTTGACATCACAGTGTAGGTGATGTTCAGGCGATTGAACTCATACTGGTGAGGACGGCTGTTGGCCAATGTACCCCAATCCTCGTTGGTACTAACCTGCAACATCTCATCGATGAAGTAGTCGTACAATGGACGGTGAACCACAAACTCAAGCGTACAGATAGAGTGCGTCACGCCCTCGAAATAGTCGCTCTGACCATGTGCATAGTCATACATCGGATACACATTCCACTTGCGACCTGTGCGATGATGAGGGTGAGTGGTGATGATACGATACATGATAGGATCACGGAAGTGCATGTTTGGATTGGCCATATCAATCTTGGCACGAAGTACCATCTTTCCGTCCTCAATCTCACCGTTTTGCATAGCCTGGAACAGGCGCAGATTTTCCTCGATAGGACGATCACGGAATGGTGAAGCGACACCCGGCTCGGTAGGAGTACCTTTCTGCTGTGCAATCTGCTCAGCAGTCTGCTCATCGACATAAGCTTTGCCCGCCTTGATCAGACGCAACGCCAATTCGTACAGCTTGTCGAAGTAATCGGATGCGTAGTACACATCTCCCCAACGGAAACCCAACCATGCAATATCATGCATGATGCTATCCACGTACTCGGTATCCTCCTTGACCGGATTGGTATCGTCGAAACGAAGGTTGCAAACACCATTGTACTTATCCGAGATACCAAAGTCCATACAGATAGCCTTGACATGTCCAATATGAAGGTAACCGTTTGGCTCGGGTGGGAAACGAGTCTGAATACGTCCATCATTTGCACCTTCCTGCAGGTCTTTTTCTACAATTTGCTCAATGAAATTGAGGCTTTTTTCTAATTCTTCTGCCATACTGATTATTATTATTGGGCATCATGAAATGCCCTCCTTTTTGTTTCTTAGAGTGCACCACGAACGATGCCACGTGGCGATTCCTTGATAAAGTTCAAAATAAGATCACGCTCGGGTGATTGTGGCAACTCTGCCTGTGCATGTTCAATTGCCTGAGAGATATTGTACAATGGGCTATAAATAGCACGATACGTATCCTGTATTGCCTGAATCTGCTCACGCGTAAAGCCACGACGATTGAGGCCGACCGAATTGATACCGCAGTACTGGATAGGTTCGCGTGCGGCGATAATGAATGGAGGCACGTCCTTGTTGACCTTCGAACCACCTTGCAGCATGCAATGTGCCCCGATATGAGAGAACTGATGAACCAGCGTACCGCCACCCAGAATGGCGTAATCATCCACTACCACTTCTCCGGCCAACTGAACGGCATTGCTCATAATGATATTGTTGTGCAGACAACAGTCGTGTGCCACATGGGTATATGCCATCAGCAAGCAGTTGTTACCTACAACAGTCTGCCCCTTAGAGAAGGTGCCACGATGGATGGTGGCGCACTCACGGATAGTGGTGTTGTCACCGATGATAGCAAGTGTCTCTTCGCCATGAAACTTGAGGTCTTGCGGAACGGCACCAATGACTGCTGATGGGAACACACGGCAATTCTTTCCAATACGGGTGCCCCACATGATGGAGGCATTGGCCATAATTACTGTGCCTGCACCTATTTCCACATTGTCTTCGACATAGGCAAAAGGTCCGATTTCGGCCGTTGGGTCAATTTTTGCGCCAGGATGGACGCATGCTAAAGCGTGAATCATATCTAAAAATGTTTAGTATCAAATATACGATGAGTAATGTGAAGGGGTTATCTGAGATAATGCTCAGAGATATATTTGGCGAACTCGGTGTTGGCCGCATGTCCGGGTCGCAGCGCACTCACTTTTCCCACGATGCGTACACCCGTCAGACTGAGGTCTCCAATGAGGTCCAGCAGTTTGTGTCGTGCCGGTTCGTTATCGAAATGCAGCGGTTGCAGATATCCCAGATGCGAAGCGTCTAATCGTGGTTGGCACAACAGGTCAGTCATGGCGTCCATCTTCTCCTGCGAGATAGGCTGCTCATAGATGACCAGGGCATTCTGCAAATCACCTCCCTTGATGAGACCCATTTGCAGGAGGGGCTGAATCTCACGTACAAAGCAGAACGTGCGGGCATAGGCCAACTCCTGTGGATAATCTGCATAATGCTCCAAGGTGGCAGTCTGGTCATGCAGAAGTTCGCCAGGGAAACAGATTTCCACTTCGGCTTGAGGTTCGTCTGCCGGCTCGATGCGATAGGTGCTGCCATTCTTGGCCGTATATTCAATCACTTCTGACACATGCCATTCGCGTGCCTCGGCCTCCTGTTCTGCTATACCGACACGACGGATAGCCTCAACAAACAGTTGTGCACTTCCGTCAAGAATAGGCATCTCGGGAGCGTCCAAATCGATATGACAATTGGTTACCCCCATCGCACAGAGAGCAGAAAGAGCATGCTCTACCGTACTGATTTTCCAGTCTCCGTTCTCCAAAACCGTACCACGTTCCGTTCCGCCTACATACTGTGCCAATGCCTGATAGCATGGCTTCTCCGGCAGGTCGATTCGGCACAATTCGATGCCCGTATTGACCGGCGCCGGCCGAAATGTAGCGGTGATATGTAAACCCGTATGCAGTCCTTTGCTGCTCAGGGTAAATGGTTCTTTTATAGTTGTTTGTTTCATCATCCTATGAAGGAGGTTTCTTTCGTCCTCCCATTGTCTTTATTCGGGTAAACAACCCTCTCTTCGTATTATTTAGCGTTCTTCTCAAGTTTGTTGACCGTGCGCATGATGTCCGGCAAGTTCTTGAATCCCACGACCGCGCGTCGCCACGTGCCGGCATCGATGGCCGGCGTGCCCATGTACATGCCCGGCTTGTTCACATTGCTTGGGATACCCGACTGCGCACCAAAAATGCAGTTGTCCGCGATAGTAAGGTGTCCCGCCACGCCTACTTGTCCGGCCAGCACACAATGGCTGCCTATCGTGGTGCTACCCGCTACACCGACCTGAGAACACATGATAGTGCTTTCTCCGGTCGTAATATTGTGACCCAACTGCACCAGGTTATCAATCTTGCTGTTCTTTCCGATGTGGCTGGTACCCATCATCGCACGATCGATACACGTATTGGCACCGATCTCAACATCGTCCGCGATGACCACGTTACCAATCTGTGGCACTTTCTGCAGCACACCCTCCGCATCGGGTTCGAAACCAAATCCATCGGCACCAATCACCGCGCCAGCATGCAGTATGCAATAATTACCTATCACACAGTTGTAGTACACCTTCACACCCGCATACAACGTCGTTTGTTCGCCTATTTTCACGTTCTCACCTACATAGCAATTAGGGTAAATCTGTGCACCCTTACCTATCTTGGCACCTTTTGCAATGTAACTGAACGCACCGATATATGCATCTTCGGGTATCTCCACTCCTTCTGCGATAAAGCATGGCTGCTCAATGCCGCGATGCTTTGGTTGCATCACCTCCTGCACCATCCGTAGCAGTTGTGCCATTGCGCCACGTGCATTCTCCACCATGACGAGAGTAGCTTGGGTCTCTCCCTGCCACTCCAGGCTGCTGGTCATCAGTACGATAGACGCTTTCGTTTCGGGCAGATAGTGAACAAACTTGGGGTCTCCCAGGAAACAGAGTTGTCCGGCCTGAGCCGTCTCTATGCCTGCCACGTCACTCACTACAGCTTGTGCGTTTCCTATTATCCGGCCGCCTACTACGGCCGCTATTTGTTCTGCAGTAAAAGTCATATTGTCCAACCGGGCTTGGGTGATGGTCATGACTGTTGGTTCGAATCATCGAGCCATCCTCCCATGCTGCCCATTATTTATAGTAGTAAAAATAGTTTCGTTTCACTTTTTTGGTAATATCAGCCAAGTTCCACATGTCGCTGGCATCAGCAATATTGCGGGTGGTGCCGTCGGCATAGAGGATATCGATGGAATCATCCTTGGCCGAATAGGTGTTGCTCTGAATGACATGCTCGGTAAAGAAGTAGTCCGCGTCCTTTTCGCTGATGCCGAAGCGGTGGGCATACTCTTGCCGATAGTGCTGCTTTTCCTGCTCGGTGAGGGGCTGTTCGATAAGTTTCCCCTTGAAAAGGTGGCGATTGGTGTAGGCCTCGCTGAGCAACGAGAGGACCTTGTCGTCATGCATCTGCCATACCTTCAAGGCACTATGTATATCGCTGTCATCCAGTAGTGCGTACCACTTCATGGCCTCGCTATCAGCAGTAAAATCCTGCGCCGTCACATGATGATAGAGAAAATACCGAAGTGCAGGACTGCCAAACAAATCCTGTCCCTGTCCGGCCAACTCCTTGGCACGACGGAGGACGTGTATGAGCATCTGCTCGGCCGCAACCGAGGTCTTATGCAAATAGACCTGCCAGTACATGAGCCGTCGCGCCACGATGAATTTCTCCACGCTGTAAATTCCTTTCTGGTCTATCACCAGCCTGTCGTCCGCTACGTTCAGCATTTTCAGGATGCGTTGAGAAGCAATCTGTCCCTCGGTCACTCCACAGAAGAACGAGTCACGACAAAGGTAATCCATGCGGTCCACATCCAGTTGAGAGGAGATGAGCTGGTGGAGAAAATGGCGAGGATACTCATCCTTAAAAATAGCGATGGCCTCATCGAGCGGACGATCCACATCACCAGTAAGGGTGAGATTCAGCGCCTGAGTCTGCGCCAGGTCGCGATTGATTCGCTCCATCATCAGCAGAGAGATATCCTCATGACAAACCCCATCCACCAACGTGTTTTCCAACACGTGCGAGAATGGTCCATGTCCCACATCATGCAGCAGGATGGCAGCCATCAGCGCTGTCTGTTCGCTGTAGGATATATCCACCCCCTTCTCACGCAGGTTTTTCACCGCCTCATACATCAGATGCATGGCGCCTATCGAGTGCATCAGTCGGGTATGCATGGCACCGGGATAGACCATATTGCTCACGCCCAATTGCTTGATGCGCGACAACCGCTGTACGTATGGGTGCTCCAGGATGTCGAACAACAGGTCGTCCGGTATGCGCACAAATCCAAAAACAGGGTCGTTGATTATCTTATGCTTGTTGGCGGTCATTCTTGTTTAGATGATAATTGTCACCTTTCAACGGGTGGTTTTCTTTATACGCGTATATGCACGCGCGAACAAGATAGAGAGGGTAAAGCCCTCCCTATCAGCAGGCATAGTTAGCCCAAATACGTTTGTAATACCTTGCTACGCTGGTTGGCTCGCAGGCGACGGATCGCTTTCTCCTTAATTTGACGCACGCGCTCACGTGTGAGGTGGAACTCCTCACCTATCTCCTCGAGCGTCTTTTCCGGAACGCCTATGCCGAAGAACTTACGTATGATCTCGGCTTCACGAGGGGAAAGAGTGGCCAATGCACGGTCGATCTCTTTCGAAAGGGATTCGTTGATGAGTCCGCGGTCGGCATTAGGCGAGTCTTCGTTTTGCATAACATCGAGCAGACTGTTGTCTTCTCCCTCCACAAAAGGAGCATCTACAGACACATGTCGTCCCGACATCTTGAGCGTATCGGCAATCTTGTCAACAGGTATGTCCAACTCTTGTGCCAATTCTTCGGCGGAAGGCTTGCGCTCATACTCTTGCTCGAAGCGCGAATAGGCCTTACTGATTTTGTTGAGTGATCCAACCTGATTGAGCGGCAGACGCACGATACGACTCTGCTCAGCCAACGCCTGGAGGATACTTTGTCGGATCCACCATACGGCGTAGGAGATAAACTTGAAACCGCGGGTTTCGTCAAATTTCTCTGCAGCCTTGATGAGTCCCAAGTTGCCCTCATTGATGAGGTCCGGCAAACTCAGGCCCTGATTCTGATACTGTTTTGCTACGGAAACAACGAAACGAAGGTTGGCGCGAGTCAGTTTCTCCAATGCTGCGCGGTCGCCATTACGAATTCGGCCAGCCAGTTCTACTTCTTCCTCAACCGAAATCAGGTCCTCTCGACCAATCTCTTGCAAGTATTTGTCAAGCGAAGCACTCTCTCGGTTAGTGATGGATTTTGTAATTTTCAGCTGTCTCATAATAAAGCTTTTCTTAGCAATGTTTTCATTCGGGCACACTACCCGAACATAAAAACGACTGCAAAATTACTAAAAAAAACGCAATAGACCAAATTTTTGAAGCGGAAATTTGTATAATTCAGAAAAAAACACTAATTTTGCACCGCTTTTTGTGTCCCACTTCCTCAAAAAAGCAGGAAAAGGACACCGATGAGCCATATCCAAATGGGGTCTGGTAGCTCAGCTGGATAGAGCAACAGCCTTCTAAGCTGTGGGTCTCGGGTTCGAATCCCGACCAGATCACCACCCAATTTTCGGAGGGAGTGTCGTTATGGACATTCCCTCTGTTTATGTAGAACGCCGCATATAAATCAGAGGAAGGCGGGACAATGTACCCTGTATGTTCCCTGCATGTTCCCTGCAAAGCCTGTGGAAGACGTGTACAGGACCGGTTCTGCACATCACGACGCACTATGCACCAACGACGGTACTACAGGCTTCTTTTCGTTCGCGCGAATAGCAAACAAAGCCGCTCGAATTACCTTCGTTCGTGCATTTTTTTCAAAAATGTTTGTTTATATCAAAAAAAAGTAGTACTTTTGCACTCGCAAATGTTGTGTCCTCACGCCATTTTCCGTAATTAAACATGGGTTATTCCTATCCGTTTATGACGCTCAGACTACTGGATATTATCGACATACTGCTCGTAGCCACCATTCTGTACTGGTGCTACCAGTTGCTGCGACGGTCCGGCGCTTCAAACCTGTTTTGGGGCATCGTACTGGTGGTCATGGCGTGGTTTCTGGTGAGTGGCATCTTCCATCTGGAGATGACGGGAGCCATCTTTGATCGCGTCATTTCCGTAGGTGCTTTCGCCGTGATAGTCCTGTTTCAGGAGGAACTGCGTTCGTTCTTTTATCGCCTGGGAGCCAACCTGAACATCGTGGGTCTGGGGCGCCGATTTTTGCCCAAAGAGAAAAAACAGGCCGACCAATACGTAGGGCAGATAGCATTGGCATGCAGCAATATGCAGAAGACGCATACGGGCGCGCTTATTGTCATGGAAGGTGACGCGCTCCTGCACGAGTATGCCGACACGGGCGAAGCGATGGGAGCGGTTGTTTCTGCACGTCTTATCGAGCAGATTTTCTTCAAGAACACCCCTCTTCACGATGGTGCGCTTATCCTCTCGCATGGCAAGATGATGGCGGCCGCATGTATCCTGCCCGTATCGAAGAACAACACCATCCCTGCCCACTACGGACTGCGACACCGTGCCGCCTTGGGTATTAGCGAAAAATCGGATGCACTCGCCATCATTGTCTCTGAGGAGACCGGGCATATATCGGTCGCTCAAGACGGCAAGATTCGCGAGGTCTCGGCGCAGGAACTGACTCAACTCATTACCGAGTTCGTCAACTGATCAACCTGATTCATCTTCCGGAGTGGACTAAAAATTCCTTCCTCCACAAGGGGGACCGCACACCATTATCATAAATGTGCCCCGTTTACTTGGTAAACAATAAATCAACAAATATATGACATTCAAAAGAACATTAGTAACCGC
>JAKSNQ010000061.1 GCA_024399615.1 Paludibacteraceae bacterium | reverse complement strand
ACCGAGAATATCCTCTTTATCTGCGGTGGTGCATTCGATGGAATCGAGCAGCAGATTGGTAATCGTATGAACACGCAGATGGTGGGATTTGCGGCACAACAGAAAACGCAGAAGGTGGACAAAGAAAACCTGCTCAAATACATCGCTCCACAGGACCTGAAAGCCTTTGGATTGATACCCGAGATAGTAGGTCGTCTGCCCATCCTTACCCACTTGGATCCACTTGACAGGAATGCTCTTCGTAACATCCTGACCGAACCCAAGAATGCGCTCATCAAGCAGTACATACGCCTGATGGAGATGGATGGTGTGCGCCTGACCTTCACCGACGAAGCATTGGACTATATCGTAGAGAAAGCCCTGGAGTACAAATTGGGTGCACGTGGTTTGCGCGGACTCTGCGAGACAATCATGATGGACGTCATGTTCGAAGTTCCTTCATCAGACACAAGCGAGTTTGTAGTAGATAAGGGGTTTGCCGAGCAGCAGATCAGCAAGGCCGACATGCTTAAACTGCAAAATGCGCAATAATATTGGTATGAAAAAAAATACATTCATACTTCTGATGATAACCATTGGTGTCTTGGCGTCCTGTTCCAATAGCGGGGTGCCAAAACCCTATGGTTATTTTCGTATCGACCTGCCAGAACATCGGTACACCCTCTACTCCTCCGCTGCCCATCCGTTTATTTTTGAGCATGCCGCCATCGCCAACGTGAAGGAACTCAACAGCGATCAGGAGGGTTATTGGTTGGATGTGACTTACCCAACCCTCAACGCCAAGGTGCACTGCAGTTACAAACCGGTACATCATAACCTAAGGCAGCTGAATGACGATGCACAGGAGTTTGTATTCAAGCACGCCGGCATGGCCTCCTCCATCCCTGAACAGGGATTCGAGAACCCTGAACACAATGTCTATGGTGTACTATTTGAGCTGCATGGCAATACTGCTTCGCCCTGCCAGTTTTATATGACCGACAGTACGCATCATTTTTTTCGCGGTGCGTTATACTTTGAGTGCGCACCCAATCAAGACTCGTTGGCACCGGTGATTGACTATGTGCTGGAAGACACCCGTCACCTGATTGAGACTCTGCGATGGACGAGATAATGCCCCATTAATACATATTAACATGAAGAAAATCATTCTGTCTCTAATGATTGCCGTTCTGCTGCTGGCATGCGGTGAACAAAAACAATCGAAACCCATGTCAAACATAGCCGAACAAAACGTCACCAATATACTACACCAATTGCAGGAAAAATATCCGGCGGCTCCGGCCGAGCGCATGGAACGTGGTGTCAGATCCGTAGCAGCACGATGGATGGAAGAGGACGGCACAGCAGAGGAGTTTGAAGCTTTCTGTATAGCGCATTTTGCCGATACAGAAGGTGAACGTGACGCACTTTTTGATGCATTGGAGCGCAATTTTGAAGCAATATACGGACGACTTAACGATATTTCGATAGATCTAAAATTCCCGATTCATGTGGTGGACCAACCAGAGTCCAAACTGGACGATGCTTTTGCCGGCCTCGATCCATTTGCCCATTTTCTGGACGACATGTTCGAGTCGAAAATTGCTTTTGTCAGTCTGCTGAACTTCCCTGTTTACACATTGGCCGAGAAAAACGCACATGGGGCTGATTGGACACGTAGAGATTGGGCCGAGGCACGATTGGGTGATTGGTTTGCCGCGCGTGTTCCTGCACAAGTGACACAGAACATCTCCAACTGTCTCAACGAAGCAGACACCTACATTTCCGACTACAACATCATGATGGACAGATTACGTAACGATGCCGGTGAACAACTCTTTCCTTCCGGCATGATGCTGATCAGTCACTGGGGTCTGCGCGACGAACTGAAATCCAACTATGCCAATGCCGATGGCCGAGGATTGGAAAAACAGCAAATGATATACGAAGTGATGCAGCGCATCATTGACCAAACAATCCCTCAAGCCGTCATCAGCGATGCAACCTATACATGGAATCCATACAGCAACGAGGTGCGTGACGCACAAGGACAGTTGGTACCATGTGAGCGAGAAGCGGATGTACGCTACCAGATGTTACTGAACAATTTCCGTGCTGAGAAGGCACATGATGTCTATTGTCCGGATGCTCCCACCTGCATCGAGCGCTCTTTTGCGGGCGCGATGGAGGTTTCAGACCAGGAGATTGAGACGATGTTCACACAGTTTATCTCATCACCCGAAGTAGTCGCTGTAGCCAATCTGATACAACAACGTTTGGGACGATCATTGCAGCCCTTTGATATATGGTACGATGGATTCAAGTCGCGCAGCAGTATCAGCGAGGACGAACTATCCGCTATCACTCGCAATAAATATCCTACCACGCAGGCCTTCGAACAAGACATGCCCAGCATCATGACGAAATTGGGATTCACGGCAGCAAAGGCAGAAGAAGTTTCACGGAAAGTGGTGGTCGATCGGTCACGTGGTGCCGGCCACGCATGGGGAGCCATGTCCAGGCAGAACGTATCGCGACTGCGCTCACGCATCGGTGCCGACGGCTGCGATTATAAGGGTTACAATATCGCATGCCACGAATTTGGCCACAACGTAGAACAAACCATCACCATGAACGATGTCGATTCTTACTTCATGAGTGGCGTGCCAAGCACTGCGTTCACCGAAGCATTGGCATTCGTGTTTCAGAAACGTGACTTGCAACTTTTGGGTATGTCCAACAACGATTCGCAAGCTGAAACTCTGCGCTATCTGGACATATTCTGGGGTTGCTACGAGATTATGGGCGTATCACTGGTCGATTTGTACACTTGGCGATGGCTATATGCGCATCCAGAAGCTACGGTGTCCGAACTGAAAGAGGCCGTTATTGCCAATGCCAAGCAGGTGTGGAACAGCTACTATGCACCCGTTTTGGGTGTGAACGATTCCCCTATCCTGGGAATCTATTCGCACATGATTGACACTCCTCTCTATCTAAGTAATTATCCGTATGGCCATATCGTCGAGTCACAACTGGAACAGCAGTTTACCAATCGCGTGTTGGGCGAAGAGGTTTGTCGCATCTATCCCGTGGGACGACTGACCCCAAACTTATGGATGCGCCATGCTGTAGGGACCGACGTATCGATCGAGCCGCTGCTTGAACAGACGAGAAAAGCCATCGCAAACTATATGACACCTTTGACTCATGACTGATAACAGCACCGACGAACGATACATGCGCCTGGCACTGATGGAGGCAGAGGAGGCATTGCGCCACGATGAGATACCCATTGGTTGCGTGATAGTAGATAATGGTCAAATAGTGGGACGCGGCCATAATTTAACCGAAATGTTGCAGGACGTAACGGCACATGCCGAGATACAAGCCATCACAGCCGCTGCAGGGTTGTTGGGTGGCAAATATCTTCCCACTGCCACACTCTATGTCACGGTTGAACCATGTGTCATGTGCGCAGGAGCTATAGGTTGGGCACAAATCGGGCGAGTGGTCTATGGTGCCACAGATGAGAAGCGAGGGTATAACCTGTTGGCTCCTCATGCTTTTCATCCCAGATGTAAGGTGACAGCCGGTGTACTCAAGAACGAGTGCCAAGCGCTCATGCAACAATTTTTCAAAAGTAAACGTCTATGAAACGAATAGATTGGCAAACGAATTGGAAACGTGCGTTGGGAACAGCGTTGATCTTCGTGATAATGGTGGCAATGATTGCGTTCCTTTATCCCAAGAAGGGAATGTCCTTCCAGTACAAATATGAGCAAGGCAAGCCATGGATGTATAACCTAATCATGGCAGAAACCGATTTCCCTATCCTCAAGTCTGCACAAACAATAGCCGAGGAGAAGCAGACGTTGATGAGTACGTTCGCTCCTTTCTTCCAACAAGATGCCACGGTCTATACCACCCAACTGAAAGCCATCATGGCTGAGGCCTCCGACCAACTGGATGCAGAGGAAGTGCACTACCTACAGCAGCAACTGAAGCATATCTATGACGCAGGCGTCTTGTCACCCGTCGATATGGAGCAGATACAGGAACAGCAGTACACACGCATCACCACCATTGATTCGCATCATCGTGCGGTGGTCAGGGATTTAGTGGAATGCTTCACCCCTAAGTCGGCCTATACCACTCTACTGGGCGAGTCGCCCAAAGGCGAGATGACCCATCTCAATCGTATCAATCTGAACCTAATGCTACTGCCCAACCTCGCTTATGACAGCGTCAAGACCGAGACCATGCTCAACCAATTGCTGGAGTCCATATCCCCCTCATATGGCATCGTGCAGCAAGGCGAAAAAATCATTGATAGAGGCGAGATAGTGGATGCTCGTACCGAACAGATTCTCCGTTCGCTGGAGCAATACCGCATATCACAAGGGATTGATTATCAGCGTGCCATATGGTCACTCATCAGTACGATTGCCCTTTTCTGTTGTTTCCTTATGCTGATGGTTCTCTACTTACGCGTGTTCCGTCCTACCATCTTCAGCGACTTGCGTGCATTGCTCTTTTTTATGTTGCTGATGACTCTGGTCATCGCCATGGCGTGTTGCGTCGAACGATACACCACGTTGAGCATCTATTTGGTACCCTTCGCGTGGGTTCCTATTATCATACGTGTTTTCTACGACTCGCGCACCGCCCTCTACATGCATATGGTAGTGGTGCTCATCTGCTCGTTTGTGGCCCCTGCTCCCTTTGAGTTCATTGTTATGCAGATGGCCGCAGGCATGGTGGCCGTCAGCAGCCTCAAAGATATGGCACAACGTTCACAGTTGGTACAGACAGCACTATGGGTGTTTCTCACTTACTGTTTCTGCTACACTATGAGCATACTTTCCGATCGCGGAAACCCGGATTACCTACACTTGCCAATGTATGTCTATTTTGCTGCCAATGCGATGCTGCTCATCTTTGCCTATGGCCTGATTTTCCTTTTCGAGAAACTATTTGGGTTGGTCAGCTCCATCACATTAGTCGAACTAACCAATATCAATTCTGACCTGCTGGTCGAGTTTGCCGAGAAAGCTCCCGGCAGTTTTCAGCACTCACTGCAAGTGAGCAACCTGGCAGTGGAAGCAGCCAAGCGCGTGGGAGCCAACCCCCTTTTGGCACGTACGGGCGCTTTGTATCATGATATCGGGAAAATGGTATCCCCTCAGAACTATACGGAAAATCAACAAAACGGCGAAAATCCGCTGATGGCTCTATCCTATGAGAAAGCAGCTCAGGTGGTCATCAGTCACGTGGCCAATGGCGTAACTATTGCCCAAAAGAATCATTTGCCGGAGGTTATCATCAAGTTTATCGCCCAGCATCATGGTGATACCAAGACACGTTTCTTCTACAACTCATATGTCAATACCCATCCCGGTGAATCCATCAACGAGGAACTCTTCACATACCCTGGTCCACGCCCCATGACCAAAGAGGTGGCAATCGTGATGATGGCCGATGCGGTAGAGGCCCGCAGCCGCTCGATGCGTGACTTTACACAGGAAACCATTCGGCAGATGGTGGAGCAGATGGTAAGCGCACAAGTGGCCGATCATCAGTTTGAACAAACACCTCTCACATTCCGCGACATCTACGAGATTAAAGAGGTTTTCACACGTAAACTAATCTCGATGAACCATAGTCGTATCGCGTATCCCGAACTACAATTTGAAGCCAAATGAGCCAATTCCCATTATACTTAGCGCCCATGGAGGACGTGACAGATCCTGCATTTCGATTGCTATGCAAGCGATTTGGGGCCACGCGTGTCTATACCGAGTTTGTCAATGCCGACGCCCTCATTCGCGATGTTGCATCCACTATGCGCAAACTACAGATAGCAGATGAGGAGCGGCCTGTGGCTATACAGATTTATGGTAAGGATGTCGAATCAATGGCGGCAGCAGCACGTATTGTCGAGAAAGCTCAGCCTGATTTTTTGGATATCAATTTCGGTTGTCCCGTCAAGAAGGTAGCCGGTAAGGGCGCCGGTGCAGGACTGCTCAGAGACATTCCCAAGATGCTGGATATAACGCGTGCAGTGGTCGATGCCGTACAGATACCCGTCACAGTCAAAACACGTTTGGGTTGGGATGATGAGCATAAAATCATCGTCGAATTGGCCGAACGCCTGCAGGACTGCGGTATTCAGGCGCTGACTATTCATGGCCGTACTCGTTGCCAGATGTACACCGGCGATGCAGATTGGTCGCTGATAGGCGAAGTGAAGCGCAATTCACGCATGCACATACCCATTATCGGTAATGGCGATGTCACTACACCTGAACGTGCAAAGCAGTGTTTTGACGAATATGGTGTAGATGCAGTAATGGTAGGACGCGCCACGTTTGGCCATCCCTGGATTTTTGAGGAGATGCACTACTATTTAGAGCACGGCAAACGTATGCCCATGCGCCCCATGGGTTGGATGGTCGAAATACTGAAAGAGCATGTAGAGCGTTCCATCGAGTGGATAGGCGACGAGCGCAAAGGCATCGTGCATAGCCGACGACATTTTGCCGCCTCGCCGGTCTTCAAGGGCCTGCCCGATTTCAAGCAGCATCGCATCGCTTTGCTCCGCGCCGAGAAACGCGACGAAGTATTTCGACTGATGGACGAGGCCGTGGAGCAATATAGCTCTTTCCGCGCCGAAAATCCATATGACTAAATCGAACGCTTCAGGTCTCGAACCATCATCTGTATAGATACATTGCCATTATACACATTTTCTTCCAACGTGTAGCAGGCATCCACAGGGTGACCATTTTGCACCACACGAGCGAAATCGCCCAGACCGAATCCTATACCATCGATAAATACTTGAGCACCATATTCGTTGATGCTCATATCGGTGACATTCAGCCGCACGTGCTCACCCTTCTTTCCTACACGCTTTGTGTAGCGATAATTAACCAGATAGCGTGTCGCGAAGACGGGTTGATCATTGCCGGGGCCATATGGCTCGAGCGCTTGCAGAATGCGAAAGAACTGCGGAGTAATATCAGCTAAACAGATTTCGGCATCCAGTTTGATAATCGGCTGTGTCTGATGCGGCTGGATATGCTCACGCACGTATTGGTCAAAGCGCTGCTTGAACTCATCCAAGTTGACCGGCAGCATCGAGAGACCGGCAGCATAATCGTGTCCACCAAAATTAGCCAGTAGGTCACGACAAGAGTCGATAGCTGAATAGATATCAAAATCAGCGACCGAACGAGCAGAACCAGAAATCAATCCATCATCACCCATGGTAAGCACTATGGTAGGACGGAAATAGTTCTCAGTAAGACGTGAGGCTACGATGCCCACCACACCCTTGTGCCAAGAGGAGTTGAATACAACATTTGTTACTTTGGATGCGTTGTCCGGATCGGACTCCAGTTGTTGTAAAGCTTCCTCGTAAATTGCCTTGTCCAGATCTTTACGCTCGCTGTTTAGGTCATCCACCGTTTGTGCCAGTTCCTGTGCTTCGTTAGGATCTTCGGTAATAAGTAATTGTACTGCTGCTGCACCTGAACGAATACGTCCACATGCATTCACACGAGGACCGATACGATACACCAACTCGTGCGAAGTGATATGTCCCAATTCGAGTCCCGCCAGACGAATAATGGTGCTCAGGCCAAGCGATGGTTGCCGATTGATTTGCTGTAGTCCGTAGAACTCCAAAATGCGGTTTTCGCCAACCATCGGCACAATGTCGGACGCTATACTCATCGCCAGCAACTCCAGTAATGGTTGCAACTGACTGAAAGGCATATTGTGACGCATGGCATAGGCCTGCATCAACTTAAACCCCACGCCGCAACCAGACAAGTCGCGGAAAGGGTAGTTATCATCTTCCCGATGCGGATCAAGTACTGCTACAGCCTTGGGTAATTCTTCGCCCGGCTTATGGTGATCGCAAATGATAAAATCGATGCCTCTCTGATTCGCGTAATCAACCTTATCAACCGACTTGATACCACAATCCAACGCAATAATGAGCGTACAACCCGTCTCGTGTGCATAGTCAATGCCCTGAAACGAGATGCCATATCCTTCAGTGTAGCGGTCCGGAATATAGAAATCCAGATTGGTATAAAAAGAATGTAAGAACTTATACACCAGCGAAACAGCGGTCGTTCCATCCACGTCATAGTCACCATAGATAAGAATACGCTCCTTGTAGGCAATTGCCTCCGAGAGGCGTGCCTCCGCCTCTGTCATGTCGGCCATAAGAAATGGGTCATGCAATTGATGCAGACTGGGACGTATGAACGCTTTTGCCTCAGCGGCCGTGGTAAGTCCACGGCCGACGAGGAGCGATGCGGATAGGGCGCTAATTTTCAAATCGGCGGCCAGTTGATCACGGATAGCCTGCTGCTGGGCGGTCAGTTCTTTGACTTGCCAGGTATAATCCATGATTGCTATGTGTTTACAAAAAAAGACTTATAGTGTTACGCCATTTTTGAAGATAGCAATCTCGTGATAACCATTCTTCTCGTTATTTGTTTGACGACCAGAAGCTACTTCGATGACAAAATCGATAAAACGACGCGTTGTCTCGGTCATTTCTTCTCCTTCGGCTATCACACCAGCATTGAAGTCGATCCAACTTGGCTTATTGGTTGCCAGGGCCGAGTTGGTGGACACCTTCATCGTAGGGACATAAGTGCCGAATGGCGTACCACGGCCGGTGGTGAAAAGCACCATATGACACCCGCATGAAGCCAGGGCCGTTGATGCGACGAGGTCATTACCCGGTGCAGAAAGCAGGTTGAGTCCCTTGACTTGCAGACGTTCACCATAAGGCATCACACCGCGCACCAAGGACTTACCGCATTTCTGCGTACAACCCAATGCCTTATCTTCCAAGGTCGAGATACCACCCGCCTTGTTACCCGGAGATGGGTTCTCGCCTACCGGCTCACCATGAGAGAGGAAATAGTCTTTGAAATCATTGATCAGGCTTACAGTCTGGTCAAATAGTTCTTTGTTCGCACAACGATCCATCAAAATGGTCTCGGCGCCGAACATCTCAGGCACTTCGGTCAAGACTGTCGTCCCCCCCTGCGCTACCAACCAATCGCTCAGACAACCCAGCAGCGGGTTGGCGGTGATGCCGGAGAAACCATCGGAGCCACCACACTTGAGGCCAATGCGCAGTTCGCTCAAAGGTACTTCAACGCGCTCGTCCGTAGCCATCTTGGCATACAACTCACGAGCAACTCGAAGACCCTCTTCTACCTCGTCACCTTGGATCTTTTGTGACACGATAAACTGTACACGATCTTGATTGTAGTCACCACAGAATTCACGGAAGACGTCCGGTTGGTTATTTTCGCAACCCAAGCCTACTACCAAAATAGCACCTGCATTAGGGTGATGTACCATATCGCGCAGACTCTTCTTGGTAGTCTCCTGATCATCACCCAACTGCGAACAACCATAGTTATGGGCGAAGGCAAAGATATGATCTCTGCCGGTCGCCTGACCCAGGCGC
>JAKSNQ010000060.1 GCA_024399615.1 Paludibacteraceae bacterium | reverse complement strand
TTATTTCTGTTTTCGGTTGATTATTATCAAAACATCGTGTATTCATTCTCACCTGCCGAATGAGAGCATCTCGCGCACCATTCCTATGGCATTTCCTTGCCACAAAATGCCCATCGGCAAGCGTTTTCGATGCAAAAGTACTACTATTTTCTGAAAAATGCAAAAAAAAACGTTTTTTTCTGTCAAAACGCTATGAAGTTTCAAAAATTTTTAGTAACTTTGCACCGCAATTGTGCATAATGAGGTCTAAATGACTTGTTTTGCCCAATTTTTGGCTTTCAGAATAACAAACAAAAACAATACCAAAAATGAAAACTACATTTCGTGTACTTCTTGGCGTAGCGATCTGCTTCCTCGCTTATGTGCTGGTTGACAGCGTACTTACGCCAATCAATTTCGAATCTGCTCGCGAATCACGTGAGGCAGCCGTTGTTAAAAATCTCGTGGCAATCCGTACCGCTCAGCGCGAGTACACTCTGCAACATGGCCACTACACCGCTAACCTCGACTCTCTGGTTATCTTCCTGAAGGAAGGCACCAAGAAAGAACTTTCAAAACAAGGTTCTCTTACCGAGAAGCAGTTGGCAGATAAGTGGACCGACGAGAAAGTGGTTAGAGCTATCGAGAAGGCAAAGAAGACCGGTAATTGGAAAGAAATCGATGCAGCAGGCATCAGCCGCGATTTCCGTCGTGATACCATCACTACCCCACTTATTGAGGCTCTTTACAAAGGCGAGTATGACATCAACACCATCGACGAGATTCTCTACATCCCTTATACCGATGGTTTGAAGTACGAAGCAGAGGTTAATGACAACTACACCACCTCACAGGGTATCCATATTCCATTGGTAGAGGTTCGTGCTCACTTCAACACCTTCTTGGGCGATCAGGATGCACAGGAGTTGGTTAACCTCGTAGATGCTGAGACTCAGCTTGGTCACTACCCAGGTCTCCGTATCGGATCGATTGACGAGCCTAACAACTTGGCAGGTAACTGGGAGTAATCTACCGACAGACACCCAACACCACAGAATCCACTTGCCGCAGCAGGTGGATTCTTTTTTAGAGCCCTTCTATCAAAGGACTGTCCCAATAACCATTCGTTATGCTCACATCCGCTTTTTCACTCATACCTCAGCACCTGTATCAGGAGGAGAACGCCGACCTGTGGCTGAACTTCCTGCGCCCGCGCATTCCTCGAACACAGCGCATCGTAGCGCAGTCTTTCCCCGAGTTCGAACTCGTATGCGTATATGAGGACGGCATCAGTCGCCATAAGCATGTCATTCCGACCTTGCTGACAGCCGCATCGGCCGCATCTGCAGGAACAGAGACAAACATGTCTCATACACAAGACAATATGGGTGCAGAGAAAACAACAGCACTCTATGCCCTCCGGCAAGAGGACCGATTGGCCGTGGTTTGCATCATCCACGGACAATTGCAGTTGGCCAATATCTACGAAGCGGACACCAAAGAACAGGCGCTATTCTGGCTGCTGAAGATATATGACCAGTTTCAGTTGCCACACACCACCTCACTCTATATTCAATGTGGCGACACCACCTTCCGACTTCTCAACGCACACATTCCCACTTTTCCACTTGGCCTTGATGCCGACACAGACTCATGCGAATAATTTCAGGAACATATAAAGGTTGCCGTATTCTGCCTCCGAAGAATATCACAGCACGCCCCACGACCGACTTCGCCAAAGAGGCGCTCTTCAATCTGCTGCAAAACCGTATCGATTTTGAGGGTGTCAGTATGCTGGACCTCTTTGCCGGAACAGGCGGTATCGGCATCGAATTTATCTCTCGTGGAGCAGCAGACGTCACGGCAGTCGAACTGGCACACGTGCAGCAGAACTTTATCATCTCGTGCTGCAAGACGCTCGGTATCCGCAATCTTCAATTGATACGAGGCGACGTCTTTCGCTTTATCGCGGCATGTCACGTACAGTATGATTTCATCTATGCAGACCCACCTTATGCATTGGACAAATTGGCGTCTCTGCCGGATTTGATCTTCGGATTGGATACATCGACCCACGAACCGCTGTCAACCTCCCACTCCATTCTGCTGCCTGACGGACTCTTTGTACTGGAACATGGTCGCGACAACGATTTCTCAAGCCATCCACGCTTTGTTGAACATCGCAACTACGGCAACGTGCATTTCTCTTTTTTCCAATAAAAAAGACAAAATCATAGTTTTTCTGCGCTCCAAATACATTTTCTTTGCAAAAAATTTGCACGCATGAAAAAAAAGCAGTACCTTTGCACTCGCAAAATGGCATTTAAACTCGCGGCATTAGCACATCGGTAGTGCATGAGCTTCCCAAGCTTAGGAGGTGGGTTCGATTCCCATATGCCGCTCTTCTACACAATAAGAGGATGTGTCGTAAAAGGCACATCCTCTTATTTGTTTGATTCCCAAATCAGATTGAATCCAAACACATGTAGGATAATTATCTCTCACACATATGCCCTCTCAGGCTTGAGGAATAGCAGGCCATGGATTCTCAACGATACCCATCTGCGCCAACATCTGTGCGTGAGTAGCAGTCAAAAGTCGGTCAACCTCAGTCTTGCGCGCTTGTGTAGTGTCAGGCATCAGCGGTTCACCTATGGTCACGTCTATCAGCGGTTCGTTGGCCGGAGCAAACAGCTTATAGATGCCCTTACGCTCACGGAAAGAGATGGTTACGGGGACTATAGGCATGTTGTACTTGTATGCCATGGTGAACGCTGCCTTTTGGAATGTAGTCAAAGCCGAATACCAGGTCCACTTGGACATCTCGGGGAAGATATGGAAATTATAACCACGGCGATGGAACTCATCGAATGCAGAATTAAACTGCTTCATGGCGCTCAATCCTTCTTCCGCAGGAGGAATGGGTATTCCGCCTACAACCTTTAGCCAGAACTGGTCTTTGGTCTCGAAGTTCTTTTGAAACATAGGAATCTTGACCGTTCGCTTGGCTTTGAGTGCGATTAGTGCTGCCTCGCAGTCATGGCGATGCATATGATTGGCAACCGAGATATAACCGCCCGCCAACTGATCTTTATACTTCTTTAATATATCGCGCCCGTGTATGCGCATGCCCCAGCGCACACGCAACTGCGCGCGTATGACACCATTCAGGACGCCATACCATGCCCAGAAATTGCTGAAACGCTGCTTTAAACTGTCATCTACAAACGGATAGTGCTCGTCCACCTTGTATTCGCGGTCGTACACAGGTTTGTACATACGTACGTATGGGTCATTCTCGTCAAACTGAATTCCCATTTCGGGCACATATTGGCCCGGCTTCATTTTCAGTCCTTTTATCATATCTGTATCAACTGTTCACCTTCATGAATTTAGCTCCGACAGCGCGTGCACTACCGCCATCGTTATCGTCCCTGTCGCCCACCATGAGACATCGTTCAGGCGGTACTCCCAGCATCTCGATGACGGCCTTCATGCACTCCGGAGCAGGCTTGAGTCCGCCCAATTCGCTGGCAGATACGACAACATCTGCCATAGTCAGGTCCATACCCAGAGCCATCATCTTGAATCCCACCTCGCCGTAGTCCGAATAGATGGCTATCTTTTTTCCATTGGCCGCCAATGCCTCGAAAAGTGGCGTCACCCATTCTCGCACCCGGAAGTGCTGCTTGAGGGTACGAATCATCGTAGGCATGTAGTCGGTCTTGTACCAGGTCCGGCATCGATTGGCGAGACACTTCTTTCCCATACCCATGTGCAGGAAAAAGTTGTCCCAGAAGGCCTCTTCACTCCCGAAATATAATCCTCCGAATTTGCGTCGGGCTAATCGCTCGCGGGCCAAAATGGGCAGACGAGTGATGCCCAGTTCGGCGATGATGATTCGCCGAACCAGACCTCTCTTGTCATATAGCGTGCCATCCAAGTCAAAGATGACAGCATCTGTCTCGTCCAAATTGATATCTTCTATTGTCATGACATGGGTTGAAGAACTACTTATTTTTACGCGCCTGACGTGCTTCGCGACGTTGTTCACGACGCTCTTGACGTTGTTCGCGACGCACCTCACGACGTTCCTGACGCTCGTTGTGGCGTTCCTCCATGCGCTCTGCCAACTGGAAGAGATTATCGCCGAGTCGGTCTTGTGCGTCAAGGGTACGCTCTATCAGTTTGAACTTATCGCGACGGCGCTCGTCCTGCATCAGCAGGTTGAACTTGAACTGTCCGTCTCGGAAACCATCTTTGAGACAAGCCGATTTGAAACGCGAGTATGCGTTTGAGAGCAAAATATGTGCCTTAGGTTCGTGCAGACGGAAGCTCTGACGCTTGCACTCATACTCGACATTGATCTTCTGCAGGTGCTCATCCACCACCTTGGCGAAGGCATCTGCTTCGGCCTGAGTTACCAGTCCATCGGCCAATTTCTGCAAATGCTTAGCCTCTTTCTGATCCTTGGTCGCAGCCACCTGCTCCAGCAGACGAGCCTTACGTTGTTCGTCGTCAAACTCGAAATAGAAGTGATAGAGACTCTCCTCCACATCGGCAAAACCGACGAAGAACTTGGTCTTAATACCCGTCTCTTCTTCTGCCTCATGTACGGCCTGAATAAACTGCGGTTCGTACAACTTCTCGCCGGTGAGCGATACGATACCATTGACCTTACCTATCATGTGTACACGAGGTGTGTTGCCATACAGAGGTTCAGCCACCTCTACGAGGTCGTTCATGTTGTAGCGGAAAATACCGCTGTAGGTGGTAACGTATGCACAGTAGCGTTTGCCGACCTCCAATTCGTCGATCTGCAAGAAATGTTTGTGCGCCTTGTCCAATTCGTTTTCCTCAACAAACTCGTAATAGTGGAAATGCGGGAAGAGCACACTCTCGTTGGTATCATCCAGGCTGAAACCGAAACGACACTCGGTGGCGATATAGCCCAACTCCTGATAGTAGGTCTGATCCCAGTCAAACTGATCCATGTACTTGTCCATGTATATTCGCGTGTTACCACATTTCCATGTACTCAGGTACTGTAACAGTGGCCAGTAGTACTTAGGTTGCATCTTGCCCTGATTTCTGAGCTCCATCAGCTCTTTGGCACGTTCTGGACGTGGCTTGATCCAAGGCTGCAATTCCTTACGAATCTCCTCCGAGATCTGGTAACGATCGCTGATGGTACCGGCATCAATATCCAGTATCAGTTCGTCGATATGTTCCTCGACAGTACGCATCAGTTCAAGCATGGTCGAAGGGTTGGCCGTAGCCCACAGGGTCACATCGCGATGCTGCAGCGCCATGAGCATGAGCGTGTAGTTACGAGCGGTATAGTCCTCGATAGCCATCACACATGCAGGGGCGGTATAGTGCTTTTTAATGATACCGGGTATGTCACGAACCAGCACACCGCTGACAGAGCCATAGAGCGTACCATCCGGAGCATATCCCTCCACTTCTTTACCCACGATTGGGAAGATGTGACCACCAAAGATACGGCTGCGATGCTTTACAAAGTTCCATGTCCAGATGTGCGACATTTTGCCGTACACATCCTTGAGGTACTTGTGCGTCATAGGTACCCACTTGGGCTCCGAGGTGGTTCCACTGGTGGTGGCATACATGTCGGGCTTACCGGGGAAGAGCACATCCTGCTCTCCATTCTTGTGACGCTCAACGTAGGGACGAAGCGTCTCAAAACTGTCGTTAGCAGGTACATAATGGCGGTAGAGACGGAAGAGCGAGTCTGCGCTCGTGGCCGAGAGTATCACGTCAAAATGATGTTCCTTTCCATAAACTGTATCTTTTGATACAGTCAAAATGTCACGCAACGTTTTCTCAGCTGCATGGCGAGGTTTGCGACTCCAGAATCGCAGACGAAGCGTCTCGATTCCGCCTGCCAGCATCAAAACGGTGTTGATTAGCGCAGGATAAGGCAACGAATTGCCGTCTGCGTCTATGTACACTTTTTTTCCTTTCATTTTTTCAGTATTTATGTTTAAGGGAAGACCTTAATTAAAATTAACAATTAACGCCCTGAAGGGCTATTAACAATTAACATGCGTTGTAGTTGACTATTTGACTATTTGACAATTTGACAATTTCTTAACCCGCAAGGGGTACGGCGACGCCTGATCACTTCGTGTGGACAATTAACAACGCAATAGTTATTATATCACGTAATGCATCATTTCCAGACGATAAGCATCTTTTTGCGCCAGCACATTGGGTTTGAATCGGCTGGCATCCTGATGTGTCTGATTGATGATACCCTGTTTCCAGCGGTCGAACGAATGCTCAGACAAGCGGTACACCTTCTGCTCATGCAGGCGGAACGATTTTCGTTTGGCCTCGTACTCAATATTGGTTTGCATGATCAACTGATCCACCAGCTCGCCAAACTGGTCAGCTTCCTCCTGAGTGGTCTGCTGGTCTGCAAATTCAAAGAACCAGTCATAGCGGCTCTCCTCCAGATTGGCATATCCACAATAGTAATTGAGCGTCTTGCCTGTCTGCGCCTGAGCTTTGTTGACTGCGTCGATAAACTGCCCCTCATACAATTTCTCACCCGTGATAGTGACGATGCCGTTCACCTTAGCCACCATGTGCACGCGCGGAGTCTTTCCGAACAGCGGAGCCGAAGCCTCAATGATATCGTTCATGTTGTAGCGATACAGTCCGGAGAAAGTGGTTACAAATGGGCAATACTGCTCGCCTGGAACCAACTCGTCCAGTTGATAGAAACGCGCATCCGGGTCGGCGAATTCGTCGGCCTTTCGGAACTCATAGTAGTGCATGTGGGGGAAGAGGACGGTCTCGTTAGAGTCATCGAGCACAAGGCCCGCACGGCATTCCGACGAGAAGTAAGCGAACTCCTGATGGAGCATTCCCTGAGGATAAGCGCCCTCCAGTTTATCCAGGTAAATACGGGTATTGCCACATTTCCAGGTGGTCAATATCTGCAGATTGGGCCAGAAATGTTTGGGCAACACCTGTCCATGCTTGCGTTTGAGTTCGCGCAGTTCATTGGCACGCTCCGGATTGGGGTGCAGATAGGTTTGCAGCACCCGACGGATATTATCCGGGATTTGGACCTTGCTGCTGAGTGTGCCGTGTTCGATGTCGTCACAAAAGTCATCATACCAGTGGTCCACATTATGCTGCATCTCCACCATTGTACTCGGATTGGCTGCCACCACCAGGGTCACGTTGCGCTCTATTCCCATACGCATGATGGCGTAGTTCCGCGCAGTATAGTCTTCGATATTGAAGATCTCCGATGGTGATGCGTACAGTTTCTTGACAAAAGAGGGGCATCGGCTCTGTGTGAAGCCGCTGACTGAACCATATATCGTGCCGTCTTCGGTGTAGCCTTCTATCTGCTTACCCACCACCGACACGATTTTTCCCTTGTAAACCCGTGGGCGATTCTTGATAAAATTGAAGAGCCATACCTTATTTAACTTGCCGTATATATCGCTCAGGTACTTTTCCGAGATAGGGATCCATTTGGGTTCGCCGGTTGCTCCGGAAGTGGTAGCATACAACATGGGTCGTCCCTGAAAAAGGACATCACTTGCGCCTGCCTTCATTTTGTTGACATAAGGGCGATAGTCCTCATATTCAGCAGACTTGACCGCCGTTTGATAACGCGCAAACAGATCCTCGGGCGTCTGTGCCTCCAGTATCTTGGCAAAATCATGCGCACGTCCGAACTCACTATCCTTGGCATACTCAAGAATCTGGCGAAGGGTATGATATTGGCTGCGGCGCGGATTTTTCGATTTGCACTTCAAACGTAGGTACTGTATTCCGCCTGCCATAGTCAGTAGCAGATTCGGAACAAAAGCACTGTGTAGTTTTTCCATCTTGTTATTAACAATTTGAGTTCCTCTCCAAAAGAAGAGTTGATGCGAGACAACTCGCATTATTACAAATTATCAATAGTGTCAGTAAGGGCGCAATACGCCTCTTAATACATATCAAAAATTGTGCCATATTTGTTTATTTCCGTCAATAAACATACGATATAGCAGTATTTCTGTGCAAATTTCACACAATATTTTGATATGTCAGTTTTTTTCTGTACCTTTGCAGCATCTTTCTAATTAACTCCATTCGCAAATCACATTTTACATCAAGTATATGAACCGCGACACCCAAATTTTCGACATCATCGCCCGTGAGCGTGAGCGCCAGATGAAAGGTATTGAGCTCATTGCCTCCGAGAACTTCGTATCCGATCAGGTTCTCGAAGCGATGGGTAGTGTATTAACCAACAAGTATGCCGAAGGCTATCCGGGCCACCGTTATTATGGTGGTTGCGAAGTAGTGGATGAGGCAGAAAACATCGCTCGCGATCGACTGAAGCAGCTCTACGACGCCGAGTATGCCAATGTTCAGCCCCACTCGGGCGCTCAGGCCAACATGTGCGTTTTCATGGCATGTCTTCGTCCGGGCGACAAGTTCCTTGGCCTGAACTTGAGCCATGGTGGTCACCTCTCGCACGGTTCACCAGTCAATTTCTCCGGCCTTGTTTTCCAGGCGCTCGACTATAGCGTAAAGGAGAGCGACGGACGTGTTGACTACGACGAACTGGAGCAAAAAGCGCGCGCAGAGCGTCCTAAACTCATCATCGCCGGTGCTTCTGCCTATTCTCGCGAATGGGACTATGCCCGTATCCGTCGAGTTGCGGACGAGATTGGTGCCATTTTCATGGTGGATATGGCCCACCCTGCCGGTCTTATTGCTGCGGGACTGCTCGACAATCCTGTTAAGCATGCGCATATCGTTACCACAACGACCCATAAGACCCTTCGTGGCCCTCGTGGTGGCGTAATCATCATGGGCAAGGACTTCCCTAACCCATGGGGAAAAACCACTCCTAAGGGCGAAATCAAGATGATGTCTGCACTTCTCGACTCAGCTGTATTCCCCGGAACACAGGGCGGCCCACTCGAGCACGTGATTGCTGCTAAAGCAGTTGCCTTCGGCGAGGCGCTCGACCCTTCGTTCAAGGTATATCAGGCGCAGGTCAAAAAGAACGCAGCTGTCATGGCGCAAGCCTTTGTGGACAAGGGATACAAGGTGATCTCGGGTGGTACCGACAACCATTGTATGCTGATCGATCTCCGTACCAAGTTCCCCGACCTGACCGGTAAAGTGGCAGAGAAAGCGCTGGTAGCAGCCGACATCACGACCAACAAGAACATGGTACCGTTCGATTCTCGTTCGCCATTCCAGACATCCGGTCTCCGTTTCGGCACGCCGGCTATTACCACTCGTGGACTCAAAGAGGACCGTATGTTGCAGATTGTTGACTTCATCGACACCGTGCTCCATGCACCCGAGTCAGAGGCCAATATTGCAGCTGTACGCGCAGAGGTCAACCGCATGATGGCCAACTACCCTCTTTTCGCTTGGTAATCTTCAGCGGGATGATAGCAGTTTTCCCTTTTAATCATAAAAGCAGCACCAGACCTGTTCCGGTGCTGCTTTTTTTTTGATTGCAGTACAAAATTGTTTGTTAATTGGTAAGGCCGCCTGCGGCCGTATGTTAATAGCCCTTTAGGGCGAGGGCTCCGCCCATTAATTGGTAACTGTTTCCAACGTTAATAGTAAAATTGTAAATAGTCCAATTGTCCAATTACCCGGGCTCCGCCCGTCAAATAGTCAAACAGTATTTTGTATGACTGCTAGATTATCTAGAACCTCCAGAATAGCGCAGCGGTCTAGTCAACAGTCCACACGAAGTGATCAGGCAATACATATTTGTGCCTGACACCTTTTACATTTTGATGTTTTATCCATATTAATGATTCTTACAGTTCCCGCACAAAACTCCACGAGCCCATTGTGTGGCCGTTATATGTGAAATCTCGTTTATCCTTCACCTCGAATCCCAATCTGGTGTAGAACTTCAGGTTCTTCTCTG
>JAKSNQ010000006.1 GCA_024399615.1 Paludibacteraceae bacterium | reverse complement strand
TACAATCCAGATAATCTAGCAGTCATACAATCCAGATAATCTAGCAGTCATACAAAATACTGTTGACTGTTCTTAACACGCAAGGGATGCGCACTTGCGCGGATTTTGCCTGCAAAGGTACTGCTTTTTTTTCAATTATGCAAATAGTTCAAGCAAAAAACACAGGAAAAGCGAGAGGAAAACAGCGGCTACAAGCGGTAACAAGAGGCGACAAGAAGGTACACAAAAAGGGATTGTCTCCCGACAACCCCTCTTCTAATTAACCTTAAATCTAATACTATGAAAAAATCACGATGCAAAGGTATACAAAATTTTTTGTATACGCAAATATTCATACCCCATTTAGGACATTATTCACCAAATCGAACATTCATAGGGGAATTTTGACAATAAAAAAATCGGCAAACGAATAAATTTTCACGTCTGACGGAGGAAAACCAAACTGAAAGTGGCAACCGCAAAGAGCACCAACGGATAAACCAGAAATGGAATGATATGAATCGGATTGACCGCCGCAATACCCGCCGCCATCAACAACTGTGCACCATATACCAACATCCCCTGCGTACAGCAGGAATAGGTGTCAAGAATAGATGCGGCACGTCTTCGCGAAATGCCGTACATGTCGGCAATATCACGCGAGATATGTCCGACAGAAAGAATGGCAATCGTATTGTTGGCCGTACAGATATCCACAACGGAAACAAGGGTAGCGATAGCAATCGACGCTCCACGGGACGAACGAATGTGCCGACGAAGGCAATAGATAAGCCACGTGATGCCTCCATTGTACTTGATCATCTCGAGCAGTCCACCAGCAATCATCGAAATGAGAATAAGTTCGCCCATATTGGCCACACCCGCCGTCATGGCCGCCGACCATCCAAGCCAGGTGAACGTACCCGTAGCGACGCCGATAATACCCGTAAGTATATTGGCCAAAAAGAGGACGACCAACACGTGCAAGCCACATAATGCGGCCACAATAACAAAGAGATAAGGAACAATATGCAGCCACTGGACCGCAGCAGTAGTGACCTGATGCTCAGGCAAAGAGAGGCCTAAAATGACATAGATAACCGTCGTAATCAATGCGGCAGGCAAGGCCCATCCCAGATTGGCGAGGAACTTGTCCCGCATGGGAATCTGCTGGGTCTGGGTGGCAGCCACCGTTGTATCGGAGATAAACGAGAGATTGTCGCCAAAGAGTGCCCCGCCAATGACAGCCGCAACGCTCATCTCCACAGAGATGGAAGCCGAAGCCGCCAAGGCAGCCGCAAAAGGCGTGATGGCCACAATAGTACCGACCGACGTGCCTATACCCAACGAGACTCCCAACGCCGAGAGGAAAAGGCCCACCAAAACCAGCGACGGAGGCATCACATCCAACACGACATTGACCATCGCATCGATAGCACCCATCTGTTTGGCAGACTCGGCAAAAGCACCCGCCAGGACAAAAATCCATATCATCTGAAGCAGATTGCGCTCGCCGGCACCACGGCTGAAAAGAGCGAGGCGATCAAGCAGAGGCAATCGTTGCTTGGTATGACGATCGATACGCGTCAGGCACAAAGCATACGCAGCGACCAAAATAAACACCACAAGCATGGGGACCTTGTAAAAATCCCCGGCCAGAATGCCAATCACCACAAAAACAAGGATGAGAAGCAACATGGGTGAAAGTGCCAGAAGGCCGTTACGACGGTTCATGTGAACAATTAACAATTAACAATTAACAATTAACAATTAACAATTAACATGCGTTGGAATTGGGGCTAATTAACGGGCAAAGCCCTAATTAACAATTAACAATTAACATGCGTTGCGATCGAAGAGCTATTTGACAATTTGACAATTAAGGGTCGGAGGGCGAAGTTACTGGCGTTGGCCAAAGATGAGGCTGCCAATACGAATCATGTTCGCACCTTCGGCAATAGCCAACGGGAAATCTTCAGACATTCCCATAGACAAGATTCCTCCAGAAGGGAAAATCTGCTTGTGCAAGGCCGATAAGGCCGCAAAATCGCGACGTACACGATCGAGGTCGTCGGTATGTGTCGCCATACCCATCAGTCCAACAATGTTCACGCCCGGGTACTCGCGCAGGAAAGCAGGCGCATGATTGAGATCAACAATAGCCTGCAGGGCATCGGCATCGCTAATGTCGAAACCGGTCTTGGTTTCCTCGGCAGCAACGTGCATCTCGATAAGCACATTCACCACCCTACCCTGCTTGACCGCTTCGTCGGAAATGGCCTCGAGCAGATGAAGCGAATCGACGGAATGGATGAGGCTGACAAACGGCAAAATCTGACGAATCTTGTTGGTCTGCAGATGCCCGATAAAATGCCAACGGATATCGTCCGGCAATTGCTGTTGCTTCTCGACCAACTCCTGCACACGACTCTCTCCGAAGTCTCGTTCACCAGCCTCATAAGCCTGGCGTATGGCCTCGATCGGGTGCATTTTGGATGTGCACACGAGTGTGACATTTTCCGGCAAAGTGGCACGTATTTGTGCAATATTATCTTGTATCATAGGATATTATACCTGTTCGTCACGAACGTCTGCCACCGAGAAATCGTAGTAATCGAGAATCTTGGTTTCGCTGACCGTATGTACGTATCCATCGGTCATACCGCCGCGCAGATTGGTCTCGGTATGCTTGAGTGCAGAAGCAATATCCCATGCCTGCGCCAAACACAACTGCGCCACCAATTTCTCCTTGAGGTTATCTCCTTCGCCATCCAGCATTCGGAAGATGACCTTCACCTTGTACCACTTGTCCGCATTGGGGTTATCGCAAGGGAAGATATCGGTATATTTCACCTTACGAATAGACAATTCGGGCAGTCCCTCGAAGCTCATATGCTCGACAATCTCGGTAATGCGCTCCTCGACATCGGCATAGGACAGCGCCCGTGCTATATAGAGTTCAGAGGTGCTCTGTGGCGCTTTGCCATCACCCTGATCCTTGGTAAATTTGGCTTTTGTTTCAAAATATTCCATATGTAATATATGTATGTGTGTGTATGTGTGTGTGTATGTGTGTGTGAGTGTGTATGTGTGTGTGTAAAATCAAAATACTACCTGCGCAAGTCATCAGCGAATGAACAGCAGCTCGCGATACTTAGGCAAAGTCCATAATTCATCATCGACAATCATCTCCAGTTCGTCAACGAGTGCCCTGATTTCCTCCATCTTAGGCACGACGGTATCATGGAATGCGACGGCACGCTCCCGCTCATCGGTAATATGGTTGGCCTTGACACGTAATGCCACCATCTCAGCCACGAGGTGCAAGATGCGATTGTTGCTATTGCCAATCTTGCGAATCATATCGATGTCCTCCGCCGCCAGATCGGTAATGCCCTCTTTGCCGAAGATGTCCTGCATCTTCTTCACATTATCAAGCAGAATAGACTGGTAGCGTTGCGCCGCCGGCAAGGCATGATTTTGCACCATATCTCCCAGCACGCGGCTCTCAATCTGCAGTTTCATCGAGTAGTTCTGCCACTTGACTTCACAACGTGAACGGAGTTCAGCCAATGACAACACGCCCACTCTCTCAAACATAGACACGGCCTTCTCGCCGAGGTAATTGTCGATAATCAGCGGAGCCGATGTCTCGCAATCCAGTCCACGTACAGCCGCTTCAGCCTTCCACTCGTCGCTGTAGCCATTTCCATCGAAACGAATGGCTTTGGTATCGGTAATATACTTGCGAATGATGGTAAACAGCGCGCGTTCTTTGCTTTCGCCTCCGGCAATCAGCGCATCCACCTCCTCTTTAAAATACTTGAGTTGCTCCGCCACGGCTGCATTGAGAGCGAGCATGGCCGCTCCACAATTGGCCGACGAGCCGACCGCACGGAACTCAAAACGATTGCCGGTGAAGGCAAATGGTGAGGTGCGGTTACGATCGGTATTATCGAGCAGAATCTCAGGGATATGTGCCACACCCAACTTCATCTCCTTCTTGGCATTGATAATGATACCATGATCGAGGTCGGCATGCTCAATCTCGTTGAGCGCCTGGGTGAGTGTAGTTCCCAAGAAGATGGAGATAATAGCAGGTGGAGCCTCGTTCGCACCCAGTCGATGGGCATTGGTAGCCGAAACAATAGATGCTTTGAGCAGACCATTATGACGCTGCACGGCCTTCAGGATATTGACCAAGAAAGTAACGAACTGGAGATTGGAGTATGGATTTTTGCCCGGTGAGAGCAAATTTACACCGGTATTGGTGGACATAGACCAATTGCAATGCTTGCCAGAACCATTCACTCCGGCATATGGTTTCTCATGGAAGAGCACCTGGAAATTGTGCTTGTGTGCGATTTTTTCCATGAGCGACATGATCAGCAGATTGTGGTCGTTGGCGAGGTTCAGTTCCTCATAGATAGGTGCCAACTCAAACTGGTTAGGTGCGACCTCGTTGTGACGCGTCTTAACCGGAATGCCCAACTTATGCGCCTCCTGCTCCAGTTCGGTCATGAAAGCGGTAACACGCTCGGGAATAGTACCAAAATAGTGATCATCAAGCTGTTGCGATTTGGCAGGATAGTGTCCGATGAGTGTTCGTCCGGTCATGACCAGGTCAGGACGCGCGCAATACAAGGCCTTGTCCACTAGGAAATACTCCTGCTCCCATCCGAGGTTGGAACGCACATTCTTCACATTCTTGTCGAAATAGTTGCAGACATCGGTAGCGGCCTTGTCGAGCGCTTCGATCGAACGCAAGAGAGGCGTCTTGTAGTCCAACGCCTCACCCGTATATGCGACAAAAATAGTAGGAATACACAATCTATCATCAACGACGAAAGCCGGCGAAGTAGGATCCCAAGCCGAATAGCCACGTGCTTCGAAGGTATTGCGAATACCTCCATTAGGGAAAGACGAAGCATCCGGTTCCTGCTGATAGAGTTCGCTACCGGAAAACTCCTCCATCACACGTCCCTGCTTATCGAATCCGAAGAAGGCATCCTGCTTCTCTGCCGTGCCCCCGGTCAACGGTTGAAACCAATGCGTGAAATGCGTTGCCCCATTTTCAATGGCCCATTTTTTCATACCAATAGCCACACTACCAGCCAACGCTCGGCCGATAGGTTTGTTATTGTCAATAGCATCAAACAGCAGCTCCAATGTTTGCTCAGCGATATAGTCGCGCATTCGCTCACGGGTGAAGACCTGGCGCCCAAAAACAGTCTGAAGTTTTTCCTCAGATGCAGAAACGACTATGGGTTTGTGCTCCCAAGCACGCTCCACAGCAGAAAATCGATAATTCTTCATAATCTCTATATAGTTGTACTAAAGGGGTGTGTAAAGAACACCCCTGAAAAAATCATCCAATACAAAGCGCAAAATTACACAAAAAATCCGAAATGACCAAATAAAAACAGAAAAAACGCATCTTTTTGACGCGTTTTTCGGGTTTTAATCTAATCAGCGTATCACTTTCTGCAATAGCAATGCATTCACAAAGCCCTGTTCAGTCCACTTCCAGTCAAGGAGAACGCCCGTCTGCAGGTAATTCGCCTCACGATAGATATTGAGACAAGCCGGGTTGTCTTCAGCAATAATCGCATAGAGTTGATGCAGTCCCAAGAAAGAGAACGCATAGTGCTCGACCGCCTCCACCATCTGTTTTCCCCATCCCTTCCCCCGTGCCTGAGGCGAGATATACATTCCCAATGCCGCCCGTCGCGAACGAGGTTCGAAATCAAATAAATCAATACAACCGATGGTTTCTCCATCCCCCTCGGCCATCAGGCGTAAC
The DNA here is from genome assembly GCA_024399615.1 of Paludibacteraceae bacterium. Taxonomy (GTDB): domain Bacteria; phylum Bacteroidota; class Bacteroidia; order Bacteroidales; family Paludibacteraceae; genus Colicola. Next base: position 44,552 of record JAKSNQ010000006.1, on the reverse strand, counting down.
TGGCCGTCCTTAAATATATCGCCCGCACTCTCGCGTATGTACGCACGTAGTTGGTCCTGACTGATGGGATTGTGTGTAGCTCCATCAGCCCATGCCGCAGCATCGTTTTCCCACTGGTAGAGAAACGGCAAGTCACGCATATCAATAGCTCGAAGTTGAAGCATAAAGGGGGGGGGTTAGAAAATTCCCAGGAACTTTTTCTTCTTAGGCATCTCCATCGCCATCCCTTCCGGAACCGGTTGGTGCGCCCTACCCGACTTGATCATCTGATAAATCACCCCCCAATCGGGAATGCCACCCAAGTTGCGGTCATCGATAAAAAGATCAGCAGTCAGTTTGCGAGGCGCAGTATTTCTTCCCGTCACCTCCTCGGGATAGTTGCTATTAACAGCGTAAAATTCGACCCCTTTGCTGGCGCAGTAATCAACCGCCTCTTTGAGCAAATCGCCCTCGCGAACCGACCAAAGAATCACCTGATGGTGGTCTTCGAGGATAAGTTTCTTAAGCGTTTCGATAGCAAACGGAATGGGTTTTCCGATACGTGGATACTCGTGAGTCACGATGGTTCCATCAAAATCTACAGCTATGGTCATATGAGTAAAAAAAATTAAGGGGAATAATCAGAACATTCCAAATAAATATGAGTTAATCAGGCGGCCTCTTCAGCCTCCATTTCGATGGCAATCTTTGCCGCAGTAGGTTTGCAGAACACCATCGCAACCAGGCAAATGCCAGCACACCAAAGCATGGACATATATCCACCCAATTTGTAGAATGCCGCAATTGCCAAAATGGCTCCCAATCCAATGAGTACCATGCGCAGCACAGCCGCCTGCAGGTAGTTTTGCTCTTTCAGTTCACCTTCGGGCAAGTGATGAACTCGCTTTTTCATCCATTGCTTGAATCCCCACAAAGCCCCCGGTACGCTAACGAGCATATAGGTGATTACCAGATATTGCCATATCTGCCCGGCCTGCGTAAGCGGGCTGATGACCTCCAGTTGCGTCATGCCCATCTTTTGGCCATAACCCAACCATAGAACTTCGAGCACACATGTGATCAATACCAAATAGTACACAATAGTCAGTTTTGTTTTCATATACAAATCATTATAGGGGTGTTCAAAAAAATGCCATTAAATCTTAAACTCAATGCGATTGACAATGGATCGTCCGAGCGTCAGTTCGTCGGTACACTCAATCTCACCACCGACTGCTATTCCACGCGAAATCTGGCTGATTTTCAACGGAGTAGCAGAGTGTTCATCGCCGGTAGAGTTCAGCGCCTGAAGTCGACGAAAGATGTAAAAATTGGTCGTATCGCCCTCCATTGTCGTAGGCAAAGCCAAAATAACCTCGCTAATCTGCTCCGGCAGAATGCGTGCCACAAGACTATCAATCTCGATGTCCTTAGGTCCGACCCCATCCATAGGAGAGATGATGCCTCCGAGCACATGATAGAGGCCAAAATACTGGCCCGTGTTTTCTATTTGCATCACATCCTGCACGTTCTCAACCACACAAAGAGTATGATGATCACGATTGATGCCAGAACAAATAGAACATACTTCAGTATCAGAAATATTGTGACACATGCGGCAATAACGTACTCCCTGTCGCAACTGTACCAATGTATCGATAAACGTTTGGGCCTCTTCCTCGTCCTGTTTGAGCAGATGCAAGGCATAACGCAAGGCCGTCTTTTTCCCCACTCCCGGCAGGGAGTTGAGCTGCAAAACAGCGCGTTCAAGCAAGGCTGATGGATAATTCTGACTCATCGGCAAAGTTCTCCTTTAGTTAATCATGACCAGTAAAGCACCGGTAGAGAATTTTTGATAATTGGCATCCAGAAAGCGACAGGACTGGAACTCTTTGCGCAAGATTTTTTCCAACTCGGCACGCAGCACTCCTTCCCCTTTACCATGAATGAAGATAATCTGTTTTCCTTTATTTCTTTTCTCTGCAATCATGACTCGACGAAAAGCAGCCAACTGCAAGGCCAATATATCAGAAGCCGGCAGGTCCCGTCGCGAGGTCAATTGCTCAGCATGCAGATCGATCAGCATCTGGTCGTCCTTTTTTGCTTCTTTGTGACCATTAGCCACCTGTTGTGGTGCCGAATGACAACTATTCTTGGCCGCCAATTGTTGCATCGAGGGGCCTTTTCGTCCCAGCAAGATACTCTGTCGATACTCGTTATCCGCATCTTGCGAGTTGACCACAACGCATTGGTTATAGGGCGTCGGAATCTCAAATCCGGACTCATCTTCGACCCAAGCCATCTGCTTTGTTTCATCCATTCGGCGCACTATTCCGCCACCTATGGCATTGAGAAAACGTATGGTATCACCTATCTGCATAACCCAATCAGTCCATCATGTTACCGGCATTGTTAGACAATTGCACCATGCGATCGTACTCTTCAGGCGAAAGATCCTGAAAGTAATAATTGCGCGGATCGACAGGGTTGTTGCGGTAGTGCACCTCGTAATGGAGGTGAGGTCCAGTGGATTTACCGGTAGATCCCACCAAGCCAATCACATCACCACGATGAACCGTTTTTCCCTTAAGAACCAACACTTTATGCAAGTGTGCATAGCGCGTCATATAGTCAAAACCATGTTCAATCTCGATACAATTGCCATAGCCCTGTTTCCAACCAGCGAAGACGACCTTGCCGTTACCCGTAGCATAGACATCGGTACCGGTAGGAGCCGTAAAGTCCATACCCTCATGGAAACGACGTGTATGATAAACAGGGTCAATTCGCCATCCATAGCCCGAAGCGACACGAGTCAAATCTTTGTTAAGCACAGGCTGAATGGCAGGTATATTTTTCATTCGCGTATCCTGCTGCTGGGTGAGCGAGATAATTTCCTCATACGATTTGGCCTGCACGTACAATTCGTTCTCGAGCACATCCACTTTTCTGGACAAGTCAGCACCGAGTTTGGAGTCGGTCATCTTGGCAATGGAATCGTAGTAGGACGACTGGCGCACAGAGCCGAGACGAACCGACAAAGGAATAGGCTCAGCCTGCAAGAGCGAGCGATAGAGGTTGTCGTCACGTTGCTGGAGATCGGCCAAGACCAACTGCATATTATCGACTTTACTGTTTAAGATAGCATTCTCAGCCTGAAGCGCCTCGTATCGTTTCTGTACCACTATCTCACGTGGAGAAGGAAAAAGTGTGACAAAGACAAAGAACAAGCCAATGCCAATCAGGAAACCGATGACAAGCGGCCACGTGATGCGCTGCAAAATCTCTTTACCCGTTGTTTTGGCTTCGTCAAACGAAAGAGTGGATGGATTAAAATGGTATTTTTTCTTCATTATCGTCTATAATTACGGAAATATTCAGAACAACCCTTCAGGAGTATTCTAAAAATTTTTCCCTTTATTTTTTCTCAGCAATTTCTGTACCAAATCTGGTCTGTGAATGGACATAAGTGTTCGCCGTATGCCTTCCTGCTCCTCGGGTTTGTACCAGAAAAAGAACTGTCGTTGTCGCAATTTATCCTCTTTAGTTCGTGCCACAAAGACAGGTTGCATCGTGTCAGGATGCAAGCCGGTATAGTACATAGTAGTCGCCAGAGTCATGGGAGTAGGCGTAAAATCCTGTACCTGCTCCAGTTGGAAATTCATCTGTTTGGTTTTCACCGCCAATTCTGCCATATCCTCAACCGTACATCCGGGATGGGAAGAGATGAAATAGGGAATAATCTGCTGATTGATTCCAGCCTCCCGATTCACCTCCATAAAGAAATCTCGGAATTTCTCAAAATGATCGAACGACGGTTTACGCATGATGGTCAGGACATGTGGCTGCGTATGTTCGGGTGCCACCTTGAGACGGCCGGAGACGTGATGCAAAATCACCTCGCGACCATAGTCCTCAGACATCAGATCATAACGAATCCCCGATCCGATGAACGATTTTTTTATTCCCGGCATGGCATCCACGGCACGATAGATGTCAAGCAATGGGGCAAAATCCTGATTGAGGTTCGGACAAATTTTCGGCTGCAGGCATGTAGGGCGATGACATTTCTCACATAACGTCATGTCCTTGCCATGCATCTGATACATATTCGCAGATGGTCCACCGAGGTCGGACAAATAGCCCTTGAAATCAGGCATTTTCGTAATCTGTCGTATTTCGCTGAGGATCGACTGCTTTGAACGCGAGACCACCTGTTTCCCCTGATGAGCCGAGATGGTACAAAACGCACATCCACCAAAGCAACCACGATGCATATTGACCGAAAACTTGATCATCTCGTAAGCCGGGATAGTCTTTCCCTTGTACTTGGGATGCGGCAGTCGCATGTATGGCAGATCAAACGAAGCATCAATCTCCTGAGTCGTCATCGGCATATTCATCGGTTCGACCACAACCGCTCTGTTGGCAACAGGTTCAATCAGACGCACACCATGAATCGTGTTGCAATTACGCTCTATCTGACGGAAATTCTCAGCATATGCCCGTTTACTCTTGAGACATTCCTCAAAAGAATGCAGCATGAGCGAGTCCGGTAGCAGAGCATCGACCTCGTTCCGAGAAACGATATAGGCCGTCTGTAGTACCCCGAGCAACGACTCACCCTTCTGCGCTCGCTGTGCCAATTGCACCATCGCTTTTTCGGCCATACCATATACCAGCACATCGGCCTGCGAGTCACACAAAACAGATGGTAAGAGCTTGTCTTGCCAATAATCGTAGTGGCACAATCGACGCATAGAAGCCTCTACCCCACCGATGACCACAGGAACATCAGGGAAGAGTTGCTTAAGAATGCGGGAATAGACCGTCGTACAATAATCAGGCCGCATCCCCGGTCTGCCATCCGGCGTATACGCATCGTCGGAACGTCTGCGACGATTGGCAGTATAGTGATTGACCATGGAATCCATAGAGCCGGCTGTGATAGCAAAGAAGAGTCGCGGCCTGCCCAGTTTTCGAAAATCGCGATAATCGCCATGCCAATCCGGTTGTGGCACAATAGCCACACGATAGCCAGCAGCTTCAAGTGTACGGCCAATAACGGCCATACCAAAAGAAGGATGGTCAACATAGGCATCGCCTGAGAAGATAATAATATCAGCATCTTCCCAACCGAGTACCTCCATCTCCTTCTTGGTAGTAGGCAGAAAATCTGATTTTAATACTGTGGGCATAAATCAATTATTGCAAATTATAACGGATGTCTCAGATGAGCCATCTCCTCACGGCTATTTCTTCTTTTTTTCGGTCTCGTAACCATAACCATAGCCGTAGCCATAACCGTAACCGTAGCCATAACCATAGCCCACCTGCTTCGATTCGAAATCAAAGTCATTGAGAATCAGGTATGGACGATGCATCGGATTCTCTTTGTTATGCATCACTTCGTTGATAGCATTGAGCATGTTCAACTCGGTAACACCAGAGCGAACGACGTACAACGTGATATCGGTATATGCATTTAGCAGGAACGAGTCCGGTACGGGTAAAAATGGAGTAGAATCCAAAACGATGTAATCGAAATTATCGCGCGCCCAGGCCAACAAATCTCCCACCTGAGCTTGTGAGATAATCTCGGTCGGGTTAGGAGGGATAATACCCGAATAAGCCAAAAACAAGTGCTCGTCTCGTTTGCTTGCCAAAACGATGTCTTCCGGTTTGTCCACAGCGCCAATCAGATAACTAACAATAGAATGATCTTTGTCAAGTGGCACCTCGGGGAAAAACTTAGGCAAAGACGGTTTACGCAAATCCCATCCCATGAGGAGCACCTTCTTCTGCATATGCGCCAAACTGAGTGCCAGATTGGAGGCAATGAACGATTTGCCTTCGCCGGGAGTGGAAGAGGTAACCTGAATCATCTTTACATCCTTCAGGTAATGCACATTGGATCGCAACATACGGAAGGCCTCGGATGTGGCATCGTGTCCTTTGAGCATAACCAACGGATTATTTGGGTCGCCATGTGGCATCGTTCCCAAGACCGTAACATCCGGCAACCGATCGGTAATATCCTTCTTGGTCTCCACTTTGTTGCGTAGATATAGTTTAAGATAGAACACCGCCATCGGCAGAAGCAGTCCCACAAGCATGGCAATCGAATAGATGCGAAGCTTCTTAGGGCTAATCGGACGAAATGCACCAAAAGCCGTCTCAATCACACGGAAATTGTCATTTTCGGCATACATGGCAATATTTGCCTCCTCGCGTTTTTTCTGAAGATGGAGATAAAGAGGTTCGATGATTTCAATCTCACGCGAGAGTTGCTGCACCTCGAACTGCTTTTGAGGCAAGCCTACCAGATCAGCCTTGGAGGAGGAAATTGTCTTCACCAATTCTCGTTCACGTATGCCGTACACCCGCTGAAGGTTCTCGATAGATGTCAAGATAGATCGTTTGCTGTCCGACAATTCAGAATTGACCAACACAACGCGCGGATTGGTCTCAGAAGAGTTGGTAATCAGTCGATTACGTTCCGCAATAAGCTGGTTATATTTGGAAATAAGCGACGACAAAGACGGGTCGGTCAAACCTAAATTGGAAGGTAGCACCTGGAAGACTCCCTCGGCCTGATGACTGATTTCCCCCGCCACCATCTCAAAAATACGCATTTGCATTCTCACTTCGTCCAATCGACTGCGATACTCCATATCTTTGGTAACCGCCAAGGAGCCTTGTGATTTGAGGTCCACCACCGAATTAGCCGCCTGATATTGTCGGTATTTATCTTCGGCACCATGCAATTCGGCATCCAAGGCATTGATACGCAGATCAATAAACTCGATGGTATTGATGGTACCACGATTCTTGTAGTTCTTCGCCTCAAGATTGGTGGTATAAATGAGCGTATTAAGCACATCTTCAGCACGTTGAGGAATAGCGTCCACAAACGTCAGAATCGCCACGTTACGTTTATCCATCTGCTTGCCCTGCCGTTCCGCAGTAAGACGACGTACAAACCCGCCGGCCGTCAGATATGGTGTTGCCCATTGGCACATATAACTGGCCCCGGAACGTAAGGAATCGGTAGCCGAAATAAACACATCGACACCCGGTAATGCAATAGGTTGACCATAAGCAAATTGGCGGCCATCAAGCGCCTTCACCGGTTTACCATTCAAGATAACAGACTCAATCTTATAGGCTTTGTTCTCAATATCCTCAAATCGAACAGACATCCACATCAGCTTCTTTTGAACGGCCGAGTCGATATCCAAATCCATCCGAAGAGGGCATTCTTCCCCATAGAACTCCACCGCCTTGCGTGCCAAAAGTTTACGTCCCCAGTTCAGTCGGTCCCCAACGGGTATTTGGTAATAGAAATAGCGCGTATTCAAGCCTAAGTTTTCGATGGTTTTTGCCATCATCGATGGCGAACGCAAGATGAACAACTCGTCATCGATATTCTTGGAACGAGAGCGCCCCGTAAATTCAGCAAGCAGTTGCATATCGGTATTGGATCCATCGTTGGTATTCAACATCACCCATGTCGAACGCTGATATACCGGGGTCTGAAAACGCACATATACAAAGGCGATGCATAGCGCCAGCAACGCCATCGCAATCATCCACCAACGTAAATGCCAGGCTACCTGCAGTATTTCCTGATATTTAATCTTGCTATCCTGTTGTTGCCAAGAAGAGTTAGCGTCATTATATTCCATTACAAAGAAATCTATTTAGCTCGTAGATAAACAACCGCCCCATCAGAAGACGTCACAACACATGCTGAAGAGTTGGCATTTTTTCCATTAATATTGACAGGCAACGGGCATACCGTATTTACCACACAATTGCCAATCTTATGTCGCCACAACAATTTGCCATCGTTTGCCCTTACTCCATGCATGAGACCATTTTTGGTACCGAAAACCAATGTATTGCCAGAAGTAAGCATCATGGACGGATCATGATCATAGCCATACTCAGCCGAAACCTTCCAAAGCGTGTGAGGCTGGTCGGAAAGAGCAGACATAGCCTGTACCGAATCTCGCATACAACGCGAATAAACAACCTGTCCATCAGCAGAGATACCTATATTTTCACGCACCATATGTTCCTTGGTACGATAGATCACATCACCCGTTTGGGCATTCAGGCAAGTAAAGACGCGGTCAGGAGCCACAATGAATATTTTCTCGTTGGCCGCCACAGGCCAAACGGCAGCCGGCGAGAATTTATCATTGGAGGAGCCATTGAACCATTTCCAAACGAGTGAACCATCTTGTACGTTCAACGCATAAAAATAGCATCCCCAAGCGCCAAAATACACCTTATTATCATATATGCATGGGCGCGAGACACAATATCCAGCAATCTCAGTCGTCCAAATAGCAGCACCGGTAGCCAACTCCAATGCATAGAAATGATGATTACCACCTATCAAAACGGACTGCTTTCCAGAAATAGTGGTCAGAATCGGGCAGCCCATGACAGCACCATGACCAGTCTGCACTCGCCACACAAAAGAGCCATCATTCTCACGTAAGGCAACAATCTCGCCGGCAGTAGAGCCAAAAACGACGATGCCATCTGCTACAACGGGTGTAGAGTTGATACGACTACCGACATGCTGTTGCCACAGCAACTTACCATCGCTCAGGCGAAAACAATGCATCACACCCAAATCATCGCCTATATAGACGCGAGCCGACTTTTCACAACGTCCATCGTAACCGCTAACAGCAGGAGCACTATAGATACCTACTCCTATATTCACACGCCAGACCTCTTTTACCTGAGGGTTTTCCAAATTGACATCATATGAAGGAGTAGCGATTCTGTCTCCCCACAACAGGGGTCCATCTCCCATCGGCAACTCCATCCAAACACGGGTCGTATCCAGGCCAGGCGTTTTTTCAGCAAAACAAAGCGTAGTATTATCGTCGGTATTCTCTAAAGAAATGAACGTATATCCATTGATATCAGCCTGTCCACGCAAGTTTGAACGGCACAACACATCAGGAATACCATCGGCAGAAAAAAGCAGATTACGGTGATAATGACCACCTATGATACATTGAGTATTATAGGATCTAAGCAGAGAAGTGACGTCATACCAGTTGTCCACATCACCAGTCTGCAGCGGATAATGAGTAACAGCAATGACAGGTGTCTTTGGTCCATGTACAGCAATAATCGAGTCGATCTGCTGCCGAGCCCAAGTCAAGTCTTGAGGAGCCACATGCCCATCGGCCATCTTGAGAACCGGTCCAGAATTGAAGCCCACGAAAAAGACACCTTTGTGGAAAACCGAAAAACGATCTGCACCAAAGACGCGTGCAAAATCGGTGCAACCTGACTCAGACCATGTGGTTTCGTGGTTGCCACTCACGACGAAATATGGTATCGTCAAACGATCAAACTCGTTTTTTGCCAGTTGCATGCAATGCCTATCACCAGCCTCCGTAATATCTCCGGTCACGATGACAAAATCGATTGCCTCTTTGCCAGTATGCGCCTGATTCCATTGATTGATATCATCAATGCTGCGACGCACGTCCTCCAGCGCACTATTATTGCTACGAGACACATGCAAATCGGTAAGTTGCGCAAAACGAAATGAGTCGTCAAATAACGACTCAACAGCCCAAAGATATACACCATGGACCAACAAGAACAATAATATGAACGATATTTTTTTCATTCCATCAATAATCCTAACGAAGTACGGAATTGCTGTAAAAAGGGATTCGCCTCTTGTAGCAGTTTCACTCTTTCCTCAGCTGTAAAAGCCTCCGTTGTCTGCATGTCTTCTTCAGAGACGACATAATCCAAAGTAAAGCAATTATTTTTGAGTTGTGCAACGAGAAAAGCCATGATTTTGGATTTCTGTTCCTGCAATTCGGATTGCTGAATGATATTGAGTACAGGAACTTCGTATGCCAACTCATTTTTTTTGACAGGGGCTATGTTTGAGAGCAGCGCAGACATGCGTCTGTCGGAAGCGAAAAGTTGCGACCGCATTGCATTCCATGCGTTAGCCATTTGCTCCTGGGAAAAAGGGACATTACCTGTCCCCTCCACGGAACGCTGTTGTAGCGGTGCATTCGTCGTAGGTACCGCAGGCTGTGGTTGTCCGGCAACCGGAATCCCCGGGATTGCGCCAACAATAGGCGCATTGGGTATAGGCGAACCAGGCATAGGAGTTCCCGGAATAGGAGCATTGGGTATAGGAACCGGCGTGACAGCAGGCTGAGGTGTAGGAACCTGTTGTGAAGAGGCCGTAACTACGGTAGCACGCTGAACAGATGGAGTGACGGGTTGTTGCACATGAGGTTGAGTAGCAACGGGTTGTTGCACATGAGGTTGAGTAGTAACAGCTTGTGGCACACGGTTTTGGGAAGCAGCGGTTTGTGGCACAGCAGATGTAGCAGGACGAGACTGAACAGGTGTCGGAGCAGATTGTTGAGGAGTGACCTGAACCTGATTAAGTTGCGTCAGTTTCACCAACAGCAGTTCAACTACCAATCGTTTATTGCGCGCCGTACGATAGCCCATCTCGGTCTGATTGATGGCATCAAGTGCGGCAAAAATCCACCGTGGTGTGCACTTATTCGCCTGAGCAGCAAAACGTTGCCGTACAGAGTCGCTGGTTTCCAGAAGCACAGTAGTAGCCACATCCTTAGACACCAGCACATCACGCAGATGAGATGCCAATCCTGACAAAAAATGTCCACCATCAAACCCCTTGCACAACACTTCGTTGAACAAAAGCAAAACCCCACTTACATTTCCCGCCAAGGCATAATCAACCGCACGAAAATAGTAGTCAGAATCAAGTACGTTCAGGACCGCAATAGCCTGCTCGTAAGTGATAGAAGAACCACAATATGTAACCAATTGGTCAAAAATCGACAAAGCATCACGCATACCACCATCGGCCTTCATAGCAACAACATGAAGTGCCTCATCGACAGCAGTCACTCCTTCTTGAGTAGCCACATAACGAAGATGCTCCACGATGTCAGTAAGCGTTATTCGCTGGAAATCAAATACCTGGCAACGTGACAAAATAGTTGGTAACACCTTATGTTTCTCGGTAGTAGCCAAAATAAAGATGGCATACGATGGGGGCTCTTCCAAGGTTTTCAACAATGCATTGAATGCACTCTGAGAGAGCATATGTACCTCATCGATGATATATACCGAATATTTACCAACCTGAGGTGGAATGCGAACTTGTTCAATCAGCGAACGAATATCCTCCACCGAGTTGTTGGAGGCAGCATCGAGCTCGTGAATATTAAACGAACGTTGCTCATTGAAAGCCCGGCATGACTCACATTCGTTGCAGGCATCATGATCAGCGGTAGGCGTCAGACAGTTGATTGTCTTAGCAAAAATTCGCGCACAAGTTGTCTTACCGACACCACGTGGTCCACAAAACAGATAGGCATGCGCCAAATGACCTGTGCGTATAGCATTGCGGAGTGTATCGGTCAAAGAACGTTGCCCGACAACCATTTCAAAGGCCGCGGGACGATATTTTCGTGCAGAAACAATATATTCGCTCATATTAATGAACCAGTTTGTTTTCTATTTTACGTATGCGTTGGGCCATAACAGGATCAAGGTCAAGCGCATTGCGAACACTATCACAAGCATGCAAAACAGTAGCATGAGTACGTCCGAAGAAATTACCAATCTCCTGTAAACTATTGGAAGTCAGTTTTTTTGCAAAATACATCGAGATCTGTCGCGCATTACAGATACTTTGTTGACGCGAACTGCTCTGCAATTGTTTCGGCGTAAATCCAAACTCCTGTGCCACCACATCCACAATATCCTCAATTCGCATCTCAAGAGGCCCAATCTCCACCACATTGCCCACCACACGCTCGGCAAGCGAGAGGTCAATCTGCGAATCCATCAGGGTTGAGTATGCCAATAGTGAAGCCAATACGCCCTCCAAATCGCGCACGTTTTCTCGCACATTTTCTGCAATAAAATCAATCACTTCGTCAGGTAAATCGATACCGTCACGACTCATCTTGTTGCGAAGAATATCTTTGCGGAGTAAGTAATCCGGACGTAACATTTCACCTTGGAATCCCCACTTGAATCGAGTCAGCAGACGATCTTCCAAGTCTTTAATTTCCAAAGGAGGTCGATCGCTGGTCATGACAATCTGCTTGCGGGACTGGTGCAAATGGTTGAAAATGTGAAAGAATTGCTCTTGCGTACGTTGCTGATTTTGACCTGCCAAGAACTGAACATCATCAATCAACAACACATCAATGCTTTGGTAATAGAGGATAAAATCGGAGACTTTACCCTGTTGCGCCGCATTCATGTATTGCGTTTTGAATTCGTTGGCAGAAAGATAAAGAACACGCTTTTGCGGATAAAGCAACTTGACCTGATTGCCAATGGCATTCAAAAGGTGAGTCTTTCCCACTCCACTGCCACCAAAAATGAACAATGGGTTAAAGCTATTGTTACCAGGAGTCTTAGCCGCTGCCAAAGCCACAGAGCGCACGAGTTTATTGCATTCACCCATGACGAAACTCTCAAACGTATAGGTAGGGTTAAGTCTCGAGTCAAGTGGTGGTAACTGTGGTGAGCTCTGCTGCTGGGTAAAAGCCGAAGGCTGTGGTGTAGGTCCCAAAAGTTCGTTTTTGGTTATTTCCTGCGCGACGCGATCGCTGGCGACGGTAGCAGTAGCATTCGCAGGTCCCTCAACCACCAATACACGGTAATCGACCTGTGTGCCCACTCCGAAAACACTATAGATAGCGCGAGCGAAAATTTTCAAATACATATCCTCGATGTAATCCACCACCGAGTAACTTTTCACCTGCAATACCAGTTTATTTTCCGCATACGACACCGGTACAATAGGAATAAACCAAGTGTTATAAACCGACTCAGATAGTTCCTCGCGGAGCAGTTCCAAGCAGGCTTTCCATTTGCCATATAATTCTTTCGAACTCATTATTTCGTATCTTACTTTCCAAACAAAGAGAATTGCACATAACGTTTCGGATTCGCCTTGAGGTCAGAGATGAGGCTGTCGGCCGAAGTTACTGTGTTATTCAAATTGATATAAAGATTTTTATCATTGAGTAGCATGCCAATAGTTCCGTCAGTAGAATTGACCTTGTCCATAAACTGATTAACCCCATTGACAGTAGTATCCAACTTAAGAATAGTAGCACGGAGATTAGCCTCTGCCACATCGTTGGTAATACGGTGCACATCACAAACAACGAGTTGAATACTATCCATCAGCTGTGGAACCTGAACAGCCAATATTTTGTCCAATTTCCCCGTTGCAGCCTGTGTGTTGCGCAAGGTTGAGTTAAGACTACGCACCAGCTGCGCCATTTGCTCATCGGTAAGATTGTTGCGAAGCGCAAAAGAAAGTGAATCCAAATTAACGAGGATAGGATCCAGTTTGCTTGACAAATTGCTAACCATCCCCATCAAGCTGCTAACCATTCCCTCCTCCACTTTGCTAGGCAGGGTGTCGTTACAATGGTAGTATGCCAAATCAGCTTCATCCATTTGGTCCGGGAAACGCAACTCTAACGCAGTACCTCCCAAGAGACCATCGGCAATCATAGTCACGACAGTACCTTGTGGCAACTGAATATCGGTATTGGTAGAGAAATGCACCACGAAAGGAGTAGATGACGAAAAATCGTATAAGATTTTATCAACAATACCCACTTTGTAGCCATGGATATAAACGTTGTTCTGCTCCACCAAACCATTGGTATTCTGAAAAGTAGTAATGTACGTGTTGGTCTTATGGAACAAATTAATACCCTTGAGGAAATACATGCCATAGTAAAGCAACACTACAGCCAACAAGAACAGTATTGACACGCGTATTTCCTTCCAATATGCTATCTTTTTCATTGTATAAAAATTTATTCGTTTGTTCGTTTTTTTGCATCTTTTACAAAAATCTGTTCGTCACCATCAAAAGCGACAACAAAGCAATCCGGGAATAGAGCTTTCAGTTCTTGCATCTTCTTCTCGGCTTCGGCAAAAGTAGCCATGTGTCCATAGCGATACTTATAAAACTTACCGTCCAATGTGTATTGACAATCCTTCAGCCCCTTGAAAGTGGCATCATTAGCAGGAATGATTCGAGAGGATGCAAAAATCTGTACAGCATAGTAGAGGCCTTCGTTTTCATTTGCATGCTTTGTTTCTACTTTGGTTTCCGAAGTTGCAGATTTCGCGTCTTTAGTATCCGTCTTACCAGACTTGGCGTCTTTAGACTCGGTTTTACCGGACTTAGCTTCTTCAGAATCAACTTTGGCGTCTTTAGCAGGTTGTGAGGTCACAGATTCTGTTTCCTCAAAGAGATCGGTGGTAGCATTTGCACCAGCCGCCATTGTTCTGGCCTTGTAAGCAGCAAACGCGCGAAGAATGGCGCGAGCAATATCTTGTTTACCCTTTGCCGATGATAAATACTTCTCTTCTTCTTCGTTAGAAATGAATCCCATCTCAATCAGCACACTAGGGCAAGCCGACTTGTGCAACACCCAAAACCCAGCTTGTCGCACCCCACGATCCGCACGCCCCAACTTGGTAACAAACTCGTTTTGCACCAATGTAGCAAAACGGAGACTCTGATCGATATACTGGTTTTGCATCAGTTCGAACATGATGTATGAGTCGATAGAGTTAGGGTCAAAACCTTCGTACTGCGATTGGTCATTTTCGAGCAACATTACAGCATTCTCACGCATCGCCACGTCCAAATTGGACTGCATTTTGTCCACACCCAAGACAAACGTCTCAGCACCAGAGGCCGAATGATTCTTAGCCGAATTGGTATGGATACAGATAAATAAGTCGGCAGCGTTGTTGTTGACAAAATTAGCCCGCTCCTGCAAGGTTAAGAACACATCCGTCTTGCGCGTATAAAGCACATTGACATCCGGATAGCGTTCCGTAATCATCTGCCCCAACATCAACGAGACATCCAGATTTAGCGATTTCTCTTGTGCTTTTTTACCCAAAGCGCCACAATCGTGTCCACCATGTCCAGCATCAATCACCACCGTAAAAGCCTGTTTTTTAGCGGCCTTTTGAGCTGCCTTCTTTTGCGCCATAACCGGTACAGAACAAATCCAGAGTGCCAGTACAACAAACAAAAAATGATGAATATATGTAAATCGATGTTTCATAATGTTTGCAAGTGTTGCATAATCCGCCATTATAATTTGGGTGCAAAGATACTGCTTTTTTCTCACATACGCAAGTATATTTGTTTTTTTTAATAAAAAAAATGCCCTACCTCGCTATTTGTGAAGTAGGACAAAAGTAAATATCAGATAAAAAAGTCGATTAATGTATCAAATCTTCGATTGTGACCTCTTTTTCATCCACAACAGAAGGTTGGTAGCCCATTTCCGCAATTGCTTTCTCTTGCGGGAAGGTGAAATAGGTGCACGTACATTCAACCAACAACTGGTTATCAGCCGACCATATTTCTCCCTGTACGATGGCCACATTTCTGCGCATTTCCACCAGACGAGCTCGGATAACGATATGCGTTTGACGGGTAGAAACAGGCTTTTTGTAGCGAATTTCCATTTTAGCTGTGACTCCAGCCGTTTGAAGTTTATGGAAAATCACCCAACCACATGCTTCATCCAACAAGGTAGCTTGCATACCACCATGTAGCGTATCAATCCAAGATTGATGATTTTGGGTAGGTTGCCATACAGAAACCACATCATCCCCCTCTTCATAGAAACGCATATGAGCTCCAATGGGGTTCGTAGGACAACAACCTAAGCAATTGTATTCAGGATTGCCCAACCACGGATTATTGATTTTTTTCATATGAACCAACAATTCTACTTATTTTTCAGCAGGTACGGTGATACCATCGCGCTTCATGAGAGGCTCGATAGATGGTTCACCATTGCGGAAACGACGATAGAGCTCAGCCGGTTTCTCAGAGCCACCCTTCTCAAGAATATTCTTTCGGAACGCAGCAGCCGCTTTCTTATCGAAGATAGAGCCATTCTTATCTTTCGCCTCCAAGAAGACACTAAATGCATCTGCATCAAGTACTTCAGACCACTTGTAGCTATAGTAACCAGCGGCATATCCACCCGAGAAGATATGGGTAAATGCGGTCTCCATTTGTGTACCAGGAACGGTAGGCACACAAGCGACCTGATCCATAGCAGCATTACCAAAGTTAATCACCGCCTCCTGAAGAGAGACACCTTCCGGTGCAGCAAAAGGCGAGGTAATGGTATGCCATGCCATATCGAGGTAACCAAACGAAAGTTGACGCACACAAGCATAAGCAGCATGATAGGTCTGCGAAGCATGCATCTTGTCAAGCAATTCCTGTGGAAGCGCTTCTCCGGTCAAGTAGTGCTTAGCAAAAGTATCAAGGAACTCTTTCTCGTCAACAAAATTTTCGTTGAACTGAGAAGGCAACTCGACAAAGTCACGAGAAACAGAGGTACCAGACAACTGAGAATATTGGCAGCGAGTCAACATGCCATGCAAAGCATGTCCAAACTCGTGAAGGAAGGTACGCACCTCATCGTAGGTGAACAAAGCAGGCTTGGTATCGGTAGGACGAGTGAAGTTCATCACATTCACAATGTGTGGACGATGATCGTTCTTGCCGACCTTGTATTGTGGCTGGAAGTCATTCATCCAAGCTCCACCACGCTTGCCATCCCGTGGATGGAAGTCGCAATAATACACAGCAAGGAATTTACCCTTTTCGTCAAAGACATCGTAAGCTTTCACTTCGGGATTATACACCTGAATATTTTTGTTCTCCTTGAAAGTAATACCATACAACTTGGTAGCCAATCCAAATACACCTTTCTTTACTGCTTCCAGTTCAAAATAAGGACGGAGAAGATCATCAGAAATAGCGTATTTCTCGTTTTTGAGTTTCTTGCTATAATAGCTCCAATCCCATGCTTGCAAAGTAGCATAGAAACCAATCGAACGAGCATAGTCTTGCAGTTCGTTGTATTCCTGAACAGCCACCGGCAAGTAAGCATCGCGAAGTTGGTTCAAAAGTCCATAAACACCATCCTTCGACTCGGCCATAGTCTTTTTCAAAGACTTGTCCGCATAGCATTCCTTTCCAAACAACTTAGCCAAAGCAAGGCGAGTGTTGACAATCTGACAAATCACAGAGGTATTATCAAACTCTCCTCCGATACAACGGGTATTGTAGGCCATGTAGAGTTCACGACGTATGTCACGGTTATCCAAGTCCTGCATAACAGGGATGTAGGTGGTAGGTTTGAGGTTGAGCAACCAACCCTGTTCGTATCCTTTTGCTTCAGCATTGTGCTTGAGGATCTCCTTGGTGTCGTCGTTCAAACCAGCCAAAAGTGATTCGTCGGTAAGCAACATCGTCCATGCGTTGGTTGCCTTGAGTACATTCTGACCATAGAGCAGAGTAAGTTGTGAGAGTTGCATAGAAAGAGCACGATATTCCTCTTTCTCCTTAGCGGACAGATTGGCGCCATTGTTTGCAAATCCCTCATAAATATCATCAAGCAATTTAGCCTGTTCAGGAGTCAGTTTCAACGAAGCACGTTGGTCATACACAGCCTTAATACGCTTGAAAAGTCCCTCATTAAGGAGGATATTTGCATTGTATTCACTAAGTTGTGGCGTAATCTCGGTCTCGATAGCAGTCAACTCATCGTTGGTATCCGCATTGGTGAGATTGAACAGACATGACAACGTGATATTCAAGAGTTGTCCAGCAGACTCATAAGCCTCGATGGTGTTCTGGAAGGTTGGAGCAGCAGGATTGTTGACAATCGCATCAATCTCCTGTTGTCCCTGACGGAAAGCCTCTTCGATAGCAGGGCGATAGTGTTCTGCTTTGATTTCATTGAAAGGATACGTGCCATGTGGCGTTTTCCAATTCTTGTAATTCAAGAACGGATTGGTTTCGGCCGTAGCCAAAACAGTCGTAGTGGCTAAGGCCATGACTAGTAAAGTTTTTAGTTTCATCATGTATAATTTTGTTATTATTTCCATCTAAACGTGGAGTATATAGTACTAATCTACAGCGATTTATGTATGGATATATTTCCGAGTGGTCAATGCCCGCGAATCAGATTGATATGTCCGGACAACTGGTACACGCCAATGTCCGGCAAACGTTTCTTGGTAACCTTGTGATAGGTATTTTTGGGGTCAGCATCGGTACCTCGCGCGCGAATAATATAATAATATGCCCCTTCAGCAGCCGGTTTACCGCTGATATTACCATCCCATCCTTTGGACGGGTCAGTCCATTCGAACACCAATTTTCCCCATCGATTGTACACCCAACAATGGAACTCAGCAAGCGAACGATAGACAACTCGGAACTCATCATTGACGCCATCTCCATTAGGAGTGAACACGTTCGGCACGCGCAAGAGTGACTCGCTGACAGACAAGTTGAAGACGGTCGAATCAGATACACACATATCATTCGATACCCAACACTTGACCTGATAAGCACCATAATCGGAGAACGTGTATCGCTGGTCCTCATCATATCGCTCAGCAATCATCTCAGAGCCTTTGAAAATCTGCCACTTGTAGTAGAGTGCCGTCGGTTTGTTGCCGTTCGCGATAAAATGCACTTCCAAAGGAGCAGATCCAGTCAACGTGGTCTCATCAATAGGTCGTCCCGGTTCGTTTTCGTAGTTAGTTCCACGCGTCGTTGTCACAGAAACGGGATGTGCACAAACAGCAACCGCCGCATATTCGTCAGACTCAATCGTTGTAGGCGAATAGCCTAATTGCGTAGCGAACGGATCGATAACCAAGGTAAATACAGTACTTCGAAAAGGAGCAGCGACGGCAAAAGTCTGCGAGAAAACAGCCTCATCGGCTCCTTGCTTGATCTGCACAATCTCTACGGCAGTCGAATCAACCCATGCTCCGCCCACTCCTGCAGATGCAGTCGTTTGCGTGGAGTCCGACTTGCCAGACTCTTCGCTCCAGGCCAATGAAGTATAGGTCACAGTAGCTTGTCTGTCGATAAGTCGTCTTGCTCCTAATGGAGTAACATATGCCAAAGGCGGCAAGGACGCATTCAAATCGAGCAGCGTCTGTGCACATTGCATGTCGGCCGTAAGAGTAGCAAAACTAAAGTCAGGTCGATGCAAATGGTAATCGATCACGAAGAAAGAGGAAATCAGCGAATCGCTCACGTAGAGCATGTACCCCATCTGATCCTCAGGATACAAAGTCTCAGCTCCTTGTCCCTGCTGCACTACCCTACCATTGTAGTCAGTCCATCTGACTTGCCCCTGGCCCGCATATCGAATATATGCATCGTTGGCCGCAAGGTCAGCAAAAAGATAAACATGATCGACACCCGCAGGTGATGGCAGTTCGTAGTGGGTACCAGAAACGCGAACTTGTGCCTGCAACCACAAGGGTAGTAGGCACAATAATAGCAGTAAGATGTATCGCAGATGGTGTAAATTCATCGCCATCAGATTACTTGTTCAAGCGGAAACGCTCTTCCCCATCGATAAGGAAAGCGACGATTTGCTTAGCCGCCGCAATACCGGCATTGATGTTAGCTTCTGCCGTTTGGGCGCCCATCTTTTTAGGCGTAGCGAAATAACGTCCGGCAAACAATTCCTGCATTTTCCCATCAGCCTGAGGCATAATATCGGTCACATAACGGAAATCGCTTCGCTCCTGCATCAGGCAAATCAAATCGGTCTCGTTAATCACTTCCTTACGCGCGGTATTAACCAACAAAGCTCCCTTAGGCATACGATTCAAGAGCGCATAATTGATGGAGTTTTTGGTCTCGTCCGTGGCAGGAATATGCAAAGAAACAATGTCGGATTTCTCATAGAGTTCTTCGGCAGAATGTACAGGCATGACATCATCTGTCATCATCTTCTCATCCGGACAATAGGCATCAAAAGCGATAATCTTCATGCCAAAACCTTTGGCGATACGCGCCACATTACGTCCCACATTTCCATAGGCATGAATACCCAATGTCTTACCAAACAACTCGGTACCCGAAGTGCCGTTGTACATATTGCGAACGGCGTACACCATGAGTCCAAGAGCAAGTTCGGCCACAGCATTGGAGTTCTGACCGGGTGTATTCATAGCCACAACACCATGTTCGGTACAAGCCGCAAGGTCCAAATTATCATATCCTGCCCCCGCCCGTACGACAATCTTAAGCTGCTTAGCAGCATCGAGCACAACAGCATCAACAATATCAGAACGAACGATGAGCGCGTCGGCATCGGCTACCGCCTCGAGCAATTGTTCTTTTTGTGTGTATTTTTCCAGCAAAGCCAGTTCACCACCAGCCTGTTCAACCACTTCACGAATACCATCAACGGCTACTTTCGCAAAAGGTTTTTCCGTAGCGACTAAAACTTTCATATTAAATATATGGTTTTATAAATTAGATGCCTTTTAACTTATGCATGCAGAGCTTCGAACTCCTTCATGCAATCCACGAGTGCTTGCACTCCCTCAAGATCCATAGCGTTGTAGATAGATGCACGGAAGCCACCAACAGATCGGTGTCCCTTCACACCAACCATACCATGATCGGCAGCAAACTTGAGGAACTCAGCCTCCAGTTCTTTGTACTCCTCTTTGAGCACGAATGGCACGTTCATGCGGCTACGATCCTCCTTCTTGGCAGTACCGACAAACATTTTGCTTTCATCAATAGCCTTGTAGAGCAGTTCAGCCTTAGCAATGTTACGCTTTTCAATAGCTTCGAGACCACCCAAATTCTTGAGCCAACGAAGTGTGAGAACAGCGGTGTAAACAGGCAAAACAGGAGGCGTATTGAACATCGATCCACCTTCGATATGTGTACGATAATCCAACATAGTAGGAATGTGACGAGATACCTTTCCAAGAAGGTCTTCACGAACAATAACAAATGTCACGCCCGCAGGAGCCAAATTCTTTTGCGCACCACCATAAATAATGCCATATTTTGACACATCAATAGGGCGAGACAAGATATCAGAAGACATATCAGCAACGAGCGTCACCTTACCCAACTTGTCATAAATCTGCTGCAATTTCTCGTCAGAAAGTTCGGTACCATAGATGGTATTGTTGGTCGTGACATGGAAATAGTCAGCATCCTGAGGGATTTCGTAATCGGTAGGGATGAAGGTGTAGTTTGCATCAGCCGAAGAAGCCACTTCAACGGCTTCGCCAAATGCTTTTGCTTCTTTGAGCGCCTTCTTTGCCCACACACCGGTATTGAGGTAAGCCGCTTTATGCTCAAGCAGGTTGTATGGAAGCATGCAGAACTGCAGGCTGGCACCACCACCAAGGAAAATAACACGATAACCGTCGGGAATATTGAGAAGCTCTTTCATCAAAGCTTCTGCTTCATCCATAACCGGTTGGAAATACTTAGCACGGTGAGAAATCTCAAGAATAGAGAGACCATGACCTTCGAAGTCGATAACAGCATCAGCGGTTTGCTTGATGACTTCCTGAGGCAGGATACTTGGACCTGCATTGAAATTATATTGCTTCATTGTATAAAATGTTTATCAATTGAATAATGTGGTGTGATATAAAAGGACCTTAGGGACTATAGGGTCTTTAGGGACTATAGGGACTATAGAGAGAATGCTCTCAAGAAAGCGTTCAAAAAGACAAATCTTAAAAATCGTATATTTTTAGGCAGTAAATCTGCAAGACGAAAGACGCATGAAGATCGCTTCAAGACCGCATGAAGACCGCATGAAGACTGCTAAAGGTCTTTTTCTTTAAAAAAGTACATTTCTTGAGATGGCTTTTGAAGTAACTTATCAGGCCTTCAAGTCCCCTTTTTTGTTCCACTTGGATCCCTCTTCTTTTGGCATCACTTTGGTGTCAGCAGCCTTAGGAGCAACTACCGTTTTTTCGGCAACTTTGGGCAGATCAGCTTTTTCGAACCAAGCGATATCCTCTCCCTTGACTACCTTAGCGCCTTGGCCACGCGCAACCTGAACGAGTGAGCAATCGTAAGGAGCAACCAGATGTTCGATACCACTTTGCGTCTCGAGGTAAGCCACCGTTTCTCCAGCATGGAAAGCCTTACCGAAGACAGGCGCAGCAGAAGCCTCGTTGAAATCCAGTTCCCAAAGTACCTTACCAGCCTGAGGTGCCTCGAGTGGTTGGCTATTCGGATGAAGGATCGCGCGCTTGTCGGCATCCGAAAGGAAGACAATCTGTTGTCCGCCCTTGGCTGCTTTCTCCATGCGCTCAAGCAGATCCTTATTGAACTGCTCCTTGGCTTGGCCGGACTTGAACTCACGATATTGCTTCTCGTGCATAGCAAACTCAAAGAGTTCTTCGTCGTCCTGTCCACGATCCCAACCATTCTGCTTCATTTCTTCGATAAAGCGTGGCAACTCGTTTGGATAGAGCGCCTGTGGGTCGCCGGTATAGAATTCGAAACCTTTCTGCTCAGCCAATTTAACGATTTCCGGTGCGAGCGTACCCGGCAGTTTACCGGACTTACCCAGAATCATACCCCACATAGCAGGGTCCATGCGAGTGAATGCAGGCTCGCCCATCGAACGGCTGTAGATATTCATCAAAGCCGCATTCTTTACATATTGCGAGAATGGTGTTACGAGGCAAGGAGTACCCAACATCGGCCAAATACGCTGCACCTCATTGAAAAGTTCGACAAGTAATTCATCCTCGGTATACTCATGTTCGCCACGCTTTTTGAGGTTCATATTAATAGCTGCGTGCATGCCCTTGAGGTCCGCCATGAGCGAGCCCATCATACCACCCGGCAGGCCACAACCAACAAGGAGAGAAGACATGAGCGAGTTCTTTGGATCAATCCAATAGCCAAGGAAATCGTCTATGAAAGACTGAGTAAGCGAACGAGCTTCCATGTATGCCTTCATATTGATATCTTTAACTTGGAAACCAGCATCTTTAAGCATAGCCTGAATTGTAATCACATCGGGATGCACTTTACCCCATGCAAGTGGTTCCATAGCCACGTCAAGTACGTCGCCTCCAGCTTTTGCCACTTCCAGCATAGAAGCCACAGAGAAACCAGGTCCTGTATGTCCATGATACTGAATGATGATATCCGGATGCTTCTCCTTGATAGCCGCAACGATAGTGCCCAACATCTGAGGACGTCCGATGCCAGCCATATCCTTGAGACATATTTCCTGCGCACCACCCTCGATGAGTTGTTCAGCAAGGTTGATATAGTACTCAGCGGTATGTACCTGCGAATAAGTGATACACATCGTAGCCTGCGCCGTCATGCCCGCAGCCTTGGCCCATTTGATAGAAGGAATAATATTGCGCGGATCGTTCAAACCGCAGAAAATACGAGTGATATCGGTCCCTTGCGCATGTTTTACCTTATACATAAGTTCGCGTACGTCCGCAGGAACGGGATTCATACGGAGTGCATTCAATCCGCGATCCAGCATGTGGGTTTGAATACCAGCTTCATGGAAAGGTTTGGTAAACGTACGAACAGCCAGATTAGGGTTCTCGCCATACAGCAAGTTCACCTGCTCGGAGGCACCACCATTGGTTTCAACACGATCGAAACAGCCCATATCAATGATGACAGGAGCTATCTTTGCCAACTGATCTTTGCGTGGGACATACTTGCCCGACGATTGCCACATGTCGCGATAGACAAGGCTGAACTTAATTTCCTTCTTCATATATTAAAAAATTCCTAAAAAACATGGCACCATAGTCCACATCTTTGCGTTAATTATTCATTTTTAAAGCGTATAATATGCTTTCATCAATGTATTTCATAGAAATACTTGCGGACGCAAAATTACTCAAAAAAATCGACATAAGCAAATATTTTCAACAAAAAAACATTTTTCCATCAATTTTTCTGAAAAATATTTGGAATTAGCGAAAAAATTCATTACCTTTGCAGTCTGAATTAATTTGCGGTTATTATGGACTCATCCGTACCATCCTCCAAAAAAGTAGCATTGGTTCTGGCCAGCGGCGGCGCCAGAGGCATGGCTCACATCGGTGCTATCGAAGAATTGACAGCACGTGGCTACGAAATTACGTCCATCGCGGGTTGTTCGATTGGCAGTCTGATAGCCGGCATCTATGCAGCCGGAAAAATAGCCGAAGCTCGTGATTGGTTCGGCAACTTGGATCTACGAGACGTACTTTCGCTCACGGACTTTAACATCGGCTGGGGCCATCTGGTCAAGGGTGAACGCGTGATGTCAGCAATCCAGGAATGGGTGCCAGACCGACTGATAGAAGAACTGCCCATCCCTGCCAGTTTTGTAGCAACCGATTTGCTCCACTCGCAGGAGGTCGTTTTTTCCGAGGGTTCGCTCTTTGAAGCAATACGTGCCTCCATCTCGATACCACTATGCTTTGAACCTGTGCAAAAAAATGGCACACTACTCGTAGATGGTGGACTTACCAATCCATTTCCGTTGGATCGAGTTGCTCGTCAGGAAGGTGATATTCTCATGGGTGTCAACATCAGCGGACGGACCAATATGGATCGGGCTCATGCGATAGTTGAGGCCCCACCTTTCTTGCAAAAACTGGGAAAAGTTGGCGACAAATTGGAAAAAAGTTGGCAAAAAGTGGCCAAAGAAGTGAGCGAGGATAAATATGCCGCCAGCATGAACTACATCAGCCTCACCAATCGCATGATCGATATCCAAATACAAAACAACTGTATGCTTCGAATCGAGAAATGCCAACCCGCTGTAGTCGTAGATATGCCCCAAGACGCATACACCACATTTGATTTTGACAAAGCTTCAGAGATTATGGATCGCGGTCGGGAAATGATGTCCATCGAACTAGATAAATTTGAACAATCACAGAATTAAAACATGAAAAAAGCACTCATATCCACACTCGCCTGTTTAGGCATTTCGTTGGCAAGTTTGGCACAAGATCCCTTGCTGACCGGTACTCCTTTTGGCTCCACAGCAGTTGATTACAGCAATGGTCAATCATCAACGACGGTTAATACGGTCGCGAATGCTTTTGATGGCGATTTGAACACATATTTCGCATCATACAACCGAACATACACATATGCAGCCTTGGATTTAGGCAGTCCATATATTATTACGCGCGTAGCATGGTCACCTCGTAATGATGGAGTCGGTCCCAGTCGTACGAAATTGGCCGTTTTTGAAGGCGCAAATCAGCCAGACTTCATGGATGCCATTCCCCTCTATATCACAGATGTGGATGGTGTAATCGGACAATATCAATCAGCAGATATCAACTGTAGCAAAGGATTTCGATATGTGCGCTATGTTGGTCCCAATGACTCGCGCTGCAACGTAGCAGAAGTACAATTCTATGGTCATAGCGGCGTCGGCGACAATAGCCAATTGCCACAAATTGGAGGCCTTCCAACAGTTGTCATTCATACCGTCAATGCGCAAGACCCATATGACAAGGAGCACGAGATAGTCAGCATAGTCAGCATAGTACAAGCCAACGAGATAATGACCGATTCGGCCGGTGTTCGTCTGCGTGGAAATGCCTCAATGGGATTTCCGAAAAAGCCCTATCGTATCAAGTTCTACAAAAAGAAGAACGTACTCGGTTCGCCAGCCAAGGCCAAAAAATGGTGTCTCATCAACAACTATGGCGACAAAACCCTCATGCGCAACCTGATAGCATACGAGTATGCGCGCCGCCTGAACATGGCATACGTACCCTTCTCTCATCCGGTAAACGTGTTCCTCAATGGCGAATATAAAGGTTGCTATCAGCTTGCTGATCAACTGGAAATCAACAAGAATCGCATCAATATCACCGAAATGGCCCCAGAAGACATTACCGGTGAAGCTCTCACCGGTGGGTATCATCTGGAAATGGACGGATATGCGCATGAAGAACCTGAAAATGGACGCTTCTACTCCTATCCATACAACATGGGTATCACAATTAAAGAGCCCGATTCAGACGAGATAACCAGCCAACAAAAGCAATATATCAACAACCATTTCAATACAATGTGTCAGCGTGTGCAGAACCACAACAACTGGCGTCAATATTTGGACGAAGATTCATTTCTGCAGCATTTCCTCGTAGGTGAGTTGAGCGCCAATACCGACACCTATTGGTCGATGCATATGTACAAAAATCGCAGTAACGACACAATCTATTGCGGTCCAGAGTGGGATTTCGACATTGCTTTTGATAACGATTATCGTCATTATCCAACCTGCAACAAGTCAGACTATCTGTATAAGTCAGCAGGAACCAACCAGTCGTTTGTCAGCCGTATCATCAAGGATGACGTAGCGGCACAACGCCGAATGACCTACCTCTGGTCAGACGCGCGCTTGAACCATGATCTTTGTGCAGACACTATCTGTCAGTTGATAGACAACTGGGCAGCCACATTGGATCAGTCGCAACGACTCAACTTCTTACGCTGGCCCATCCTGAGCAGCAATGTTCACATGAATCCACGCAATGCCGGCAGTTATTCCGGCGAAGTGACGTTCCTGAAAAATTTCGTGCGTAATCGCTTTAACTGGATGGATACACACGTCGGTTTGGATACGACCGTTTCAACAGCAGTGGAAGAAACATATGCCAACGAAAACGCACCTGTGCTCATCTATAACCTGCAAGGTCTGCTTATCGGTCAAGAAATTGACTATCAACATCTTGCATCCGGAATATACATCGTAAAACAAGGAAGCAACAGTACTAAAGTACTCGTACCATAACATCAATTGAACAATAGAAAAACCAATAGAATAATGGAAAGAAAAGTAAGGGTGCGCTTTGCACCATCTCCAACAGGAGCATTGCATATCGGCGGCGTACGTACCGCATTGTATAATTATCTGTTTGCCCGTCAACACGGTGGCGACATGCTTCTCCGCATCGAGGACACCGATTCCACTCGCTTTGTGCCAGGTGCCGAAGAGTATATCATTGAGGCCCTCCAATGGTTGGGAATAGGCATTGATGAGGGTATCGGTTGTGTGCCAGCATCCGGTAGCACACGTGAGTGGGAGCAAGCCAAAGAAGGTCTGCCTTGTCAAGCAGGTCCCAATGGACCATATCGTCAGTCTGAGCGTCGCGAAATCTACCATCAGTACGTGGATCAACTCCTTCAATCCGGTCATGCTTATATCGCATTCGACACCCCAGCTGAGCTGGAAGCCAAACGTGCAGAAATGGCTAATTTCCAGTACGATGCACGTACTCGTAACCAAATGGTCAACTCCCTGACTCTCTCTGCCGAAGAGGTGCAGGCACGCATGGCCCGCGGGGATCAGTATGTCGTTCGATTTAAGGTAGAACCCAACGAGGATGTACATGTACATGACCTCATCCGTGGCGAAGTGGTCATCAACTCCAATATTCTGGATGACAAAGTACTGTATAAGTCAGCCGATGACCTGCCTACATATCACCTGGCCAATATTGTGGATGACCATCTGATGGAAATCAGTCATGTCATCCGTGGCGAAGAGTGGTTACCTTCTGCCCCACTCCACGTTCTTTTGTATCGCGCTTTCGGTTGGGAAGACACCATGCCTCAGTTTGCTCACCTGCCTCTGCTGCTCAAACCAGATGGCAACGGCAAACTCAGCAAGCGTGATGGTGACCGCTTAGGTTTCCCTGTTTTCCCACTTGAGTTTCATAACCAGAAAGACGGCACCGTTTCGTCCGGTTATCGTGAATCAGGCTATTTCCCAGAAGCCGTCATCAATTTCCTGGCCCTTCTCGGTTGGCACGCTACCGGTGACCAAGAAATGTTTACCATGGACGAACTGATTGCACAGTTCTCATTAGACCGCGTAAGCAAAGCCGGAGCCAAGTTCGACTATGAAAAGGGCAAGTGGTTCAATCACCAGTACCTGCAACTTCGCCAAGGTGCCGAACTCTATGATGCCTTTGTAGCAGCTGTGCCAGAGGCTGGCAAAGCAGCTGTGCAGGCAGCAGACAAAGCAGTAGTCGCACATGTCATCGACCTGATGAAGGAGCGCGTGAATTTCGTACCCGAACTATGGGAGCAGGCCGCCTTCTTCTTTGTCGCCCCTGCTGAATATGACGAAAAATCACTCAAAAAGCGCTGGAAAGAGGAGTCTCCCGCGCACATGCGCGAATTATATAAGGTATTGGAAGGTATCGACGAGTGGACGGCAGAGAAACTGGATGCAGTAGTAATGGGCTGGATTGCCGAGAAAGAATACGGCGTTGGTCTCGTAATGAATGCATTCCGAATCACACTCGTAGGTGCCGCTCGTGGTCCACATATCTGGGAGATAACCAATGTGTTGGGCAAAGACGAAACGCTTCACCGTTTGCAGGTTGCCATTGAACGCCTTTCGTAATATTTGAAGAGGGGGGCCCTCGATTGAATCTCGATTGTGTCTTGATAAATCCTCGGGATATCTGAGATATACCAAACTGATATACTTCACCCCATTCCCATCGAAACATACTTATCCATATTACGCCAATACTGGCATTACGATGATTTCCGCCCACTCCAGGCGGAAATCATTGCCAGTGTAGCCAGCGGTCATGACACATTGGCCCTGCTTCCTACGGGCGGAGGAAAGAGTATCTGTTTTCAGGTGCCCGCCATGGCAATGGCAGCCCACCAATCCGCATCGGCAACGGACGCGGTAAGCACAACCAGCATCACAGGTGTTCCCGATGGATTGTGTTTGGTTATCACGCCACTGGTAGCACTAATGAAAGATCAGGTTCAACACCTGCGTGAACGAGGCATCAAAGCATATGCTCTATATGCGGGACAAAGTGCGCGCGAAGTGGCAGAGACACTAGACAATTGCCAATTTGGGCATACCAAATTCCTTTACGTCAGTCCGGAGCGCCTGGACTCAGAACGTTTTCGCACCCGGTTGAAATTCCTTCCCATATGCCTGATAGCAGTAGATGAAGCCCACTGCATCTCCCAATGGGGCTATGATTTTCGTCCATCCTACCTCCATATCGCATCCATCCGTGAGGATTTTCCCACCGTCCCAGTCATCGCCCTGACTGCCTCTGCCACCCCAGAAGTGGTAAAGGATATTCAGGCACAACTATCCCGTCCGGCCGGCAATAATGAAGTTTCAGATCATACGGAAAAAACACATTGGAACGTGTTTCGCAAATCGTTCCGACGCGACAATCTTGTCTATGTCGTACGGCAAGCCGACATTAAGGAGGAGCAACTATGGCATATCCTTCAGTCGGTAAGCGGTTCGGCTATTGTCTATGTTCGCAACCGACAGAAAACCAAGCAGATAAGCGACTGGTTATGTCAGAATGGCATATCAGCAGACTATTTTCACGCAGGTATTTCCAACGCAGATAAAGACGCCCGTCAACAAGCGTGGATGGCCGGAGAAAAACGTGTGATGGTAGCCACCAATGCATTCGGAATGGGCATCGACAAGCCAGATGTGCGCTTGGTTATTCACATGGATTTACCCGACACTCTGGAGGCATATTATCAGGAGGCAGGTCGTGCGGGACGAGACGGCCAAAAAGCCTATGCCGTCTTGCTATTCAATAGTCAGGACCACACCAAAGTGCAGAAACGAATAGCAGACAATTTTCCGGAGCGGACCTTCATCAAGCGCGTATATGAAGCCGTGGGAGACTACTTAGAAGTGGCATTAGGCTTTGGGGCCGACCAGTCTCACATTTTCCCCATTGAGCAGTTTTGCGCAGAACGCCACCTCCCCATATTGCCCACTTTTTCAGCGATGCAACTTCTGTCACAAGCCGGTTATTGGGCATTCAGCGAGGAACAAGAGACTCCTACTCGCGTGCTGATAAGATGCAGCAAAGAACAACTTAATCGCGAATCACTATCCGAACAACAAGAGCAACTCATCCACTACCTTCTTCGCAACTACACGGGCATCTTTTCCAATCCGGTCATCGTGCGCGAAGAGGAACTATGCAAACAGCTGAGCATCAAGCCAAACGAGTTGCGTCAGTTGCTTATATCGCTTTCTCAAGAAAGCATCATCAGCTATATTCCACGTAGGAAATCACCTTACCTGACCTATACATTGGACCGCCAACCATTGGAACGCGTACAACTTACCACAGAACAATATGAGCATAAACAGCAGCTATACACACAGCGGCTGAATGCGATGCTGGAATATGCCACACAAGATCGATTTTGCCGACAACAACTGCTCGAAGCCTATTTCGGCGAGACTGATGGACAACCATGTGCATGTTGCGATGTATGCATCAATAATAAAGAAAATTAACAAAAAAAAGCGCAAAAATTTGCACATGTCATTTTTTTTGTGTACCTTTGCACAAAATTTCAACAAGGGTGTGTGTTTACATGCCACCCAGGAACCTGAAACTTACATTTCCCTATATCATTTTTTATTCATTACTAACCACCTTTGTAGGGTTAGTTTAAGTACGTATTTTGGATTAATATACCCATACTATAACAATGGCCTATAATATTTCACAATTAGAAAAACTGAGCATCGATGAGCTCAAAGCAATCGCAAAAGAACTGAAAGTCAAAGTTGGACGCAATGCGGACAACCAATCCATCATATATGATATTTTGGACAAGCAGGCAGACGAGCGTGCAGAAGTGGTGCAAGCCAAACTAAATGCCCGTGAGGAACAGGCAGCAGAGAAGCGCAAGCGTTCTCGTATCCAGCCCAAAGTAGAAAAGGTCACCCTGACTCGTATGCAGAAGGGTCCAAAGGCAGTGGGTCAAGAACAAGAGAAAGAGCAACTCTCAGAGCAACAGAAACAACGCGAGGAGGAGCAGGCCCGCATCCAGGAACGCAAGGAGCGCAAGCGCCAAAAGCAAACGATAACCAACAAGGATCAGGGCTTATTTGACGAGCAGTCTATGGTAGAGGCTGCCCAGGTGTTGCAGTCGCAACCCTATACTTTCACCCCTGCCGTAGAGCAACCACAAGCGTATGCTCCCCAACCAGCAGAAGTGCAGAATGTTGAGCCAGAAGTAGAGACTCCCCATTTCACAGAGGGGACAGAACCTATTTTGGCAGAACAACCTGCTAATCAACCGGTTATCAGCGAAGAGGAGCAACGACGCGAAGCTGCACGTCAAGCAGCACGTGAGGCAGCCATGCTTGCCTTTGAGGACGATTGGAGTTGGAAGAAAAAGAACAAAAAGAAAAAGCAGCAACAGCAGCAACAACCGCAAGAAGATAGCGCAACCAATGCCAAGCCTTCTGCGGAACAATCCGACAAACAAGCTGCATCTCAGAATACGCAGTCTAAGTATGCACCAGAACCTCAAATGGTTCAACCACAGGAGCCCGAATACGATTTTGCCGACTTTGTCAAAGGTTATGGCACGTTGGAAATAACAACAGATGGATATGGTTTCCTACGCTCAGCCGACTACAACTATATCACATCGCCTGACGACATCTATGTGTCTCCTCAGCAGGTAAAGCAATATGGCCTCAAGCCCGGTGACACAATCGAGTGCACCATTCGTCCTCCGAAGGACAACGAGAAATTTTTCCCGATGAATCGCG
Source organism: Paludibacteraceae bacterium (assembly GCA_024399615.1). GTDB lineage: Bacteria > Bacteroidota > Bacteroidia > Bacteroidales > Paludibacteraceae > Colicola. The sequence continues at coordinate 13,032 of JAKSNQ010000006.1, read as the reverse complement.
TCCTGACCATCAATGGTCTCACACCAGAGCAGGCACGCGACCGAGTAGCATTTGAGCACCTCACCCCACTCTTCCCGAATCAGAAGTTCCGTCTCTGCACGGGTGTTAACGACCCACTCAGTTGCCGTGTCATCGACCTGTTCTCGCCAATAGGCAAGGGGCAACGTGGTCTGATCGTAGCGCAGCCAAAGACCGGTAAAACAGTGTTACTCAAGGATATAGCCAATGCTATTGCGGCCAATCACCCAGAGGTATATATGATTGTTCTGCTTATCGATGAGCGTCCTGAGGAAGTCACCGACATGCAACGATCAGTCAAAGCAGAAGTGATAGCATCGACCTTTGACGAGCCTGCTGAGAACCACGTGAAAGTAGCCAATATTGTACACGAGAAAGCCAAACGACTGGTGGAATGTGGTCATGACGTTGTCATTTTATTGGACTCAATCACTCGTCTGGCTCGTGCATACAATACAGTAGCCCCCGCCAGTGGCAAAGTACTCTCCGGTGGTGTAGAAGCATCTGCATTGCACAAACCCAAACGTTTCTTCGGCGCAGCACGTAACATAGAGAATGGTGGTTCGCTGACCATCATCGCTACCGCGCTCACCGAGACCGGCAGCAAGATGGACGATGTCATCTTTGAAGAATTCAAAGGAACAGGTAACATGGAGTTGCAATTGGACCGCAAACTCGCGAACAAACGTATCTTCCCAGCCGTGGATATCATGGCTTCCTCCACTCGCCGCGACGATTTGCTCCTGCCACAGGAAATCCTGCAACGTATGTGGATATTGCGTCGCCACCTCTCAGACATGAACTCGATAGAAGCCATGGAGTTTTTGAAGGAGCGCATGGAGCGCACTCGTAACAATGACGAGTTCCTCGCATCCATGAATAGTTAAGGAGAGAATTAAACATTGCGAAAGAAAACCCAAAGCAGCAACATGACCATCCTCATACTCAACGGTCCCAATCTCAATCTGACAGGCAAGCGCGAGCCGTCCATATACGGCAGGCAAAACCTGGACGATTATCTCACACAACTCACGAGTGAGTTTCCTCAGCATGAGATTATCTGCCGTCAGACCAATCACGAGGGTCAACTCATCGATTGGCTACAAGCAGCCGGTTACCCAGAGGAATGTTGTCAGCAAGGGGATTTTGGGCACGTCGATGCTGTGATTCTGAATGCAGGTGGTTACACACATACAAGCGTGGCGCTACGAGATACCGTATCTGCCATAAGTATGCTACCCGTAGTCGAACTGCATATAAGCGATACAACTCAACGCGAAGCATTTCGTCGATATTCCTATCTCAGAGATGTCTGTGTTACCTGCATTCAGGGGCAGGGCCTGGACGGCTACCGTCAAGCTATTATCTACCTGCAAAACTACCAGTCAGGAAAATAAAATGAAGAAAATAGTAATTATATTTTGTACCATATGCATGGCGTTGTCGATGCATGCACAACGAGCTATGAATCGCCCATACGCTGATGAAAAGCCACTACATCTGGGTTTCTCGTTGGGTACCAATTTCATGTCATACCTGGTTACAGAGAGTTTGACACCCATTTCGGGCAGTTACACCGACGCCTTGGGAAAACCCATATCGTTTTCCGGAGACACTCTCTACGCACGTGTCAGCAATCTGATGCCGGGTTTCTCGGTGGGTTTCATCACAGACTATCGTCTATGTCGTTACCTCAACCTGCGTTTCACTCCACAGTTGCACTTCGGTATTCGTAACATTTCATACCAATCAACCAAGGGAGTACCCATCATCTCAACCGATGTGTTATCCCTACCTATCACCGTTCCCTTGGAACTGAAATGGTCGGCTATGCGCGAAGGAAACTATCGTCCATATGTGATAGCGGGCGCAGGCGTCAGCTACAACATCAATCCATCCAAGACCAAACCGGTTGTACCCGAATCGTTTGACTATTTTGTTCAAGTAGGTGCAGGATGCGATTTCTATTTCTCATGGTTCAAATTGTGTCCGGAGATCAAGTACCAGATAGGTCTTCGTCCATTGGGACTCGTACCCAGCGAGACAACTTCCGGTTTCTATGCCGACGCCATCTCTTCCCTACGCCATCATATGGTCACACTCATTTTCAACTTTGAGTAACAGCATCAGAATAGGGGATACCAAGACAAGCTCGAGTAACTTAACAAGACACTCGAGTAACTAAAACAAATAAAAACTCAAGCAAATGAATCCAACAAAAAGCCTCAGACACCACGTCTGAGGCTTTTTTATTCATAACCAGAAAAATATACATCCATTTTTGTATAGTCTCTGGAACAGCGTAAGATTGAACATCGCAGGATTTACACCAATCGGGACATAAATCGATCACCCAATTCGGACTTACGACGGATATGATCCAGGACTTCGTTTACGAAACTGTTGCTCTCGAAGTCACCGCGAACATTTTCAAAGTCCATATCTTTTTGGACCTTATCTCCATCTGCTCCGAAACCAGTTCTGCTGGCCAGATTAAATTCCTTTTTAGCATCATCACAAACCATTTGATCCAGTCGTACGACGGCTTCTTTCCACACAGCAATGATGTCAGCCGCCTGACGAGGAGTCATTTTGGAAGGATTGATATTGTAGAACTCCTGCAAATGCTGAAAGGCCCATGTCCACTCGTAATCATAGTAGTTGTCGGCCATCACTTGCAGCTCATCCTCAATCTCGGCCAGCGAAGACAATCGTCCCTCCTCAACACGACGCATCAGCGACAGAATCTCAGATTTAGGCGCAATCAGACCAGCCATATCCACCCATTCACCAGATCCGACAGGCGTATCCGGACGCAACGCAGAAATGAGTGTCTCCGTACTGATAGGCTCATCGCCCGGACATTTTTTCTCCAGACGGGAGATTAGTGAGTTGCCCAAGAACTTGTTGATAGCCACCTGATACAAATCGATGCCACGACGCAGAGAAGAATTGGTAATCTTGGTACTATGGTACGAATATACGTCGCTCAGCTCGCCACTCGAATAGCGCAAATTGCCCAACAACTCCAATCCTTTCATCATTTTTTGGATGGTGAATGGACTGAGCAGATTGTAGTTGATATGGTCAAACAACTTTGTATCAGTACGCTCATCACGCTTAGGCCACTTGCGTGCATCGCGAATAGTGCCTACGCTTCGCAGATTGATACCCGGCGAAAGAAACGTTCCATTGTTTTTCTCAATCAGATAGGAGAAAGGCAGATTGGTCGTATCCGAATTGGTCACATGACGTCCCATGACCAAAGAGAACGCCCCCACCCGTGCAGGCCACAAAATATAGGAATCAGAAGCCGTTTTCGAGCCTCGTTCCAAAATGCCCTGATGTATCGGTCCGAGCTTGTACATATGATTGCTCTGGTTCGAACCTGAACCGGCATTCATAAACGAGTACATCCCGGCAATGAGCAACGTGGACTTGTGATGCGTTACGGTAAAAGGTCCGGCAAAGATAGCGCATGCCTCGCCATTTTCTCCCTGGCAATTGCAGAAGAAGAGGCTATCGCTTGCCGAATAGCCATGTCCGAAATGGCATGCCTGACCGACAAAACAACGAGTAAGCATCGTGCCATCTGTCACATGAGTGCCGCTGCTGATGATAAAGTCTTCACAAATCACTCCCACGCCAATATGCACAGGTGCTTCACAGCAGGAATTGATAGAACCATTGGCCAGTCGGCTGGCCCCCTCAATCCGAGCAGCGGCACCAATGTGGACATTGGTAATCAGTTGTGAACTGCGAATCACGCATCCATCACCTATGTGGCCACGTGTAGAAGTACGACCTGACACATATTCAGCAATCAAGGCATTGAGTCGATCAATAAATTCGGGACGATGGCGATAGAGCGTCAACATATAACCAATATGTGATGATAATGTGTCATAAATGGCCACTTCACGTCCACCTGTTTCGCTAAGCACAGAAACTTTTACACCATTACCAAATGACGTTTCGCCATCGACGCATATCGTGCCCACATTTTCTATCAGGGTATTTGCACCAATCGAATAGTTGGCAATATACCCCGAGACATCCACTATTCGGCAGTCATCTCCCACGGTTACGTTATGAAGCGAAGCATGGTAAATTCCGGCCTTGCGACGCACTCCTCCCGCCAATACAAATTCGCGTTCGAAAGCCCCCAGCACGATTTCTCCACTAAAAAAAACATGCTGTACACAGGATGGATCAAAGCGTTCAGATACGTATATTTTCTCCCAACTCTCGGCCTCGCAGCCCTGATTTAGAAGTTGGTTTATTTCGTTTTGTTGCAGATTTCTCATATTCTTTCAATAGGTAGGTTAGTGAATCATTCTACAGTTACACTCTTGGCCAAATTGCGTGGTTGATCCACGTCTAATCCTTTGCCAACAGCAATGTAATAAGCCAATATTTGCAATGGAACAACAGAAAGCAATGGCACCAGACAATCGATGGTTTCTGGAACTTCAATCACATGTTCGGCCATCTGCCTCACCTGAGTATCTCCTTCGGTCACGATGGCCAGAATGCGTCCTTTGCGCGCCACCACTTCCTGCATATTGCTGATGGTTTTTTCGTAGATATGCTGATGGGTAGCGATGAAAACCACAGGCATATTCTCGTCTATCAAGGCAATCGGACCATGTTTCATCTCAGCAGCCGGGTATCCCTCGGCATGGATGTAACTGATTTCCTTCAGTTTCAGCGCCCCCTCCATCGCCACCGGATAATTGGCGCCACGTCCCAGATAGAGCACATTGGAGGCCAGTTTATAATGCTCTGCCACGCGACGTATTTCATCGTGTTGGTTCAAAATCGTCTGAATCTTATCAGGTATGCGCACCAGTTCCTCGATAGTTTGCTCATACTCGCAGTCGGATACCGATCCCTTCTCGCGAGCGATAGCCAATGCCATCATCGTAAGAACGGTCACTTGTCCGGTAAATGCTTTCGTACTGGCCACACCAATCTCAGGTCCCACATGAATGTAGGCTCCGGCATCAGAAAGACGTGCAATACTACTTCCTACAGCATTCACCACACCGAGCAATGTAGCACCGGCATCGCGTGCAATTTGCATAGCAGCCAACGTATCTGCCGTTTCGCCACTTTGCGAGATGGCAACCACCACGTCGCCCGGACCTACCACCGGATTGGAGTAGCGAAACTCGCTCGCATACATTACTTGCGCGGGAACACGACAGAAGTGTTCTATCAGCTGACCGCCAATCAGGCCGGCATGCCACGATGTGCCACAACTCACGAACAAAAAGCGACGCGCATTCACAAGTGCCTGCCTATGTTCGGTCACGGCACTCAAAATCACGCGCTTATGATTGAGGAGTACGCGCCCACGCATACAATCCTCCAAACATTGAGGTTGATCAAAAATCTCCTTCAACATGAAGTGATCATATCCACCCTTTTCCAGCATGTTCAGGTCGAGGTCTACATGTTGAACGTCCACAGCCACTTCTGCATTTTGCAAAGTCACCACCGACAATGGCTGTCCGGGCACACAGACCGCCATCTCTTCATCGTTGAGATAGACCATCCTGCGTGTATATTCAGCAATAGGTGAGGCATCGCTGGCGATAAAAAACTCAGAGTCGTTTTCTCCCAGTCCAATGACCATCGGACTACTCTTGCGCGCAGCAACCAGCACACCCGGTGCACGACGATCCATCACGATGATAGCATATGCACCTATCACCTTGCTCAAGGCCATACGAACCGCATCCTGCAGGCTCACACCACGGCTCACCTCGGTGTATTCAATCAGTTGAATCAACACTTCGGTGTCCGTTTCGCTACGAAAATGATAACCCTTCGCCCTGAGTTGCTCGCGCAAAGTGGCGTAGTTCTCGATGATTCCGTTATGTACCAGGGTAAGATTACCGCTCTCCGAAAGATGTGGATGAGCGTTAGGAGTGTTGGGCGCACCATGCGTAGCCCATCGTGTGTGGGCAATACCCACTGTTCCTCGGCAGTCTTGGTTTTCGGCCACAGCCTCCAAATCGGCTACTTTACCTGTAGCCTTATACACTTTGATTTTTTCTTCGGCATCAGCCATCAAGGCGACTCCGGCCGAGTCGTAACCACGATACTCAAGCCGATGCAAGCCTTGCATCAGTAACGGGTATGCAGTTCTGCATCCCGAATAACCTACTATTCCGCACATATATGTCCGGTCGTTTTCCCCCGACCGAAGGGTTGAAAGGTTAAAAATGGGCTCACCAAAAAAGCCCTTGGGAAATATGGGATGAAGGCATCGCGGTTACTTTACCGCGATAGCCTCAATCTCGATGCGAGCCCCTTTGGGAAGAGCGGCTACGGCAAAAGCAGAGCGAGCGGGATATGGAGCTTGGAAGAACTCAGCATATACCTGATTGACATCAGCAAAGTCGTTGATATCAGCCAAAAGAACGGTCACCTTGACCACGTTAGCCATGGTCAAACCTTCGGTAGCAAGGATATTTTGGATGTTGGTGAGTGACTGACGTGCCAACTCTTTGATGCCCCCCTGAGCAAACTCACCGGTAGCAGGATCGATAGGCAGCTGACCACTCACATAGATTGTACCATCAGCTTCGATGGCCTGACTGTATGGGCCAATTGCCGCAGGCGCTTTTTCTGTAGATAATGCTTTCATATTGTTATCTAATTAATTATCATTTTCAAAATTATCCGGCAGGATGTAAAACATAGGAGTCAACCGACTGGTGGAGCCGAGGATTTAGAAATCGGTCTTCCTCAATTCCCAAAATGCCACAGCCGAAGCAGCCGCCACATTCAGCGAATCGACACCATGAGCCATCGGGATACGAATCACATAGTCGGCTTGCGAGATTACCTCTTCGGCCAATCCATCACCCTCTGTTCCCAAAACCAAAGCCAGTTTTTCGATCTGCTTCAGGCGAGGGTCGTCCAGCGCCATGTTATCGCTTCGAAGTGCCAACGCAGCCGTAGTGAAGCCATAGTCGTGCAACGTCGTGACAGGAGTAGTCAACCATGTCCATGGCACCAGAAAAACGTTCCCCATCGAGACACGAACAGCGCGTCTATTCAAAGGGTCGCACGACTGAGGCGTAAGCAACAGAGCATCCACGTCCAGCGCAGCGGCACTACGAAAAATGGCACCTATATTGGTGGTATCAACCACCCCATCCAGTATGGCAATACGACGAGTGTTAGCACACAGTTGCTCCACGGAAGGGAGAGGTTTACGCTGCATCGCACAGAGGATACTTCGCGTCAAAGGATAGCCCGTAATGCCGGACAGCAACTCTCGTGTTCCCACATAGACGGGCATCTCGCTCAGTTGTCCCGAGTCCTCCATCGCCTCAATCCGTTCGATAATCTGCTGTGCATAGCCTGTCAGGTGTTTCTCTTCAGTCAGCAACGATACAGGCTGGTACCCCGCTCTAAGTGCCACATCAATGACCTTACCACTCTCGGCAATAAAAAGGCCATTCCCCGACAGTTTACTATCGCACAGCTGCGCCTCGGTCAGGCTCGCATATACGTCCACACCGGGATGCTGAAGACTATCTATTCGGATGATTTTCATATCATTACCATTGCAGACACACAACCTCAGGCGTTGAGCAACACATTGGCACGCTCCAACGCCAGATTGATATTCTCGCAGATATTGTCGGTATTGATCAGTTTGTCGATGCCCTGTTTCATCAACTGATGGCGCACATGTTCACGAACGCCGGACAGGATGATAGTAGTGCCCTCTTCGTGTGAGCGCTCGATCAGGATAGACAAGTTGTGCATAGCGGTGGAGTCAACAAATGGCACCTTACGCATACGGATGATACGTACCTTGTATGCACCGGCGACGCGATTCATCTCGTCATCGAAACGGTTCGCAATACCAAAGAAATAAGGTCCATCGATCTCGTACACTTCCACACCCTCCGGTATGGTCAGGTGCTCCAGATTGAGGCTGACATCGCTGTCTTCGTTAGGATCGATCTCGCCATTGAACGTACGAATCTGGGTTGCCTCAGAAGTACGCATCAGGAAGAGTACCAGCGCACCGAGGATGCCCACTTCGATAGCAACCGTCAGGTCGAAAATAACCGTAAGGAAGAAGGTGATAGCCAACACCCAAACGTCGCGTGTAGGATGCTTGAGCATACCAGCGATGGTGCGCCATCCGGACATGTTGTATGCCACCATGATGAGCACGGCCGCCAGACACGACATAGGAATCAAGCCAACCAAGCCACCCATGAAGAGAAGCACCAAAAGCAGAATGACCACATGTACGATACCGGCAATAGGCGTACGGCCACCATTGTTGATATTGGTCATGGTACGTGCAATCGCACCGGTGGCAGGAATACCGCCAAAGAAAGGCACCACAATATTGGCTACACCCTGGGCAATCAACTCGGTATTGCTATTGTGCTTATCACCAATCACACCATCGGCCACCATAGCAGACAGCAGGGATTCGATAGCACACAGGATAGCAATGGTAAACGCAGATGGGAACAACTTCTGAATCAAGGTGAAGATGGTCTCATTCTCGCTCAACGTCAACTCCGGCAGACGAGGAGCAGGGATGCCATGAGGCAACTCATACAGGTCAGAGATGGTCACGATGCTCGCAGCGCCACTTTCCGGCATAAAGGTTTTCAGCAACCACACAGCCAACGTAGCCAAAACGATAGCAGCCAATGAAGAAGGGATTTTCTTGGTCAACTTGGGCAAAAAGATACAGATCAGCAACGAGAACGCGCCAATACCAAGCGTCCACAAGTTCACCTCTGTGGCATGATGTGCATAGAAAATCCACTTATCGATGAAATTGGCAGGGATATTGGTCAATCCCAGTCCAAAGAAGTCGTTCATCTGAGTGGAGAAGATAGTGAGTGCGATACCAGCCGTAAAACCGATGGTCACAGGGTATGGCACGAACTTGATGACACTACCCAATCGCGCAAAACCCATGGCGACCAGCAACACACCGGCCATCACAGTAGCAATCATCAATCCGGCCAATCCGAACTGCTGGATGATGCCATACACGATGACAATAAACGCGCCTGTTGGGCCACCTATTTGCACTTTCGATCCGCCCAAGAGCGAAATAAAGAAGCCAGCTATAACAGCTGTAATCAGGCCCTCGGTAGGACCAACACCAGATGCTATACCGAAAGCGATAGCCAAGGGGATAGCGACGATACCCACGATGATACCGGCAAGGGTATCCTGGGTCAACTGCTGAGCACCATAGTGACGCATTGTCTCTACAATCTTAGGTGCGAAAGCAGATTTTACAGAAAATTTCATGTTAATACCAATCTTTTTTGTTTTCCTAATGAGGAGCAGTCCGTCCTCCAATAATTGACAGAAGTGTCGCCCACTCACGTGGATACCCACTCCATAACAGACTACAAAATTACTGCTTTTTTTGCACATGACCAAATATTTTCAGGAAAATATACAAATAATTTGTATAAATCAAAAATTTGCATTAACTTTGTACCGATTTTCGCATAGTGAAGCGATTATTTACTTTTCAAATGGGTCGTTAACAAACGAATCCAGATGTCTATCGGAGGATTTATGAAAGATCCTCCCGTGTTGATATGAAGCAATATTTACTCTGTTGGTTGTGCGTATGTGTCAGTGTATGTATGCTGGCGCAACCCTCTGCGTCCTACTACAGCAGCCGCGCCTTGGACGGCAAGAACGGGCAAGCCTTAGAGTTGGCTCTGTCGGCCATCATCTATCCCCATACCGTTCGCGACTATAGCGACTTGTGGTCTGATTTCGAAACGACTGACCCCGGTCCAAGTGACTCAATACCAGCAGGAAGCGCCTATAGCGACTTGGTGTACGACATGTATGCCTGGATGCAGGAACGTCCGCATTTCTACAGCGAGAATGACCGCACCCAAACAACCGGAATCAACCGTGAGCACTCTGTTCCCAACAGTTGGTGGGGCGGCGCTTCAGGTAATGCGCAAGCCTATACAGACCTCCACCACATGGTTCCGGCCGATGGTGCCGTCAACCAGCGTAAGAGCAATTATCCCCTCGGTTGTGGTCATAATCTGGTGAATGCACGCGCAAACAGTTATCCCAATTCGGGCAGTATCGTATGGTCTTTTGCCTCAACGGGAGCAGATGATGTGGGGGGTGGCGGTGGTCACCTATGGGAGCCGGTAGATGAATACAAGGGTGACTTCGCGCGCATGTACCTATATATAGTATGCGCGTACGAGGGACGAATACATTGGGAGACCGAGTACATGTTCACTTCGGATGCCAACAACCACACCACCATCAAGCCCTGGGCCAAAGAATTGCTCCTGCAATGGCATCGTCAAGACCCCATAAGCGACAAGGAGCGTGCGCGAAACAACGCCGTTTATCGCATTCAGCACAATCGCAATCCGTTCATCGATTACCCCGAACTGGTTGAGTTTATCTGGGGCAATCGCAGCTCTGAAGCATTCTCGCTGAGCGCAGCCATCTCGGCCTATTCCAACGCATATCAGCCGGATGATAGCGACAACCAGCACAGCGATGTGGACCTGACTCGTCAGACTCCCCTGCTCTACACTCACGTGGCCTATTTGGGGCAACCCTTTGCTGCGCCCGAGTTGACGACCAACTCGCCGCTGCCAGTCACCTACACCAGCAGCAATCCGTCGGTGGCAACCGTTGACCCGACAACCGGATCAATCGTATTGCGCGCAGCAGGCACCACACTCATCATCGCCACGCAGCCTGAAAATGAAGATTTTACAGCAGGACGTGCCGAATACCTTCTGGAAGTAAGATAAAATAAACAACTAAAACATAAAAACAATGAAGAAACTTTTCTCTTTTCTTTTTGGTGCGTTGTGCACAGTCAGCCTCATGGCGACAACTGTCACAGACGTCATCACGGCCAGTGATTTAGCTGCCACAAACACAGCTTACACAGATTTCTCAGGTGTTACCAAATCATCATCAGCTGTGTATGCAGGTCAAAGTGCAAAAAGTACTGAAGGCGACATCCAATTGCGTTCTAGAAGCTCAAACAGCGGTATCGTAAGTACCACCTCCGGAGGCTATGTAAAATCAGTAGCAATCACCGTTGGTTCTGGTGAAAACTCCATTCAAGTTTACGGAAACAATACCGCTTACACCGGAGCAAGCGATTTGTATGCCACAGCCAATGGTAATCAAGGAACGTTGCTTGGCGAGCTGACATCAACAGGTTCCATTACTGTAACAGGGGACTACACCTACGTGGGTATTCGTTCAAAAAATGGAGCTATCTATTTGAGCGACGTATCTATCACTTGGGATTCAGAAGGAGGTTCTAATCCAGATCCAGACCCAGATCCAGACCCAGATCCAGATCCAGACCCAGATCCAGTAGATCCAGGTGCCATCCTGACAGAAGCAGAAGCTCTGGCAGCATGTAATGCATTGGCTGACGGAGCAGTCTCAGCAGACTCAGTAAACGTAGAGGGTATCGTAGAGACCGTGACCGAGATCAGCACCACGCATGGTAACGGCACTTTCGTACTGCAAGGCGGCCTCACTTTGTATCGCATCAAGAGCCTCGGAAACGCCAACTTTACCAGCGCAGCCGAAGTAAAGACAGGCGACACGCTCGTAGTAAGAGGCAAACTCAAGAAATATGTAGATAACAACCAAGTCGTAACCCCAGAGATTCAATATGGTTATCTTCTCCAGATTCGTCCATCCGTATCGGGCCGCATTACCACCAACATGTCGTTTGCAGCCACCAGTGTATTGGCATTCCTGGATGCCGTTAACGAGTTCAGCGCTCCAGAGTTGACCGTCAGCCCAGCAGAAGTGACAGGTGTCACCTACACATCTGACAACGAGGCAGTAGCGAGCGTAAATGCGACAACAGGTGAAGTCACTCTCGTGTCGATGGGCACCGCACGAATTACGGCAAGCGTAGCAGAAACAGAGGCTTATTCTGCAGCTTCTGCCTACTACACCATCAAAGTGGGAGCGAACAAACCTGTACTCACCACCAGCCTTCAAAACACCGGCTTTGAGGAGTGGACTGACGAGAAACCAGACTACTGGCAGACCCTCTCTACCGCAGGTAACGCAACTCTCACCCAGTCAACCGATGCTCGTCACGGCAGCTACTCAGCATCTGTATCATTTGCAACGTCATCAAACAAACGTGCTGCATATCAGGAGATTATCCTCGCAGCCGGCACGTACACCTTCTCTGTATGGGCCAAGGCAACCACCGCAGAACTGTCTCAAGCCAGATTGGGTTACGTGCCAATCAAGGCAGACTACAGCTTGGGCACATACAAGTACAACAGCGAGTACACCGCATTGAATAACGACAGTTGGACACATGTGACCTACACCTTCACCCTGGAAGAAGAGACCACCTTGTGTCTGGTTATCATGAACCCTCAGACCACAGCAGATAAATGCGTGGCACAGGCTATCCTGATCGATGATGCCGAACTGACCCTGGGCAGCACCCCAACTTCGGTTGATAACATCGAGAACAATGACGTAGTCAAGACCATCGAGGCAGGTCAACTCATCATCATCCGCAACGGCATTCGCTACGATGCACTCGGACGTATGATGAAGTAATCTCAGCACGTCAGGTAGATAAAATTAAGCCAATAATCACAAATGCAGCACCAGAATTGTCTGGTGCTGCATTTATTTTGATTGAAGTACCAAAAAGTTCGGCTGGCGAGTAACGGGAGAGTGTCGGGAGCGGTCAGCGACCGAGGCGAAATGCCCTGCGGAGAATGCCATACGCGGCAAGCACTAAGATGAGGCCGAGGAGGAGGAGCCAGAATGCGATTGTGCTGAAGCGGTAGAACCGCGGGACGGGATCGGGCGGTTCCGACTGACCGGAAACCTCCACGGGGTACGGGATGGTGTCGCGGATGGTGAGGGTGATGGTGTCGTGGTGGCTCAGCGTGTGCCAGCGGTCTTTGAAGATGGTATGCCAGCGATCCACATAGACCG